>NZ_JBQQBQ010000006.1:0-352317 GCF_052245915.1 Nonomuraea sp. 10N515B
CCTGCTCCAGCGGCGCCACGGCCGCCTGGCGCCCGCCGGCCTCCAGGTGCGCCTCGCCCAGGTAACGCAGGCTCCGCGCCATCCACCACCGGTCCTCCAGCTCCTCGAATGCCTGGACGGCGCGGCGGCGGTAACCGTAGAGCACCCGCTCGATCGCGGCTCTGCGCCGCTCGCCCTCGTCCTGCTCGGTCAGCTCCGCGGCGAAGACCCGGACCAGGTCGTGCAGCCGGTAGCGCATGGCGCCGGTCTGGTCGGTGCCCGAGCACTCGGCGAGCTGGGCGTCGATGAGCGCCTCCAGCTGGTCGGCGCCGTCGAGGCCGGAGATGTCGAGCAGCTCGCCGGCCACCCAGCCCGGCACGTCGGGCGCGGGCAGCGCGCTGAGCAGGCGCAGCAGCCGGCGCTGCATGCCGGTGCAGTCGTCGTAGCTGAGCTGCACCGAGGCGCGCACGCTCTTGTCGACGGTCGGGGCCAGCTCCAGCTGGTCGAGGATGCGGCGCGTGTCGGCCAGCCGGCCGGCCATCTCGCGCAGCGTCCACTGCTCGCGGGTGGCGAGCCGGCCGCCGCAGATGTTGATCGCCAGCGGCAGGTAGTCGCACAGCCGGACGATCTCCTTGGCGGAGTCGAGGTCGTCGACGATCCTGGCGCCGCCGCTGAGCCTGGCCAGCAGCTCCACGCCGTGCGCCTCGCTGAAGACGCCGAGCCGCGTGTCGTGGGTGCCGTTCAGGAACAGCGGCGCGCGCGACGTCACCAGCACCGCGCACCCCGGCTCGGCCGGGATCAGGGGTTTGACCTGGTCGGCGTCGTGGGCGTTGTCCAGGCCGATGAGGATCCTGCGGCCCTTGGTCCAGGTCAGCCAGAGTTTGCGTAATTCGTCCAGGCCGCCGGGGTCGGTCGTCAGGCGCACGTCCAGCGCGCGCAGGAAGCCGATGAGGACCTCGTCAGGGCGCACCGGGGCGTCGACGCCGCCGCGCAGGTCGGCGTAGAGCCGGCCGTCGGGGAACCAGTCGGCGACCTCCTGCCCGAACCGGGTCATGAGCGCCGACTTGCCGACGCCGCCGCGACCGTACACGGAGACGACGAGGGGCGGTGAGAGGTCCGTGGCCTTGCGGCGAGAGGCGAAGACGTCACGCAGCTCGGCCAGGGCTTCGGCGCGGCCGGTGAAGTGCTCGGGGACGGGCGGCCACTGATCGGGCGCGACGCCGCCGGTGCTGCCGCTGATCTCCGGGCGTCTGGGCCGCGACTCGGTGGTGGCCCACGTGGTGAGCCCGACGAGGATGGCCGCCCCCAGGGTCACGCCGACCTTGGCGAGCGGCGGGATCTCCCACTCCACCGATGCCGCCAGGACGCTCGCCGCGGCCGCCGCCAGGCCCGCGGAGACGGATGCCGCCCATGGCACCTTTCTTCGACGTCTTCGCGGCTTTTCTGGAAGATTGTCTGTCTTGTCGGGCAGGTCCCCGGTCAATGAACACCCCCTCTACGGGGGTGATTCAACCGAATGGGGTACGGCCCGCGCCAGCCGTACCCCACGGCTTTCCGCTACAAGCCGATCACGTGGCAGGTGGCGGTCATGGTCTTGGCCGGGTCGCTCTCCGAGGTGGCGGTGAGCTTGACCCTGGCCAGCCGGTCGCCGCCGGCCTCGCGGACCGCGTTCACGGTCACGAGCGCCTGCTTGCCGAACGCGACGGAGGCGAGCGCGTTCGGCACCTGAGTGGTCCAGCCCTTCCCCTGGACCTCGGCCTTGAGCCGGTAGACGTCGGAGCCCAGGTAGGCGCTGACGTCCTCCGGATGCTGGCCCTGCGCCGGGGCCGCCTTGCCGGTGTTGAACAGCGGGAAGGTGCAGGAGGAGATGTTCTTGCCGGCCGGGACGCCGGCCCCGGGGAGCAGTTTGACTCCGCGCTGCTGCGGTCCCGCGCCGTCGAGCGAGCGCACGGCGACCGTGTAGGACAGCTCGCCCTCACGGTTGCGCTTCAGGTCGGTGACGTAGAAGTGCAGGCGGTTGGCCTCGTCGAGGAACTCGTACTCGCTGCCCGAGTCGGTGCCCGCATGGAAGAGGGCGTCGGACAACTGCCGGTAGTCGCCGATCGTGATCGGCACCTTGGTGCCGTCCGGCAGCACGTAGTCGGTCATGCCGATGTCCTGCGGGTTGGCGTCGACCACCCACTCGAACGGGGCCCGGTCCTGGTTCTTGGTCTTGGCCAGGAGCACGCCGGAGTCGGGGGTGAAGGAGTCGGTGCCCATGCGGTCCACGACCTCGACCGTGTAGTTCTCGTAGCCGCCGCCGTCGCACAGCGGATCGGCCGAGTCGCACGAGCTCTTGTCTCCGGTGTCGAAGGAGATGTTGATCCCGGCCAGCTCGTCCTGGCCCGGCTGCACGGCCCGGGCGAGGACCTTGGCGGTGACCAGGCCGGACTCGTCCAGCGCCTCGCGGGACAGCCGCAGGACGTTCTGCTCGTCGACCATCTCCAGCTTGATCTTGTTGCGCAGCATGTGCTGGGCGCCCATGGACGCGCCCGCGGTGGGCGGGATCAGCCAGCGCGAGTGCGGGCCGCCGGGGCCGTTGAAGCTGCCGCGGCTGAGCATCTCCCAGATGCCGGTGAACGCCCGTTTGGGCGGCACGGCGTACGGATTGTTGTAGTTGTCGGCGACGCCCATGATGTGGCTCAGCTCATGGGCGTAGACCGCCATGCCGGAGCTCTCCGCCTGGACCGAGTCGACGCCGAAGCGGGCGTTGGGCCAGAAGTTGGAGCCGGCCTGCCAGGAGGTCCACTCGACGTAGCGGGTCCTGGACCAGTTGGTCAGGTTGGGATCGGGCGGGCCCCACTCGTCGGTCACGTCCTCCTTCGTCGGGAACTTCATCATCCCGAACTCCTGCCACGTGGACGACTCGTCCTGGCCGGCGCTCAGGTAGAAGACGAAGTCGAACTGCGCGGCCACGTCCGGGCCGACGGCGGCCAGCCAGGCGGCGTTGCCGTCGGTGCGCAGGTTCCTGGTGCAGGTGTCACCGGCCGGGCAGGCGTCCCGCTGGTACTCCATGGAGTACTCGTGGTCCTTGCCCGGCATCGTGTACGGGCCGAATCCCGTGAGCTCCACACCGAAGCGGCCGCCCGAGTCCTCCATCCAGTACTCATGGATGGTGTGGCCCTTGTTGAGGTCGTTCGGGGTGTTGAGGAAGTCCTGGTAGAACTTCGCGACCTGGTCACGCGGGATGTCGTGGGCCTCGGCGCTCGGGTTGGCGTAGATCGTCGAGCCCTTGGGCTGGGTGACGACGAACTGCTGGTTGGGGTAGTCGAGCAGGATGAGAGCGCCCTTGAAGGTGCGCTTCGACCCCTTCACCGCGGGGTCGTTCCACTTGGTGCCGGGCGGCTTCTTGTAGTCCGCCCAGGTCATGTTGTCGGGATTTTCCCAGTTCTGGGGGTCGATGGGCTGGGTGCCGCCCGCGGGGCGGCCGCGCAGCGTCTGGGCGTCGAGGGGTGTGTCGCTCTGCCAGGGCTGCGTTCGCGGCCAGTGGTCGCGCCGCCATGGGTGTTCCGGATCGGTGGGGGGTGCTGCGGAAGCGGGGGTCGCCACGAGGCTCACCGGGATGAGCACGATGGCCGCGAGTAACCCCTTCAGCAGCTTCTTCGGGAGGTTCACGGATCGACGGTATAGACGTTGTTGACGGAGATCACCGAACAGTTGTAGGGAAGACCTGTAGCGGCCTGTCCTACAAATGTTGAAATATGCATGTAAGGGGGTGGTTGTGGCGGATCTTCAGCGGACCGTTGACGAGCTCGCCGCCCGTCTCGGCCGACCCCTGTTACTCGAGGACCGCGTGCAACGTGTCGTGGCCTACAGCGAGCAGAACGGCGCCATGGACGACATCCGCCGCGACTCGATCCTGCGCAGGCACACCACTCCCGAGGTGCGCCAGTGGTTACGCGCGGCCGGCGTGCACGAGGCGCCGGGTCCCATCCGCACCCTGGGCGCGCCGCACCTGGGGCTGCTGCCGCGCGTGTGCGTGCCGGTGCGGCACGCCGACGGGCTGCTCGGCTTCCTGTGGTTCATCGACGCCGAGCCGGCCATGTCGGAGGCGCAGGTCGCCGAGGCCGCGGCCGCCGCCCCGGGCCTGGCGCTGGCGTTGTTCCACGAGAGCCTGGCCAGCGGTCTCGCCTCGCACCGCGAGCTGGAGGCGGTCACCGGGGTGCTGCTCGGCGAGCCGGACGCGGCCAGGCAGCTGATCGAGGCAGGCGCGTTCCCGCAGGCGGAGGCCGTGACCGTGCAGGTGGCCAGGCCGCTGGTGACCGAGCCGTCCGACCCGCTCCGGCTGGCGCTGGAGCAGGGGCTGCTGGCGCTGCGGCGGCGGCTCAGCGGTCATCATCCGCTGCACCTGGTCCGCTACGACCACGCCGTGCTGCTCACGGCCGGGGCGCCGGTCTCGCCGGACGAGCTGCACGCGGCCATGCCGGTCCCGGTGGTGGTCGGGGTTGGGCGGGCCAAGCCCACCCTGGCGGCGGCGGTGGCGTCGTATCAGGAGGCCAGGCACGCGGCCGAGGTGGCCGCCCGCGTGCCGGGGCTCGGGGGAACCGCCGAGTGGGCGCGGCTGGGCGTGTACCGCCTGCTCACCCACCTGCCCGACCAGGAGCTGCATCCGGGGCTCGAGGACCTGCTCGGGGACGCGCAGTACCTGCCGCTGCTGGAAACGCTGGAGACGTATCTGGACCTGGCCGGGAGCGCGGTCGCCACGTCCCGGGCGCTGCGACTGCACCGCACGTCGTTGTACTACCGGTTACAGCGGGTGGAGGAACTCGCCCGTACGGACCTGAAGGACGGCGGCGAGCGGCTGGCCCTGCACCTGAGCCTGAAGCTGGCCCGGCTCTCCGGACGCTACTTACCTAGGGATTTGCCTGGTTCGACCTGATTGATTGATTCCCTAGCGTAGCTCACGTTTAATTCCCTGAAAGGTAAATCCGACGGGAGTGCTGATGCCCTCTGCTGCGACGCGTGCTGGACCGACGGCAAGACGGCCTGCCCGGCCGATCCCAGGGCGGCGCTCCCCCGTGCCGATCGTGCTCCACTCCGCGCCGCTGGTCCTGCCCGTCTGCGACGATCCCCTCCGCGACGGCGCCGTGGTGATCAGGGGCGATCGGGTGCTCCAGGTGGGCTCGCGGGCCGAGCTGCTCTCGTGTTTTCCCGTCAGCGAGGAGCGCCGGTGGCCGGGGATGATCGTGGCAGGGCCGGTCGACGCCTGCTCGATCCCGCCGTCGGCGGCACGTGGGGTGACCGCGCGGGCGAGCGTGGTGTGCCACCTGGCCGAACCCGCGGGGATGCCCGGCATCACCTACATCGAGGTGAACGCCGACAGCGAGGAAGACTGGGAGGAACGCGAGCGCGACGCCGTCATCACGGCGATCCGGGAGATCGACCGGCCGTTCGCGGTGGGAATCGCGGCACGTACCAGGAACCCTCAGGTGCTGGAGGACGTGGCCGTGCTGGCCAGGACCTTCGGGCTGCGGCTGCTGGCCGACCTGGACCGGCACTCACCCGCCGCACTCGACGAGGCCGGGGTGCTGGGGCCGCTGTGCCACGTCACCTGCACGCGGTCGCTCGATCCCGGCGAGCGCAAGCTGCTGCGGCTGCGCGAGACCACGGTCGCCCTGTGCCCGTCGGTGCCGCCGCCCGTGACCGACGCCCTCGCCCTGCTGGACGAGGGCAACTCCCTCGCCCTCGGCACCGGCCGCGAGGCGTCCGCCGCCGGGCCGCTCGGGCTGGCGACGGCCATCAAGCGGCACGCGCGTGAGCTCGGACTACGGCCCCGGGGGCTGGATCGCAAGCTGGTCGAGGCGGCCACGCTGGGCGGCGCCAGGGCACTGGGCATGGATCGCGGGCCGGGCCGGATCGGGTCTCTGAGCCCCGGCGCCCGCGCCGATTTCGCGGTTTTCGACGCACGCGGCCGCTATCCGTACGCCGCGCTCGTCGCCGGGCCGCCCTGCATCGGGACGGTCGTCGGCGGCGTGGAACGCTGAAGGCGCGCCCCACGCCGCCGCTGTCACCTGAACTGGCCGTCCACGACGCTCAGCAGCTCCCCCAGCTGCTCGCGCTGCTCCTCCGACAACACCGCGAACAGCTCCTCGCCGGCCTGTCGGCGAGCCTCGCGCGCCTGCCCGGCGGCGGCGCGTCCCTCGGGGGTGACGACGACCAGCGTCGAGCGGCGGTTGCCGGGATCGACCTGCCTGCGCACCAGCCCCGCCTCCTCCAGCGCGTCCACGACGGGCGTGAGCGAGCGCGGCACGATCCGCAGCTCCTCGGCCAGTTGGACCATCCGCAGCGGCCGCTCGGGGTCGGCGTCGGCGAGCACACGCAAGGCCCGCGCCTGGCTCGGGCTGAGCCCGAGCGGGACCAGCCGCCGCACGTATCCATGCCGCAGCCGCCGGCTGACCAGGTGCAAGAGCTCCGCGAGCTCCTTTTCCGCCATACCTTAAGCTTAGCCGGAACAAATATGAGTTAACCTCTGTTTGAGTGGACATCTGAGAGGAGCACCCACTTGGCGGAGGAACCACGGGCGCCGCTGCGGCGCATCATCACGCTGTTCCGCGCCTACCGTGGCCGTCTGGCTCTCGTGGGCTCACTCATCCTGCTCGCCTCGCTCGTGTCGCTCGCCCAGCCGTTCCTGCTGCGCGAGGTGCTGGACGTGGCGATCCCGGCCAGGGACGCCGGGCTGCTGGCGCTGCTCGCCCTCGGCATGATCGCGGTCGCGGTCACGACCAGCGTCTTCGACGTGGTGCAGACTCTGATCTCCACCACGATCGGCCAGCGGGTCATGCACGATCTGCGCATCTCGGTGTACACGCACCTGCAGCGCATGTCACTGGCCTTCTTCACCCACACCAAGACTGGCGAGGTGCAGTCGCGCATCGCCAACGACATCGGCGGCATGCAGCAGGTCGTCACCTCGACCGCCTCCTCTCTCGTCTCCAACCTCACCACCGTGATCGCCACGATCGCCGCCATGGTCGCGCTCGACTGGCGGCTGACCGTGATCTCGCTCCTGCTGCTGCCGGTGTTCGTGTGGATCAGCCGCAAGGTGGGCACGGAACGCAAGCGCATCACCACCGAGCGGCAGCGCAAGCTGGCGAAGATCGCTTCGATGGTGCAGGAGTCGCTGTCGATCAGCGGCATCCTGCTGGGCCGGACGATGGGCCAGGCCGCCGGCCTGACCGAGCGCTTCGGCCGGGCCTCGGACGAGCTGGCCGACCTCGGGGTGCGCATGAGCATGGCGGGGCGCTGGCGGCAGTCGTCCATCCAGATCGTCATGGCCGCGATGCCCGCGATGATCTACTGGGCCGTCGGGCACACGGGCACGATCTCGGTCGGCACGCTGGTGGCGTTCACGACGTTGCAGACGAGCCTGTTCCGGCCGGCGGTGTCGCTGCTGCGGCTCGGCGTCGAGGTGCAGACCTCGTTGGCCTTGTTCGGCCGCATCTTCGAGTATCTCGACCTGCCGGTCGACATCCACCCCGGCACCCGTACGCTCGAGCGCGTCCGTGGCGAGGTGCGCTTTGAGGAGGTCGGCTTCTCCTACGGCGAGACTCCCACGCTGACCGGCGTCAACCTCGTGGTCCCCGCGGGCACCAGCCTGGCCGTCGTGGGCGAGACGGGCGCGGGCAAGACCACGCTCAGCTATCTGCCGCCGCGGCTCTACGACGTCACGGGCGGGCGGGTGACGATCGACGGCGTGGACGTGCGGGAGCTGACGTTCGAGACGCTGAGCGCGACGGTCGGCGTGGTCTCGCAGGAGACGTACCTGTTCCACGCCTCGATCGCGGACAACCTGCGCTTCGCCCGCCCCGAGGCCACGGACGAGGAGCTGGAGGCGGCGGCGCGGGCCGCGCGCATCCACGATCACATCGCCGCGCTGCCCGACGGCTACGACACGGTGGTGGGCGAGCGCGGCTACCGGTTCTCCGGCGGCGAGAAGCAACGCCTGGCCATCGCGCGCACGCTGCTGCGCGATCCGCCGGTGCTGATCCTCGACGAGGCCACCAGCGCGCTGGACACGCAGACGGAGCGGGCCGTGCAGGAGGCGCTCGACGCGCTGGCGCGGGGCCGTACCACGATCACGATCGCGCACCGCCTGTCCACCGTGCGCGACGCGGACCAGATCGTGGTGCTCGACCACGGGAGCATCGTCGAGCGCGGCACTCACGACGAGCTGATGGCACGCGGAGGCCACTACGCGGCGCTGGTGAGCAGGGACCATCCCGTAGAAGTGGTTTGATGTCGTTTTAAACGTGTGTTGCCTCACATTCCGGCCAGTCCGGAATCGCTTCGCCGGAAGGCCGTGTTGGATTCCCCGGCGAATCTTCAAGGCAAGGACATGTTTTGTCTCTGACTTCCTCCACGATCAGAGCCCTGCGGCATCACAATTACCGGCTTTGGGCGGGAGCGGACCTCATCTCGGTGACCGGCACCTGGATGCAGGTGCTCGGTCTCAACTGGCTCATCCTCGAGATGACGGGCTCGGCCGCGAGCGTGGGACTGAGCCTCGTCATGCAGGCACTGCCGACGTTGCTGCTGGGCATGTGGGGCGGGGCGCTGGCGGACCGGCTGCCCAGCCGCCCTGTCGTGGTCGCCGCGCAGCTCGCGCAGGCGGCGCTGGCGGCCGTGCTCGCGACCATCGTCGTGACGGGCGTCGACTCCGTGCTGCCGATCTACGCAGTGGCGCTGGCCGGCGGCGTGGTGACCGCGCTGGGCGGCCCGGCGCTCGGCCGGTTCGGAGCCCAGGTCGTGCCCCCCGCCGACCTGTCGAACGCGATGGCGCTCGGCTCCCTCCTGAGCTCGGCCGGGCGCATCCTCGGCATGAGCCTGGCGGGCGTGCTGCTGCCGGTCACGGGGAACGCCGGCCTGTTCGTCATCAACGCGGCCAGCTTCTTCGTCGTGATCGCGGCGGTGGCGGCCATGCGGCGCTCGGAGTTCCACCGGCTCGCCGCCGCCGAGCGGCAGCGGGGCGCCGTGCTCGAAGGGCTGCGGTACGTCATGCGCACCCCCTGGCTGCTCGTCGTACTGGCCCTGTGGTTCGTCTCGGGCAGCGTCGGCCGCAACTACCAGGTCACCATGGCCGCCATGAGCGCCGGCCCCCTGGAGGCGGGCGCCGGCGGGTACGGCCTGCTGTCCACGGCGTTCGCCGTCGGCACGGTGCTCGGCGGCTTCCTGGTCGCCGCCCGGCCGGAGCTGACGATCCGGCTGCTGCTGATCACCACGTTCGCGATCGGGGTGGCGCAGGCGCTGAGCGGGCTGATGCCGGAGCTGTGGTCGTTCGCGGCGTTGATGGTGCCGATCGCGGCGGGCGCGGTGGCCGTCGACACCACCGTCTCGGCCCGCGCGCAACTCGACAGCCCCGAGCCGATGCGCGGCCGGGTCATCGCCGCGCTGTCCATCGTCAGCGCGGGCTCGGGCGCGCTCGGCGGGCCGCTGCTGGGCCGGCTCAGCGACACGCTCGGGCCGCGGCTCGCGCTGGAGCTCGGCGGCGTGGCCTGCGTGGCGGCGGCGCTGCTCGCGGCCATGGCGCTGGCCAGGCTCTCCGGCCGGACGATCAGGCAGGCCGCCCGGCTGCGCCCCCGCCTCGAGCAGGCCTGACCTCAGGGCGCGCGCGCCTCGGCGCATCCCGTCAAGGAAGAGTTGGCCGACGCCCTAAGGCCCGCCAAGTCAGAGGATTCCGGGCCGCTCCTTGGGTAGGGGGCGCGTATGACCGAAAAACCTCCGAACCGGCACGGCATGAGCGATGAGCAGGCGATCGAGGTCAGTGAGTGGACCGACGATCTCGGGCTCCATCACGAGGTCGTGGAGGACGACCCGCGGCGCAGGGACACGCTCGACGAGCGGCTGCGCAGGGAGGCCCCCGAACGGCTCCATGAGCCCCGTCCCAAACACCGGCTGACCCAGCCGGACGAGGGCTTGGAGCCGGACACGGAGGACGAGGAGCTCGGCGAGGACTGGGGCGATGACGACTCGGACCTGTCGGCCGAGGAGCGGGCGGTCCGCATCGATCCCGGCGAAGGCCTCAGGTGAGCCGGCGCGCGGCGGGCAGGACGGCGTGCAGGTCGTCGACGACCAGGTCGGCGGCCGCCGCTTCCGGGCGCGCGGCGTGCAGATAGCCCCACGGGCCGCGACGCAGCAACGCGGTGCGCATGCCCGCCTGCGCCGCCGGGAGCACGTCGTTGTCGATGCGGTCCCCCACGTACAGGATCTCACCGGGCCCCCTGCCCGCGACCGCGGCCACCTTGGCGAAGAACTCCGGCTGGGGCTTCTCCACGCCCCAGCCCTCAGAGGTGTGCACGGAGTCGGCCGGCAGGTCCATCGCGAGCAGCGCCCCGTAAGCCCGGCGCGGCTGGTTGCCCGCGATGATCACCTGGTAACCGGCAGTCTGAAGAGCGGCCAGCGCCTCGCGCACGTCGGGATAGAGGTCGTCGGCGTCGAAGTGGTTACGCAGGCCGTCGGGGTCGTCACGCTCCCAGGCGGCCTCCTCCGCGTCCAGGTCGAAGCCGGGCCGGATGAGCTGGAACGCCTCGGCGTGCGGGCGGTCGAGCGCGGCCATGCCGCCGAGCGCGCCCATGAGCACAAAGCTGCTCACACCCAGCCGCTCGGCCCAGCGCGACCAGATGCGCGTCTCGTCGATGAGTGTCTCCCCGACGTCGAACACCACAGCCTTGATCATCAATCCCCCCGCTCGACCCTGTTTCAGCTCAGTCATCCGGGCACTTGGTGAAGGCCCGACAAAACAACCTTAAGGGGGATTTTTCATGCGACCGGAGCGTGACGCGAAGGACCGCCAGCTCGACGCCACCCGTGTGCCGCTGGACGACCGCAATCTGACCACGGACCAGGGCATCCCGGTCGACGACACGGACAACTCGCTGAAGGCGGGCACCCGCGGCCCCACGCTCATGGAGGACTTCCACTTCCGGGAGAAGATCACCCGCTTCGACCACGAGCGCATCCCCGAGCGCGTGGTCCACGCCAGAGGCGCCGGCGCGTATGGGATCTTCGAGCTGTACGAGCCGCTCGGCGACCTGACCACGGCCGCGTTCCTCAACGACACCTCGGCCAGGACGCCGACCTTCGTGCGCTTCTCCACCGTGGCCGGCTCGCGCGGCTCGGCCGATACCGTCAGGGACGTGCGCGGATTCGCCACCAAGTTCTACACCACACAGGGCAACTACGACCTCGTCGGCAACAACTTCCCGGTCTTCTTCATCCAGGACGGCGTCAAGTTCCCCGACTTCGTGCACGCGGTCAAGCCCGAGCCGCACAACGAGATCCCGCAGGCGCAGTCGGCGCACGACACGTTCTGGGACTTCGTGCAGCTCCAGCCCGAGTCGCTGCACATGGTCATGTGGCTGATGTCCGATCGGGCGATCCCGCGCAGCTTCCGGATGATGCAGGGGTTCGGGGTGCATACGTTCCGGCTGGTGAACGCCTCGGGGCAGGGCACGTTCGTCAAGTTTCACTGGCGGCCGGTGCTGGGGACGTACTCGCTGGTGTGGGACGAGGTGCTGCGCATCCAGGGCAACGACCCCGACTACAACCGCCGCGACCTGTGGGAGGCGATCGAGCGCGGCGCCTATCCCGAGTACGAGCTGTGCGTGCAGCTCGTCCCCGAGTCGCGCGAGCACGACTTCGACTTCGACCTGCTCGACCCCACCAAGATCATTCCTGAGGAGGTGGTGCCGCTGCGGCCCATCGGCAAGATGACGCTCAACCGCAACCCGCAGAACTTCTTCGCCGAGACCGAGCAGGTCGCCTTCCACACCGCCAACGTCGTGCCCGGCATCGACTTCAGCAACGACCCGCTGCTGCAGGCCAGGAACTTCTCCTACCTCGACACCCAGCTCCTGCGGCTGGCCGGGCCCAACTTCCCGCAGATCCCCATCAACCGTCCTCTGGCCGCGGTCCGCAACGACCAGCGCGACGGCTTCCACCAGCACATGATCCACGAGTCCCAGACGAGCTACGCGCCGAACTCCATCAGCGGCGGCCACCCGGGCGCCGCGGACGGCTATCGGCACTACCAGGAGAAGGTGGAAGGCGGCAAGATCCGGATGCGCAGCCCCAGCTTCCAGGACCACTACAGCCAGGCCACCCTGTTCTGGAACAGTATGGCCGGCTGGGAGAAGCAGCACATCGTGGCGGCCTTCCTGTTCGAGCTGGGCCACGTGGAGCGCTCCCCCATCAAGGAAGCCGTGGTGAACCATCTGGGCAAGATCCACCCGGACCTGGCCACCCAGGTCGCCGACGGCCTCGGCCTCCCCGCGCCCGCCGTGTCCGCGGTCCACGCCAACGCCTCCCCCGCTCTCAGCATGACGAACCAGCCGCGCAGCGTCGCCACCCGCAAGATCGCCATCCTCATGGCCGACGGCACGGACGCGGCGGCGGTCACGAGCCTGCGGCGGGAGCTCGAGGATCAGGGGGCGATCTGCGAGGTGGTGGCCCCCTTCGAGGGGAGCGTCGGCGGCCTGCCGGTGGACCGGCAGCTCAGCGCGGCGAACTCGGTGCTGTACGACGCGGTGGTGGCCGCCGACGGGGCGAACCTGGCCACGGTCGGGCGGGCGCAGTTCTTCGTCAAGGAGGCGTTCAGGCACAAGAAGGCCATCGGGGCGGTGGGCTCGGGCCGCCTGCTCATCGAGGCGGCGCACCTGCCCAACGAGGTCGGGGTCGTGATGGGGGATGGGAACGACATCGCGAAGGAGTTCGCGGAGGCGGTGGCGGGGCATCGCTTCTACGCGCGGGACGTGTTCAGCGTGCCGGCGTGAAATCCGTGGCGCGGGCTTACGGCCCGCGCACGGCACGCGATCTATCGGAGGCGATCGTCGATGGCCGCCGGCTTCGAGCTCGACACCTCGATCTTCATGGTGTGAGCTTCTCCATCGCTTTAGTGATCCGCTTCTCCGACACCGGCGTAGGCGTCCCCAGCGTCTGCGCGAAGAAGCTCACCCTCAGCTCCTCGATCATCCACCGGATCTCCACCACGTCCGGATCCCCCCGCCGCGCCGGATGCAGCTTTTCCAGCAGGTCGTGGTAGTCGTCCTCGACCTTGTGCACCCGATCCATCCATTCCTGATCACGCCAAGGCTCCTCGGGGAGCTTGGTCAGGCGGCGGTCGATGGCTCGGATGTAGCGGAGGAGGTCGGAGAGCCGCCGGTAGCCGGTGGCCGTGACGAAACCCGGGTAGACGAGCTTGCCCAACTGGTCCCGGATGTCGTCGGTGGAGGCACTCGCGCGCAACGCGTCGAGCCGGGCGCCGGCCTCGTGCCAGACCGCCAGGATCTGCTCCACCCTGCCGAGCACGTCCGCTGACGCGTCGTACACATGAGCGCGCACATGCTGGTAGAGGCGGTCGAAGGCGACCGGGTCCCAGGCGGGGCCGCCGACGTCGAGCATGAGCTTGTCCACGGCCGCGTTGATCACGTCGTCGAACAGCGCCACCGCCCCGCCGTGCGGGCTGCGTGACAGGGCCAGCTTGGCCTGGTTGGACAGGCCGCCGAGCAGGGACTTGGCCGGGTTGGTGACGTTGAGGAGCAGCAGGCGGCGGACGCCGGGCCAGTGGGAGCGGCGCTGCTCGGCCTCCGTCTCGAAGATCTTGATCGAGACCGAGTCGCCCGCGTCCACCAGCGCCGGATAGCCCTTCATCCGGCCCTGCTCGAAGACCTTCGGCAGGCGGCCGAAGCTCCACGTGTGCAGGCCCGTCTGCTCCAGGTCGTCGCCGGCCTGGGACAACGTCTGGCGCAGGCGCGGGGCGAGGCGGCGCTTGAGCGCATCGAGGTCCTTGTCCTCGGCCACCGTGCGCTTGCGCTCGTCGATCACCCGGTACGTGATGCGCAGGTGGTCCGGCACCTGGTCCAGCTGCCAGGCCTCGCGCGGCACGCGTACGCCCGTGAGCCGCAGCAGCTCGCGCTCCACGGCCGCCAGCAGCGGCTCCCCGCCCTGCTGGACCCCGGCCAGCACCTGCTTGGCGTAGTTGGGGGCGGGCACGAAGTTGCGGCGCAGGTTCTTCGGCAGCGACCGGATCAGCGCGGTGATCAGCTCTTCGCGCAGTCCCGGGATCTGCCAGTCGAAGCCGTCGGAGTTGACCTGGTTGAGCACCTGGAGCGGCACGTGCACGGTCACGCCGTCAGCGTTGGCTCCCGGCTCGAACTGGTAGGTCAGCTTCATCCGCTGGCCCAGTTGTTTCCAGGTGTCGGGGTAGTCGCGGGCGCTGACGTCGGCGCCCTCGTTGACCAGCATCTCCGGCGAGAACGTCAGCAGGTCCGGCGTCTCCCGCCCGGCCTTCTTCCACCAGGAGTCGAAGTGCCGGGCGGAGACCACGTCGGCGGGCACCCGCTGGTCGTAGAAGTCGAACAGCGCCTCGTCGTCCACCATGATGTCCCGGCGGCGGGCGCGGTTTTCCAGCTCCTCGACCTCCTCCAGGAGCCTGCGGTTGTCCTTGAGGAAGCGGTGGTGGGTGTCCCAGTCGCCCTCGACCAGCGCGTGCCGGATGAACAGCTCGCGCGACAGGTCGGGGTCGATGCGGCCGTAGTTGACCTTGCGGCCGACGACGAGCGGCACGCCGTAGAGGGTGACCTTCTCCAGCGCGATCACCGCGCCCTGGTTCTTCTCCCAGTGCGGCTCGGAGTAGGTGCGTTTGACCAGGTGCTGGGCGAGCGGCTCGACCCAGTCGGGCTCGATCTTGGCGTTGACCCTGGCCCAGAGGCGGGAGGTCTCGACCAGCTCGGCCGACATGACCCACTGCGGCTGCTTCTTGGCCAGCGTGGAGCCGGGGAAGATGGCGAAGCGGGCGTTGCGGGCGCCGATGTATTCCTGGATCGGACGGCGGCCGTCGGCGCCGCGCTTTTCCATGACGTCCTTGACGCCAATGTGCGACAGCAGCCCGACCAGCAGGGACGCGTGCACGTGGTGAGGGTCGGCCGGGCCGCTGTTGAGCTGGGCGCCCAGCGTCTGGCGCAGCTGGCTGTAGATGTCCTGCCACTCGCGCACGCGCAGGTAGTTGAGGAACTCCGCCTTGCAGAGCCGCCTGAAGGCGCTGGAGGACAGCTCCTTCTGCTTGTCGCGCAGGTAGTTCCACAGGTTGAGGTAGGCCAGGAAGTCCGACTCGGGGTCGGCGAAGCGGCGGTGCTTCTCGTCGGCCTGCTGCTGCTTGTCGGCAGGGCGCTCGCGCGGGTCCTGGATGGACAGGGCGGCGGCGATCACCATGACCTCGCGCAGGCAGCCGTTCTTCTCCGCCTCCAGCACCATGCGGCCCAGGCGGGGGTCCACCGGCAGGTTCGCCAGCTTGCGGCCGACGGGGGTGAGCTTGCTGTGCGCGTCGAAGGCGCCCAGCTCATGCAGCAGATTGACGCCGTCCTTGACCTGGCGGCGGTCCGGCGGCTCGACGAACGGGAACGCCTCGATGTCGCCGAGCCCGATGGAGGTCATCTGCAGGATGACGGAGGCCAGGTTGGTTCGCAGGATCTCCGGGTCGGTGAACTCGGCCCGGCTGAGGAAGTCCTCCTCCTCGTAGAGCCGGATGCAGATGCCGTCGGAGGTGCGCCCGGAGCGGCCCTTGCGCTGGTTGGCGCTGGCCTGGGAGATGGCCTCGATGGGGAGGCGCTGCACCTTGGTGCGGTGACTGTAGCGGGAGATGCGCGCGTAACCCGGATCGACGACGTATTTGATGCCGGGGACCGTGAGCGAGGTCTCGGCCACGTTGGTGGCCAGGACGATGCGCCGGCCGGTGTGGCGCTGGAAGACGCGGTGCTGCTCGGCGGCGCTGAGGCGGGCGTAGAGCGGGAGGATCTCGGTGTTGCGGAAGTCGGCCTTGGTCAGGGCGTCGGCGGCGTCGCGGATCTCCCGCTCGCCGGAGAGGAACACGAGGATGTCGCCGGGGCCCTCGGAGATGAGCTCCTGACAGGCGGTCACGATGCCCTGCGTCTGGTCGTCGTCCTCGTCGAGCGGCCGGTAACGCACCTCGACGGGATAGGTGCGGCCGGAGACCTCGACGATCGGCGCGTCGCCGAAGTGGCGGGAGAACCGCTCGGGGTCGATCGTGGCGCTGGTGATGATGACCTTGAGGTCCGGCCGTTGGGGCAGGAGCTGTTTCAGGTAGCCGAGGATGAAGTCGATGTTGAGGCTGCGCTCGTGGGCCTCGTCGATGATCAGCGTGTCATATTGGTCGAGCATGCGGTCGTTCTGCAGCTCGGCCAGAAGGATGCCGTCGGTCATCAGCTTGACCAGGGTGCGCTCGCTCGCCTGGTCGGTGAAGCGGACCTTGTAGCCGACCACCTCGCCCAGGCCGGTGCCGAGCTCTTCGGCGATGCGCTCGGCGACCGTGCGGGCGGCGATGCGGCGGGGCTGGGTGTGGCCGATCAGCCCGCGTACGCCCCGGCCCAGCTCCAGGCAGATCTTGGGGATCTGGGTGGTCTTGCCGGACCCCGTTTCACCGGCGATGATCACGACCTGATGGTCGCGGATGGCCGCGAGGATGTCGTCCTTACGCTGTGAGACCGGCAGGTTTTCCGGATATCTCACCTGCGGCACGGCTTCGCGGCGGCGTATCAGTCGCTGCTCGGCCCGCTCCACGTCGGCGAGGATCTCCGCGGCGATCTTGTCGCGGGTGTCGCGGGAGCGCACCCGGCGCATGCCGTCGAGCCTGCGCCGCAGCCGCCGCTGGTCGCGCGGCATGAGCTCGGGCAGGCGGGACTGAAGCTCGGCGAGTGGAGAGGACGAGGACAAGGAAGGCGTTCCCATACTGCTTTCAGGATATTTGAGCCCGGCTTCCCCGGAGCCAACCGCCCATGCTGCCCGATCGCGCCGCCCGCGCGCATCCCAATATCCCGTCGGCGCGCCGATCAGCCGGTCAGGGACCTCCCCGGATCAGCGCGGCGGGAGGGAGGAGAGGAACGCCGACTGGATGGCGTCCAGGCCACGGCCGACGTCGCGGATGTCGAAGGAGGGCCGCACCCCGCCCTCGGCCGCCGCGAGCCGCTCCTCCAGTTGCCCGCGGGCCGAGAGCTGGGCCGCACGCACCGCCGCCACGACCGCCTCGGCCAGCTCGTCGCTGCCCATCGTGCGCAGCAGGCGCGGATCCAGGCGGATCTCGCGCAGGAGACCGTCGGACTCCACCGCGGCCCGGATCTTCCCACCGGCGGACGTTCCCTCCCCGGTGACCTCTTCGAGCCCGTTCATCGCCTGCACCAACGTCGCCATGGCCTCGTCCGCGCGCCGGGCGAGCTTCTCCAGCTCCTCTGGCGTGACAGCGGCCGGATCGAAGTCGGACATGCCATGACCTCCCCTGTTCGTCGATATGACCTGGAAGTCGATCAAGACTCACTGAACCGGCCGCCAGCGAATGGTTTCTCGCCGGTGAACATCCGATGAACCCGACGATCATCGCCCTTTCGGCGACAAAGATGGCTTTCGACGCAATATTGCTGAAGGAGCGACATGTCCAGCCCGCAGGACACACGGTTCATCACCTCTCGCACCATCGACACGATGAGCGAGCACTACAAGGACATCTGGGACGACTTCAAGAGGAGCGCTGACCGCGCCTGGGACACCGACCTCATCGAAGCGTTCGGCGAGATGTTCCGGGAAATACTCTCCCAGACTTACTACAAGGCGCAGATGGGCTGCCAGGATGCCCTTCGGGACGGCGCCATCGCCTCTCAGGGCATCTCCGAGGGCCTGGCCACCTGCGCCCATAACTGGCGCACGGCCGAGCAGGCCAGCATCGTGGACTACCGGTAATGGCCGGCGTGCCCCCGCAGACCCTCATGACACTCAGGCACCTGGAGGTGTTGGGAGGCGTTCCCATGGTGGGGCTCATGTACCTGTTGACCCTCGGGATGGACGACGACAAGGTCTCGGAGGTCGCCAAGGTCTGGAAGCAACTGGCCAGAGACCTCGACACCCCCGTCGAGCTGCTTGACCGCCTTCCCGCCGCGTCGAGGCAGGGCTGGATCGCCGACGACCAGCGGGAGTTCTCCCGGGTGACGGGCGACATGCACGCCAGCACCGAGGCCCTGCGCGACTCGCTCGACAAGGTGGGAGACAGCCTCGAAGGCGTGGCGTTCGCCTTCCGGCTCTTCAAAGGGGCGATGGTGGCCCTCGGCGCTGTGCTCATCCCGCCGATCACAGCCCTCGTCCCGATGGCGCTGGTGCCCGCGACCGCCGCGCAGGCCCATGCGTCGCTGAGGTGGCTGGCGTACGCCGCGGACAAGGCGGTGACCGTGATGATCGGGGCGCTCTGGGCGTCCGCCGGGGCGCAGCTGGCCGCGATCGGCATCATGAAGTGGGAGCAGCGGCAGCTGGATCAGCTGGCCGACTTCCACTACCCCGACGGCGTGCCCAGCGCGAGGCTGCGGGACGTGGACTTCGCCCACGTGAAGATCGACGCCAGGAAGTTCCCCACCTTCCAGCCTCCTGACCGAGGCGACGAGCTGCCTGACGTGGCGAAGGACTTCGCGTGGGTCGCCCCGGCCAAGCCGGCTGCCGAGCCGTCCGAGGACTGAACCGGTCAGGAGGCCGCCGCGAGAGCCGCCCCGATGATGCCCGCCTCGTTCTGGAGCGCGGCGGGCACCACGGGCGTGTCGAGCGTGATGTGCGGCAGGAACCTTTCCGCCTTCTTGCTCGCTCCCCCGCCGATCACGATCAGCGACGGCGAGAAGAGCATCTCGACGTGCTCCAGGTATTGCTGCACCCGCTCGGCCCAATGCTCCCAGCTCAGGTCGTGCTCCTGGCGGGCCCGGTCCGAGGCCCGGTGCTCGGCGTCCTTGCCGTGCAGCTCCAGGTGCCCCAGCTCGGTGTTGCGCACCAGCGTCCCGTCGGTGAACAGCGCGCTGCCGATCCCCGTGCCGAACGTCAGCACGAGCACGGTCCCCCGCTTCCCGCGGCCCTCGCCGAAGGTCATCTCGGCCATGCCGGCCGCGTCGGCGTCGTTGAGCACGGTCGCGCCGCCGAACAACGCGGCCGCGTCCACGCCGATCCAGGAACGGGCCACGTTGGCGGCCGAACGCACGACGCCGTCCACGACGACGCCGGGGAACGTCACGCCGACAGGACCGCTCCAGTGGAAATGCTCGACGATCGACGACACCACATGAGCCACGTCATCGGGCTTGGACGGCTGCGGCGTTGGGATGCGCAGACGCTCCTCGACCAGCCGGCCCGCCTCGGTGTCCACGGGGGCGCCCTTGATGCCCGAGCCGCCGATGTCGATGCCCAACACGTTCATGCTTTTCCCTCTCCCCCGCAGGACGCGGGGAAACTCGTGTACCGATATTTCCGACACCCGGCTGAACCGGCCTCCCGCCCTCCGCGTATCTCGCGTCACAAGCGCTAACTAGGAGGCAACGGATGCGGCCACGCATCATCACACTCTGCGCTGTTGCGGTCGTCTTGGGAGCGACTCTCACCACTCCCGCACACGCCACCACCAGGACTCGTTTCGACGTCATCAACCTTGTGTCGGATGTTCAGGGCAAAGCCCCGGTCACCGACCCCAAGGTCGTCAACCCGTGGGGCCTGGCCATGGGCAAGACTCTGTGGGTTTCCAACACGGGCACCGGCACCGCCACCGTCTACTCCGGCACCGGCAAGAAGGAGCAGACCGAGGTGTGGATCCCCGGCGGAGCCCCCACCGGCCAGGTGTTCAACCCCGGCGAGGGCTTCACCGTGAAGGGCAAGCCCGCCACGTTCATCTTCTCCAGCCCGAGCGGCGCCATCACCGGATGGAACGCCGAGGTCGACCCGAAGAACGCGATCATAGCGGCGTTCAGCCGCGGGGCCGACTACAAGGGCCTGGAGCTCGTCCAGACCGAGGACGAGGCATTCCTGCTGGCCCCCGACTTCGCCGGCGGCCGCATCCACGCCTTCGACGAGGACTTCCGGCGCATCCGCCTGGCCCGCTGGCAGTTCCAGGACGGGGATCTCCCCGACGGCTACCACCCGTACAACGTCGCGGTGGCCAACGGCAACATCTGGGTGTCCTACGCGCTGCGCGACCCGGCCACCGGCAAGCCGGTCTTCGGCAGGGGCAAGGGCTTCGTCAGCCGCTTCAACGCCTCCGGCCGCCTGACCGGCCGCATCTCCCGCACCGGGCTCAACGCCCCCTGGGGCCTGACGGCCGCGCCGCAGGGCTGGGGCCCGTACGCCGGCTCGCTGCTGGTCGGCAACTTCGGCGACGGCACCGTGCACGCGTACAAGCAGGGCCGGCACCTGGGCTCGTTGCGCGACTCCAGCGGCAAGCCGATCGTGCTGCCGGGCCTGTGGGACCTGGAGCCGGGCACCGCGGCCACCGGCGGCGAGAAGTCCCTGTGGTTCTCCGCCGGCATCGACGGCACCAAGCACGGCCTGATCGGCGTCATCGCCCCGCAGGGCACGAAGCCGACGTCCACCGGGACGGGAACCGGAGCCAGCCCGTCGGCCTCGCCGACGCACCCGGCCGGCCACAAGTCGAGCGCCCCAGCTACTCAGCCGCCCTCCCAGAACAATCCGTACGGCGGGTACTGACCGGCGCTCTCGCGCCGCCGCCCCCGGCCAGGCGAGGAGCGCAGCTCGCCGACAGCAGGCCGGGGGCGGCGGTCCACCCGACGTTTCCGGCGCGGTTGGCGCGAGCCGCGCCGGAAACAACCACGTGCTCATCGCGTCAGCCCAGCACCGCCGCCAGGTCCTGAATCGTCCGGTAGTGGACGCCGGTCATGCCGAGCGCCCTGGCCGCCTCCACGTTCGGGAGCCGGTCGTCGACGAACAGGCAGCGCTCGGCCGCAACGCCGGCGCGCTCCGCGGCGATCTCGTAGATCCGCCGGTCCGGCTTGGCCACGCCGACCCTGGCGCTGCTGACCAGGTCGTCGGCGAAGTAGGTGAGCCCCAGCCGGTCGAGGTGCTCCTCCACCGTGTCCATGGCGTTCGTCACGATGATCACGGGGACGTGCTGCTGGGCCCTGGCCAGCAGTTCCTTGACCTGCTCGTCCACCCAGAACGGCACCTCCATGAACTCGGCGACGGCCTGACGTGCGCGATCGTCCCCGCCGAGGGCGGCGACGATCGCCTCCGCCCACTGCGCCTCGGTGGCCTGGCCGAGGGTGGGAGGCAGGATCAGCTCGGGGTCGAAAGCGGTTTTCATGAGAGGCAGTCCGTAGCGGGCCTCGATGTCGGCCTGGACGGCGTGGTCGAAGTGGCGCAGCACGCCATCGAGGTCAGTCAGAACCGCGGCAAAGGGGATCACAGCCCCACATTCTCGCAGCACCGAATGTTTCGTGTACTGCTGACGGTGCCGGGGCGATCGGCCGCACTACCATCTCCGAGACAGGATTCGGTATCGGAACGGTAGGGCATGAACGATCACCGGCTGCCACGTGAGCTGTGCCAGCTGTTCCCCGACGGCGGCAGGGACCGCGTGCTGCCCGCCACCCTGCCCGCGGGCGACGTGGTCTGGCCCGATCCCGGGTATGCGCGGCAGGGCGAGGCGCCCAGGCCGGCGTTCTGGATGAGCGCTGAGCCGGTCGGCGGCGCGGACTGGGCGCGCCTGCGGGAGTGGCATCCGCACAGCGGGTTGTGGCCGGTGTTGCTGGACGAGTCGGCGCAGCCCTGGGCGGTCGGGCAGGTCGTGCCGGACGATCCACGCCAGATCGACCACTTCACCGCCGAGGGTTTCATGACCGAGGTGTGGCAGGAGTGGGTGGCGCGGATGCCGCAGGACGCGCTGGCCGAGCTGGAGCCGTACGGCGCGATCTGCCCGGGCCTCGCGCCACCCGGCGTGCCGAAGGCCGACCCTGCGGCGGTCGCCGACTGGTACGCGGGCGAGCTGGCCGCCAGAGGCATGCCGCTCGGCCTGGTCGCGGCCGCGAGGGGCGCCGACGCGCTGGCGGTCATGGGCTGGCAGGGCGCGCTGCACCACAACGAGTGGATGGTGCCGATGGCCGCCGTGGTGCGCAGCTGGGAGGACAGGTTCGGGGCGCGCGTGGTGTGCGTCGGGTTCAACACACTGGAAATGAGCGTGGCCGCGCCGCCGGTCGACCTCGAGCACGCGTTACACGTGGCGGCCGAGCACTGGGCGTTCTGCCCCGACAACGTCGTCCAAGGACCCGGCGATCTCCAAGGCTACGCCGAGCAGATCATCGGCGGACACGCCTGGTCCTTCTGGTGGGACTGAATATCGTGTTTTACGCTACCTTTAGCTTTCGTGTCCTGGGGAGATCTGACGCCGGAGTTACTCCACTCCTCCGTCTGGGCCGACGGGCTGGTGGAGTCGGCGGGCATCCCTGTCTATGACATGCCGCTGGTGTCCGTAGGCGGTGGGCTGGGCTCGTTCACACTGGTGGACGTGCTGCGCATCCGCGGTGTCGCTGCCGCGGCCATGCGGGTGTTGTCGACCAGCGACGCGCCCTGGCAGACCTGGGAATACCTCACCCGTGTCTCGCAGCTGCCGGCCCACGAGCGCATCCGATCCGACGCGGGCGCGCGGCCCGACAACGTCTGGGGCTTCCCGTCGTACGCGGTGCAGGAGGCGTGGACAGAGCGCTCGGTCAAGCCGTTGCTCCAGGTCCTCATCGAGCCGGTCCTGGCCGACTTCTACGCGCCGAAGGCCGGGACGGTCATAGCGAGCGTGCGGCGTGAGGCCGACCGCATCGGCTACTGGGAGATGCTGGCCAAAGGCCAGGTACGCATGGTCAGGAAGCGGCTGGGCGGCGGCTATTTCACCGTGCTGACGCCGCCGTCGGGCACCGCGCAGACGAAGCGGGTGGCGCTGCGCTCCCATTACGTGCACCTGGCCGTCGGCTATCCGGGGTTGAAGTTCCTGGACGACCTGCAGGAGTTCCGGCAGCGGCAGGGAGAGCGCTATCGCGTCGTCAACGCCTACGAGCCGCACGAGCACGTCTATGACCAGCTGCGGAAGCGGCCCGGCGTGGTGGTCGTGCGCGGCGCCGGGATCGTGGCCTCGCGCGTGCTGCAGCGGCTCATGGACGACAGGGAGCGCTACAACCTGGGGACGCAGATCGTCCACCTGCTCCGCACCTACGTCACCGGGCCGCACGGGCCGCATGTGTTCATGCGGCGTAAGGGCGGCGACGGCTGGGCCTACCAGGCGTTCACCATGCCGAAGTCGGCGTTCGGCGGGCAGCTGAAGGCCCAGTTCCGCAAGGCCTCCCCCGAGCGGCGGGCCCAGCTGGCCGCGCTGGTCGCCGGCACCACCACCCCCAAGCTCGCCCGCTGGCAGGACCAGATGCACCGCGCCAGGCAGGGCCGCTGGTATCACCCCGTCCAAGGCGTGGTCGACCGCATCGACCAGCAGCCCGACGGCCGCCTGGTCACCTACACGCGCAGCGCGAACTCGGCGGGCATGCAGCACGTCTCCGACTTCATCATCGACTGCACCGGGCTCGAGGCCGACATGCCCGAGCACCGGGTACTCGACGACCTGCTCAAGCACGGCGGCGCGCAGCCCAACAAGGCGGGGCGGCTGACCGTGGGCCGGAACTTCGAGGTGCTCGGCGCGGAAAGCGGTCACGGCGCGCTCTACGCCTCGGGCGCGGCCACCGCCGGCAACCACTTCCTGGCCGTGGACAGCTTCCTCGGCCTGCAGACCGCCGCCCTCGACATCGCCGACGACCTGACCAGGCGCGGGTTCTGCGAGGGGCTCGGCCCGCTCAGGTCGGTGTCCCAGTGGGTGAAGTGGGCGGCGAACAGGAGGCTCGCTTGATCCCCACACTGGCCGGGCGGGTGCAGACCCGCCTGTTCGTGCTGGCCACGGTGGGCGCGGTGCTGACCGCGCTGATCACGCCGTTGCTGCCGATGTCCTTCCCAGAAGCCTATCTCGTGCTGCTGGCCGTCGCCGTCACCGGGGTCGGCTGGGAGCTGCTCTACCACCTGCTCATGCAGTTCCGCTGGGACAAGGACTGGCCGACGATGTTCGGCCTGCTCACGGCCGTGCCGGAAGGTCTGGTCATGTGGATGCTGCTGGACGGCGGGCTGGTCCCGGGCGTCCAGGGGCCGGTGTCCTGGTGGGCGTTCGCGGTGATGTTCGCGTTCGTCTGGCTGGGCCAGTGGCTGTTCGTGAACGGGCCCATGCGGGTGCTGTTCGTCAAGTGGCGGCTTCGGGGGGGTCGCCTGGTGTGATCGATCGAAGGGGGAACTCATG
This sequence comes from Nonomuraea sp. 10N515B, assembly GCF_052245915.1. NCBI lineage: Bacteria > Bacillati > Actinomycetota > Actinomycetes > Streptosporangiales > Streptosporangiaceae > Nonomuraea > Nonomuraea sp. 10N515B. The sequence continues at coordinate 24,149 of NZ_JBQQBQ010000006.1, forward strand.
GGCGGCGTCGCATTAGCCCGGCCGCTGTACTTCTGGCTGGGCACGCTGGCCACGGTGGCGGGGGTCGTGCTGCATCTGCCGATGTACCTGCACGGCGCGGAGATGCACTACAAGCTGGCCGGGATGCCGATGGACCTGCCGATGACGATCGGCATGGTGCTGATCGTGGCGGGCCTGGTCGTCACCGCGTACGGGCTGGTCCCGCCGGGCGCGTTCAAGGCCAAGCCGGCGGGTGAGGTGCGGGTGCGCGCGCTGGACGACGCGCGGATGCGCCCGGCCCACATCGGGCTCATCGTCGTCATGTCCGTCGCCGTGGTGATCGACGCCATGAAGCCGATCACGCTCGGCTTCGTCGCCCCCGGCATGGCCAAGGAGTACGGGCTGAAGTCCGCGCTCAACCCGGGCGGCGAGCTGCCTGTCGCGCTGCTGCCGCTGGCCGGCCTTACCGGGACCGTGCTCGGCTCGCTGCTGTGGGGGTGGATGGGCGACAAGATCGGTCGCAAGCCGTCGATCCTGTTCGCCGGCGTGCTGTTCATCGGGACCGCCATCTGCGGCGTCATGCCGGACTTCGAGTGGAACCTGGCCATGTGCCTGGCCATGGGACTGGGCGCGGGGGGCATGTTGCCGATCACGTTCTCGCTGCTGGCCGAGACGATCCCGCCCCGGCACAAGGGCTGGGTGATGGTGCTGATCGGCGGCAACCTGGCGGTCGCCTACCTGGCGGCGAGCTGGCTGTCGGCCACGCTGGTGCCCGAATACTCCTGGCGGGTGTTGTGGCTGGCCGGCCTGCCGACCGGCGTCTTCCTGATCCTGCTCAACCGCTTCATCCCCGAGTCGCCGCGCTTCCTGTTCGCGCACGGCCGCGACGACGAGGCCCGGGCGATCATGACCAGGTATGGGGCGGCCGCGGTCTCCGCCGAGGAGGTCGAGCGGGTCGCGGACGAGCACGACGGCGGCTACTCGCGGCTGTTCCGCCGCCCGTTCACCGGCCTCACGGTGGCCGTGGTGATCCTCGGCCTGAGCATCGGCCTGGTCACCTACGGCTTCCAGTTGTGGATCCCGTCGAACCTGCAGCGGCTCGGCCTCGACCAGCAGACCGCCGACCGCGCGCTGCGCGACTCGACGCTGCTCGGCCTGCCGCTGATCTTCATCTCGGCCGCGATGTACGGCATGTGGAGCGCCAAGAAGACGATCATTACGCTCTCGGCGCTGGTCGGCGCGGCCCTGCTGGTGCTGTCGTTCTCGGGCGAGACCCTGGCGCAGGACCGCACCTGGCTGTACGTGGTGCTGGCGGGCCCGATCGTGGGAACGGCGGCGATCGCGGCGGTGCTGGCCGCTTACAGCTCGGAGATCTACCCGACCCGGGTCCGCTCGCGCGGCTCGGGGCTGTCCGCGGGCGTCGGCAAGTTCGGCGGCGTGGCCGTCACCGGCGTGCTGGTCGCAGGCGCCGCAGCGCCCTCCATCGGCACGACCGCGTTGCTGGGGGCGGTGCCCCTCGTGCTGGCCGTGCCGGCGGTGCTGGCGTTCGGCGTCGAGCCGGCGCAGAGCCCGGCCGGCGAGCCGGCCGAACTCCCTGCAGCGACCTGACCCGATTCACGGAATGCAGGCCACGGCGCCGTAATTGCCGGACGAGCCCGGATCTTCAAGGCATGCGGTGTCGTGGCCGTTCGGCTGCCATTCCGGAACCCACACCAATCCCGGATCCACCAGCACCAGACCCTCGAGCAACGCTTCAACCTCCTCCCGGGTGCGAATCGCCTGCCCGGGCAGCGTCATCGCCAGCAGGTCGTGAATGGCCGGCAACAACTCCGGGGGAATGGCGTCGAACGTGGTCTGCAGTAATGACAGGTAGCTTCCTTCCGGCACTGCCTGCCTGATCCGCTTGATCACGTAATGGAAATACTCGTCGTCGTTGAGGCTGTGGGCCGACAGCAGCAGCACCGCCATGGGCCGGTCCCACTCCAGGAACGTCTGGACGACCCTGTCGTCGAGAACGTCGTCGATCTCGCGCACGTCGCCCTCTACGACGCGTACGAGGTCGGTGACGGGCTCGATGGTCGCCCGCGCCCCTGCCAGCACCATGGGGTCGCTCTCCACGTAAACGACTCGCGGGACCACCCGGGGCGCGGAGGCGCCCAGGGCGTCACGGGCCACGTCATGCAGTTGCCCGCCCGCGGGCAGGCCGCTGGGGACGCCACTGCCGACGATCACGAACTGATCCACACCCTCGGTCGCCAGGTGACGGACCACACGGCAGAGATATTGGAGCACGGCCCGTGCGGCCGTCGTCGTGATGGGGGCGGCCTGATCGTAGCGGCGCATCACCTCTCTGTCCGCTACGAAGTTGTTCTTTCCACCCGCCGCGGCGTCGAGAATCCGGGTGACACTTGCTTGGGTCATCTCCAGCTTCGCCAGGTTTCGGATGGCACGCTGACGCATTGAGTGTTGCCCCTTTCCCCTCGCCCACTATCTCGGGAAAAGCTGATCCTTGCGGACCCCACTCGATGACCCAGACCATATGATCCTCGCTACTCACGAGAACACAACACGAAAAGCCATTAGTTTTGGGTATATGTGCGTCACCGGCGTTCGCGCATAACGATCATTCACGAGGGAAAGAGATCACTTTCCGAGTGAACGCGAGAGCCTTTCGCGGTGGCAATTCAAGACCTCGACGGTCTCCTCGCGGGTGGTCGTCGTCACCGACAACCTCGTGAACGCCTGATGGTAGGCCTCCACCGCGCCGGTGTCGGTGACCAGCTCGTCGCCCTCGATGCCGTGCCTGCACGCGATGTCGGGCTCGAACGCCTCGGCGAAGCGCCAGAGCGTGAACGGGCCGGTGCGCGGCACGTAGGCCGGGTCTTCCATCGGCACCACGTGCAGCGAGACGTTGGGCCGCTTGGCGTGCTCCAGCAACACCTCCAGCTGCCGTAGCTGCACGTGCCCGCCGACGATCGAGCGCATCAGCACGCTCTCGTCGATCACCGCCCACACCACGACCCCGGTGTCCCTGGCCACGGCCTCCTGCCGGGCCAGCACGAGGGCCAGCGCCTCCTCGACCGTCGGCTGTCCCAAAGTCGCGGGTCCGGCCGCGGTGATCGCGGCCCTGGCGTAGTCCTCGGTCTGCAGCAGCGGAGGGACGAACTGGGTGTGGAAGGTGCGGATGAGCGTGGCCCGCTGCTCCAGCGCGTAGGTGGTGGCCAGCCACACCGGGATGGACTGCGCGTCGTACCAGGCGGCCTCGCGTTCGCCCCTGGCCAGCGACAACACGTATTCGCGGATGGGCGGCGAGGCGATGCCATAGAGGGTGAGCAGGCGCTCCACGGTGATCGGCGCGGGGGCGATGCGTCCTTCCTCGACGGCGGGGATGGCCGCCGCGCCCTTGCCGATCGCGGTCTCGACCTGCTCCTCCGACAGCTGCGCGGACAGGCGCAGGCCGTGCAGCCGGCGGCCGAGCGCCCGGCGCTGCGGCCCGCTCAGCGGCGTGGCGGCGTCAGGGATGTCGGCGGTGGGCTCGGGCTCGTCGGGCAGGCCCTCGGCCTTGCGAGCGAGCTCGACCACGCCGCGCAGGACGGCCAGGGAGCTCTCCGACAGGCCGGAGGCGGACAATCCGATGGCCGCCGCCCGCAGCTGCAGGTCCTCAACGGCGCCCGACTCCAGGTGGTCGTCGCCGACCAGCCAGCCGACGCTCACCTGCAGGCAGGAGGCCAGCGCGCGGAGCACCTGGAGCGTTGGGTTGGTCTGCTTGCCGGTGCGCAACTGGCTGACGTAGGCACGGGTGATGGGGATGCCTGCCTCCGTCAGGGCGGAGGCGACCTGCGCGCCGGTGAAGCCGCGCTTGGTCAGCGCGAGATCGAGCCGCTCGGCGAAGTTCGCCACGGCACACCTCCTACTGCCCGTGAACTTTTCCAGCGTAAGGGACGCGAGCCCCAGTGTCCCCTGCCATGCGGGCAAGCTCTGCCACGCGGGCAGGTATCAACTTATGCGGAAACTGTCAGTTGACATAGTCCCATGGAGAAGCGGACTATCGGAGCGTGTGGTAACTGAGGCTTAACAGCAAGGCGGTTCTGGAGAGTTCCCGTCGAGGAGGTGGCCGGACATGACCATGGATTCCTGGTTCCTCAGCGATCCGGTCCCCGGGCAGGAACAAGTGGTCCAGCGCATCTGCTCCCGCGTGGCCGGTCCGGTGATCGGGCCGGATGTGCACGTCGCGAGCCTGCCGCTGGGCGGAGTCCAGGTCTGGCTGGAGAGCCCTCGTCACCGTTGGCGCTTCTACCACCGGATGGCCCGCGAATTGCGGCTGGCCGGCTGGCACACGGAGACGGGCCCGGATCGGCTGCTGTTGCTCGGGTGGAGCTCGGTGTGCCTGAGCCACCGCGCCAGGATGCTGAGCGCGGCCCTCGCGGGACGGCTGGCCCATTTCGACAAGACGGCGTTCATGGCCGTCATGATCGCCACCCGGCTGCGTCACCAGGGGTTCCCGGTGGAGGAGCTCCCGGCCGAGGTGGAAGCCCGCTGCGGCGACGCGTTGCGCTGGCCTGCCCGGCTGGCCGACCTCGACGGCCTCGAACGCAGGTCGTCGCTGGAACCGCTGAGGCTCAGGCTGGCCCAGGTGGCCGGTCTGGAGGCCAAGGTGGGCCGCTGCTGCGGCGCGCATCTCGCGCTCGCGTCGAAGGTCGCGCGGACGGTCGCCGGCGGTGCGGTGCCGGCCAGGTCACGCGCGAGCGGACCACGGGCCGGGCTGACGGAGCGCATGGTCTGCGTCAGCGTGCCCAACATGGCCATGAGCGCGGGAACGGCGCCATGACGCCGACCCTCCTTCGCGAGCACTCGACCTCGGCGGCACGGCCGCCGCGGCCGGTTCAGGGTGCCGCGATGCTGTACGCGCCGCCGCCGGCTGACCATGGCCGGCGCGGTCTGCTCGTCCCCTGCGCGGGACTGGCGGCGGCGCCCTCGGCGCTGGCCCCGGCGCTTCCCCGCCCCCCCGGCACCGTGCGGCACGTGCCCGACCTAGTCGGTGCGGTGCTGTTGGCCAGCGCGGTAGCGGCTGGCGTGCTGGCCAACTCGAGGGGTAGCGCCTGGGGCCGGCTTTATGCCCTGGGTGGAGGCGTGCCGCCGGCTCGGCGCGCCTCCACGATCGGAGCCATCGGCACAGGGGTGGTGCTAGGTGGGGCGATCGGCGTGACAGGCGCCACGGTGCTGATCGGCCGGCTCCTGAAGGGGCCGGCGCCTGTGCACGCCGCTGTGCTGGTGGCCTTCCCGGCCGCCGTTCTGCTCGCCGCCACGGCGCTGGTGCGGGTCGCCGGGGCGTCGGGCCGTGAGACCGGTCATCGATCTCAACGCGCGGCGGAAGAGGAGCCGGCGATGTCCGGCCGGCTCCTCGCCGGGCAGTGCGGACGATCCGCAAGCGACTCCCGAGTCGTCAACCCGCGATAGACAGGAGCGAAGATGCTCGCCGACGAGATGCACAGGTCACAACCACACGAAGTCCCCACGCGCGGTGCCCGGGCCGGCACGCCGCAGGACCGGGACGAGCAGACATCAGCGCGTACCGTGCATCGGCTGCGCCGCATCCGCCAAGTGTCCGTCCAGGCCATCACCGAGATCGACCAGGCGCTGCGGCACCGCGCCTCCTGACACCCCCTCTGGAGGACACCCCTATGCGCACCGGTTCGGCGCGCCGCGGCCGGGTGGGCGTGATCGTCGCGCCCGCGAACCCGTCGGCGGAGCCAGAGCTGACCCGCCTGCTCGGGTCGCGGGCCGACATGCATGTCGCCCGCCTTCCCGTACGGCGCAGGCTGCCCCTGGCCGAACGGCTGGAGGGTTACAACGACGACCTGCCCCTCATGGTCTCCGCGTTCGACGGCCTGCCGCTCAGCGCCATGGTCATGGCCTGCAGCGAACCTCGCTACCTGCTCGGCCCCGATGCGGACCGCGATCAGTGCGCCGAGCTGAGCGCCATGGCCGGGGTGCCGTTCGCCTCGGCCACGCTGGCCACGCGTGAGGCGCTGGATCACGTCGTGGTGGGCGACATCGTGCTGGTGTCGCCGTACCAGCCGTGGCTGACCGAGCTGGCCGAGCGGTTCTGGAAGACCGCCGGCCTGAACGTCACCCGGGTGGTCCAGGTACGGGCCAAGGACGGCTACTCCTCGTACGCGGTCACCCCGGCCGAGCTGATCAACCAGGTCGAGCTGGCCGAGGTGCCGGGGGACGCGGTGTTGGTGTTCACCGGCACCGGCATGGCCACGCTGCCCGTGCTCGGCCCGCTCAGCGCCGGCAACGACCGGCTGCTGCTCACCTCCAACCTCTGCACGGCCTGGTGGGCCCTGTCCCACGCCGTCGGGCAGCACGTGAAGCTCGGCCGCGTGCCTTACCGCCGCCCGATGGCGGCGCAAGGGAGGCGGCCGGCATGAACGGCGTCATCGTGGTGGGAGCGGGGCCGGCGGGGCTGACCGCGGCGCTCTCCCTGGCCAGGGCGGGGATCCCGGTCACCGTCCTGGAACGCGAGAGCGAGCCGATCCGGCAGCCGCGGGCCTGCACCTTCCATCCGGCCACCTTGGACCTGCTCGACGAGCTCGGCGTGGCCGCGCAGCTCGTCGCCAAGGGCCGCGTGGTCGACCGGGTGCAGTGGCGGGACCGGTCGGGGATCGTGCTGGCCGAGATGGGCATGAACCGGCTGGACGGGCTGACCAGGCATCCGTTCAGGATCCACGCCGACCAGACCGCGCTCACGCCGCTGCTGCTGGCGGCGCTCAACGTCTACCCCGGCGTCGACGTGCGGTTCGGCACTCGCGTGGACGGCGTGGCGGAAGGCGGCACAGGGATCCGGGTCCGCGTCGGCCACACCTGGGCGCGGGCCCGGTACATGATCGCCGCCGACGGCGCGCACAGCACGGTGCGCGGGTCCCTGGGGCTGCCGTTCCCCAGGTCCGGGTACCCGACGCAGGCGTTGCGGGTGTTCACCGACTCGCCGCTGGACCGGCTGCTGCCCAGCTTGGCGCCGTTGACGTATGTGCGGGACGTGCAGCAGTCGTGCACGCTGCTCGCACTGCCGGACCACTGGCGGATCATCTTCAAGATCCCCGTCGACTCGCACGAGCCGCTGTCCCCGGCGAACCTGTCGCTGCTGGTGCGCCGGTCCCTGCCGGGGGCCAGTGGGCCGATCCATGTGACGGGTGCGGACCGGTTCGGCCTGTCGAGGGGCGTGCTGACCTCGTACCGGTGCGGGCGGGTCATGTTCGTCGGCGACGCCGCGCACCTGACCTCCACCGTCGGCGGCCTGAACATGAACGCGGGAATCCACGACGCGGCCGAGGTCGGCCAGGTGATCGCGGCGGTGCTGGGCGGCTTCGCCCCGCCCGCGGCGTTGGAGGCGTGGGCCTGGCGGCGGCGCTCGGTGCTGATGCAGCGGGTGGTGCCGCGCGGCGAGACGCGGCTGGCAGGCGTGCGCGAGCACGACAGCGCCAGGCTGGCCGCGGCCATGGCGGGGTTGCGGGCGATCGCCGGCGACCCCGACGCGACCCGGGCCTATCTGGCGCAGGCATCCCTCCTGGACATGACGGTGCCGGGGAAGACGTGAGAGGAGGTGCGCCGGATGTGGCGAACCCTGTCGGACGACGCTCGCCAGGCCATTCGCGACCTGTGCGACAAACATGGAGCCCGGCTCTATGACTACTGCCGCACCGAGCTCGCCGCGGGCGACGCCGAGCAGGCGGTCGCCGGCGCGCTGCTGACGGCGCACCTGTACGCCGACCGCGTCATGGACCCGGCTCTGCGCCGGCCCTGGTTGTACGGGGTGGCCAGGGCACACCGCGCGATCGTGGCCAAGCCCGCGAGCATCGGCTCCTGGTCACGCCCAGGACGCATGTCGGAGTTGCTGCCCGAGGCGCTGCTGTCCCTGGACCGCCCGCAGCGGGAGCTGCTCGACCTGTCGGTGCGGCACGGCCTGTCCGACGCCGAGCTGGCCGTGATCTTCGAGCTCGGCGCGGCCGAGGTACGGGCCGTCGTGACGCAGGCCGCGGCCGGCCTCGAGGGGTGGTTCGCCGCGATCATGGCCGCCCGTGGCAGTGGCGGCTGCCCGGATCTGACGGCGCGGATGGCGGAGTGGGTCGCGGCGCCCGGGCGGCGGGCCAGGGCCAGGATCGGCCGCCACATCCAGTCCTGCGCGACCTGCCGGGCCGCGCCCAGGACCATGACGGCGGGCGCGCTCCTGCGCCGGCTGCCGATCACGACGTTGCCCGGCACGCTTCCCAACCGGCTGGCCTCGGCCCACCCGCTGCCTGGCGAGGGGCCTGTATGGCGGGCGGACGGCTTTGCTGTGCAGGCCCGCACGCTGGTGGAGACCGGTCCCGGCTCCACCCCTCACGTCCCGGTCGCCGACCCCACGACGGCGACTCCGGGAGAGCCCTGGTCGGCGGCGGGCGCGGCTGCCGCCGACCAGGAGCAACCCGCCACACCCCCCGTGCGCGGCCGGCACCCGTTCACGCCGCCCAGCCGCACGCGGGCCTTCCGCGGCGGTGTCAACGGCGACAAGCTGGTCTACAGCGCCGCGCTGAAGGGCGAGAGCAACGGGTTCCACAAGCCCGAGGGCGAGATCATCCGGTACGGCGGGATCACCCTGAGCGACGAGCTGGCCGATCTCCAGAGCCGGCAGTGGCAGGAATACTGGCGTGACCGCTCCGTCGATGACGACCCCGAGGCCGGGGCGCCCATCAGGGCGGTGGCCAGGCTCGCGCTGATCCTGGGCGTGGGTCTGCTGGCGGCCGGGCTGGTGTGGGCGATGCTGAACGCTCGCGAGCACCCGGCCACGATCACCAGGGCCGCCTCGCAGCCGAGCGTGCTGCTCGAGGACCCCCGAGCTCCGGGGGTGCCCCAGGTCACCACCGCCGCGGAGTCCGGCCTGACGAGTGTGCGTTGGAGCAACTGGCGGTAAGGGGCCCCGGGCTCCGCAGAGCCCGAGGCCGCGAGCGGTTTAGAAGAACTGGAACGCGGATTCGGGCTTGGGCAGCTCGATCCGATCGGGTCCGTGGAACCTGGCCTTGTCCTGCGGCACGTCGGCCAGCGGCGTGGTCAGCGCGAACGGCACGACGACACTGCTCTGGGCCAGGTCGACGGTGACGCCGGCGCCGGTTCCGGTCTCATCGCTGTAGGTGGAGTCGGTGCCCGCGATCACCAGGCCGATCCTGTGGCCCTTCTTGAAGATGTAGTCCTGCGGCAACGTCAGCCACTTCACCGTGCCGTACGTGCCGACGGGCAGCGGCGCGGCCTGGCTGAGCGAGAAGCGGTTCTGCACGTCTATCCAGCCGCGGGCGACGATCTCCAGCGGACGGGTGGCCACGTTCGTGACGACCTTCTTGTAGCAGGCGTCGTCGGCCGCGGTGCTCTCGCCGTGGCAGTCCTCCTCGGTGAGCGTGGTGATGCCCTGGCCGCGGCGCCAGTCGACGCGGGTGTCCTCGCCGAAGTCGACGAGCAGGGCGGTCAGGTTAGAGTTGGGCTTGTCCAGCTTGACCCGCAGGTCGGCTGTGGGCGTGCCGGACAGGCGCAGGTCGAGCGGGAGCGCGCCGGTGGTGAACGCCACCCGTCCCGGATTCGGGGTGCCCACGTCGGCCACCATGGCGGTCTCGCTCATGGCGACGTCGGTGAACGAGGCGGTGCTGTTCTTGGTCGCGGGCTTGAGCCCGAGCGAGCCGTCGGGCGCGGGACGCAGCGTCGCCTTCATCGCGAACGGCGCCGGCCAGTCGCGCTGGATGATCCACTTCGCCGGCCCGACCTCGACGTCGGCGCGGGGCTCCCTCATGATCCCGTTGTCGACGCCGTGCAGCCAGCGGTCGAACCAGCGGTGCAGGGTGTCCACCCAGAGCCCTCTGCGGCCTTCGAAGTCGAACGGGTCCACGTGCTGGGTCTGGCCGACCCAGATCTTGCGCGGCACGTCCCTGTCGGCCAGGGCCTTCCACCAGGCGGAGAAGTTGTCCGGCTTGACGTTGAGGTCGTTGACGGTGTGGATGACGAAGACGCTGGCCTTGACCTTGGAGGCGTCGCCGAGCAGGCCCTTGATGTAGTCGCGCTCGGCCCAGAACGGGTTGTAGTTGCCGGTGTCGTCGCCGTCCTCGGCGTCCATCTTGTCGCGGACCGGCTTGCACTTGGCCTCGGGGTCGGTGTCGACGTAGTTGGCCAGCCAGGAGGCGTAGTCGTAGTTGTAGATCACGCCGTTCGAGCGCTGGTACTTGTACCAGGAGCTGATCGCCGAGATCGGCACGATGGTCTTCAGACCCTCGACGCCGGTGGCGGCGACGGCGTTGGCCAGGGTGCCGTCGTACGACTTGCCGATCATGGCGGCGTTGCCGGTCGTCCAGTCGGCCACGGCCGGGCTGCCGTCGGCCTTGTACGCCTTGGCGCGGCCGTTCAGCCAGTCGATGACAGCCTTGCCGCCCAGCACGTCGGCCTTGCCGCCGATGTCGGGGCAGCCCTCGGACCTGGTGGTGCCGAGCATGTCGACGTTGAGGACGGCGTAGCCGCGGGGGACGAAGTAGTTGTCATAGAAGAGGGGGAATTTCACGACATTTCCGGCGGCGTCATAAACTTTGCGCTCGCCTTCGTTGCCGCGGCCCGAGTTGTCGTAGTACGGGCTCTCGTCGATGATCACGGGCACCTTGAGTCCGGGGCCGGACTCCTTGGGCCTGATGATGTCCACGCGGACTTTGTCGAGCTTGCCGTCCAGGTCGCTGTCGACGGTGGACTCGACGTACACGTGCTCGCGGATCGCGTCCGCATAGGAGAAGACCGGCTGCGTACGGCCGTTCTCGATGGTGAGGGCAGGTCCGGCAGTGGCCTGCGCGGGCGTCGCGATCGCCAGGGTGAGGGCGACGGCGATGAGGGCCGGGCGTAATTGTGGCACGCGTGACCTCCGTGCGAGTGAGCGAAAATACATGGCAATCTCTCAGACGGCTCGGGACCTGACAAGATCCGGGGTATGGATGGTCAGGATCGAGTCCGGGGTTGCCTCCTCGGCGGCGCGATCGGCGACGCGCTCGGGGCGCCCATCGAGTTCGCATCGTTGCGGGAGATCCGCAAGCATCACGGCCCGGATGGCGTTTCCGGATATGTCGCCGATTGGCGCGGCAAAACGGGTCTCATCACCGACGACACCCAGATGACGCTCTTCACCGTCGAAGGCCTCGTCCGCGCCGATCACGCTAGCGGATCATCGGCGGCAAGCGACGCGGAAGTGGTCGAGGCCGTGCGGCAGGCATACCTGCGCTGGTACGACACCCAGAGCCACGACGCTCCCCCGCCCGCCGACCTGCCGCACCGTACGGGGCGGCTGCGCGAGGAGGGCTGGCTGTACTCGCGCCGGGCGCCCGGCAACGCCTGCCTGTCGGGGTTGCGCCGGCCCTTTCCCGGCCCGTCGCCCCTTGGCGAGCCGGGGCCGGTGAACCCGGACTCGAAGGGCTGCGGCACCGTGATGCGCTCGGCCCCCTTCGGCCTGTTCCGTACGCCGTCCGACCCCCGGGCGGCCTTTGAGACGGCGGCGGCGTGCGCGCAGATCACCCATGGCCATCCCACCGGCTACCTGGCGGCGGGGGCGTTCGCGGCGATCATCGCGTACCTGATGGCGGGCGAGGCCCTGGAACCCGCCGTGCACCGCACGCTGGAGCTACTGGCCGGCTACCGGGCGCACGAGGAGACCACGGCGGCGCTGCGAGCGGCGCTCGAGCTCGGCGGCCCGCCTTCCCCCGAGCGGGTGGAGTCGCTGGGCGGGGCGTGGGTGGCCGAGGAGGCACTGGCCATCGGCGTCTACTGCGCCCTGGCCGAGACCTCCGTCGAGCGTGCGCTGCTGCTGTCGGTCAACCACTCCGGGGACAGTGACTCGACCGGCTCGGTCTGCGGCAACCTGCTGGGCACACTGCACGGCGCCGCCGCCCTGCCGCCCGCCTGGCTGCGTCCGCTGGAAGGCCGCGACACGATCGAGCGCCTGGCCGCCGAGCTGGCCTGATCACCGCTTAAGGTGGGACTCCCCAGCCGAAATGGGAAGAGGATTGCATGCGAAACGTCGCTCGGACCTCGCTCGTTGACGCCGCCATCGACGAGCTCCGCCGGGAGATCGCCCGCGGGGCGTGGCCGGTCGGCACCAAGATCCCGTCCGAGAGCCAGCTCGCCCAGAGCCTGGGCATGAGCCGGCTGTCCGTGCGCGAGGCGGTCCGGGTGCTGGCCCATGCCGGGCTGCTGCACACCCGGCAGGGCGACGGCACCTATGTGACCGCCACCGACGAGTCCAAGGTCGCGCTGCGCCGTCGGCTGGACACGGCGGCCGCCATGGACATCATCGACGTGCGCCGCGGGCTCGACCTCGTCGCGGCCCGGCTGGCGGCGGGCCGGCGCAGCGAGGAGGACCTGGTCGCGCTGCGCGAGACGCTGGCCCGGCGGGACGCGGCGGGGCAGGCGGGTGATCTGGACGGCTACGCGGACGCGGACGTCGCCTTCCACGTGCTGGTGGCCGACGCGGCGCACAACGCGCTGCTCGCCGACCTCTACCGGAGCATGAGCGACGCGTTGCGCGACAGCGTGCGGGATCAGGAGGAGGCGATGCTGGAGCCGGACACCTCGCACGAGGAGCTGCTGCGGGCGATCGAGGACGGGGATCCGGCGAGGGCGGTCGCGGTGTCGGTCGCCATCTTGGACGCGCAGGAACGCGAGCTCTGACGCCGCCCCGACCGGCCTCTGTCACGAGCGGCCATGGCCGGGGCGACGTACGAGCACAGGCTGCGCGACCTCCGCGAGATCCGCAGGTTCATCGTCAAGATGCGCCGGTCGACGCCGTGTCCTTGCGGCCCGGCAGGCGCAGCGCCGCCACCGCGAGCAGCGCGCCCCCGAGGGCCGCGAGAGCCAGTGTGTACGCGGGGATCCCGCCGGAGACCTGCTCCTGGGCCGCCGCCACCTTCTGAGGCGCCGCCGTGGCCGCCAGGGGCGCCGCCGTGGCGACTTCCTGGCCGGAGCCGGGGCCGGTCCCGGCCGTCACCTTGTCTCCCGGCAGGTCGGGGAACCCGGGCGGGCGCACGGCGTCCCAATAGTCCGTCCGCTGCGACACGAAGCCCTCGATCACCTCTTGCCGCACGGGCTTGATCTTCAGCCCGCCGGGAACGCTGAGCCGACCCACCTCGTGCGGCATGAACATTCCCTGGATGCCCTCGACCTTCCACACGCCCTCCGGCACGACCACCGACGTGGCGTAATGCCCGGCCTCGGGAAGGGCCGTGCCCTCGAACATCAGGCTCTTCCCGTCGTCCTCACGGGTGAGCCGCAGCCCGACGGTCCCGAGCTGCCCCTCGTACGGGTGGTTGCCGTGTTGCAACACCCAGAACCCGAGCGCATACGGCGTGCCGCCGTCGAACCGGCCCGGCAGCGGATCCATGTACGTCACCGCCCAGTTCCCCGCCGCACCAGCCGGAACAGTCCCTGTGACCAGAGCCGCCACCACGGCGGCCAGCAGGGCGGCGAACATCGCCGGCATCCTCTTCATGGGACCACCTCCGCAGGTGATACACCGCCTGAGAGGACAAGGTTCCAGGAATGCGGCGCACCGTCGGCGCGCCGCTCCACCCTGTTCAGCCGGCCTTGTTGTTCATGTAGTGCGAGATCTTCCACTCCCCGCCGTCCTGCGAGAGCAGGAACAGCTCGCGAAGGTTGTTCTGCCCCTGCTTGCTCGTCGCGGTGACGAAGGCGTTCTCGGTGCCGAGCGCGCGCTCCTCCTCGATGGTGTGGGTGGCCTGCTTCATCTCGTTGACCTGGCCCTGGAAGAGCGTGCGGATCGCCTCGGTGCCCTCCGCCGTGGCCTTGCCGTTCACGGCGACCACCGCGTCGTCGGCGAAGGCGCCGACGACCTGGTCCACGTTCCCCGATTTGAGCGCGTTGAAGAACCCCTCGACGGCCGAGCGCGCCTCGGTGGCCCCGCCCGTCTCCGTCGGCGTGGCGTCCGTCTCGGTGGGCGTGGCCGTGTCGGTCTCCTCCGGCGACATCATGTCCTCGGTCGGCGTCGCCGGACTCGCCGCCCCCTTCAAAGCTGCTTGCGTGCCGCTGCCCCCCGCGGCGCAGCCCGCCAGCAGCATGGCGGGAATGATCGCGGCCATCAGAAGCGCCCTGCGCTGAGAAATCTTGCTCATGGCCGCTTGATGCCCGCGCCACTCGTCGCCGAATGCGCGGTTTAGGCACTTTGCACGCCCTCTTTACCTCGACCGGTATTACTAGACCAAATGACCGGTTCTAGGGAGACCGTTCAGAGCTGCGATCGTTGCCGCCTCGAGACCAGAGCACCGGACGTCGCCGATAGCGTCCGTCCAGTGGCACGTACACAGGCGAACCCCGAGCCCCTCCCCCAGCGCGAGGACGCCGAACGCTGCGACAGCGTCGAGGCCGGACGGCGCTGCGTCCTGCCGGCGGCCCACCGGAGCCCGCACGTCTACCCGCCGGTGGAGCACAGCAAGGGCTGACACACAAAGAATCAGGCCCAAGCCGTCGTGCGAGCGGACGACTTGGGCCTGATCCTTTCGTACGCCTAAAGGCTCACCTCTACGTACCCGCCGGCCACCCGTACCGGATAGACCGGCACCGCCACGTCCTTCTCGTCCAGGCACACCCCGGACACCAGCGAGAACACCTGCTTGTGCAGCGGTGAGGCCACGGTCGGCTCACCCTTCCTGGTGCCGACGATGCCGCGCGAGAGCACGTACGCGCCGCTGAACGGGTCGAGGTTGTCCAGCGCGTGCAGCGTGCCGTCGTAGGTGCGGAAGACGGCCACCTGCCGGCCGTCCACCAGCGCGCACACGCCGCGCTCCGGCATCAGCTTGTCGTAGTCGCAGATCGGCGTCCAGCTCATCGGGCCATCACCGGCTTGATCTGGCCGCGCTCCTGCTCGAAGACGATCGACGGGTCGGGGACGCCGGGTGCGTTGACGAAGCTGACGAACCTGCTCAGCTTCTCCGGGTCGTCCAGAGTGGCGGCCCACTCGTCGGCGTAGGTCGCGGTGTGGTGCTCCATCTGCGCGTCGAGGTCGGCGCAGATCCCGAGCGAGTCCTCCATGATCACCTCCCGTAGGTAGTCGAGCCCGCCTTCCAGGGACTCCAGCCAGGCGGCGGTACGTTGCAGCCGGTCGGCGGTGCGGATGTAGAACATCAGGAACCGGTCGATGGTCCTGATGAGCTCTTCGGTGGACAGGTCGCCGGCCAGCAGGTCGGCGTGGCGGGGCTTGAAGCCGCCGTTGCCGGCGACGTACAGGTTCCAGCCCTTCTCGGTGGCGATGATGCCGAAGTCCTTCGACCTGGCCTCGGCGCACTCGCGGGCGCAGCCGGAGACGGCGGACTTGAGCTTGTGCGGCGAGCGCAGGCCGCGATAGCGCAGCTCCAGCGCGATGGCCAGGCCCACCGAATCCTGCACGCCGTAGCGGCACCAGGTCGAGCCCACGCAGGACTTCACCGTCCGCAGGGCCTTGCCGTAGGCGTGCCCGGACTCGAACCCGGCCTCCACCAGCCGCCGCCAGATCTCGGGCAGCTGGTCGACGCGGGCCCCGAACAGGTCGATCCGCTGCCCACCGGTGATCTTCGTGTAGAGGCCGAAGTCGCGGGCGACCTCGCCGATCACGATGAGCTTCTCCGGCGTGATCTCACCGCCGGGGATGCGCGGCACGACCGAGTACGTGCCGTTCTTCTGCATGTTGGCGAGGAAGTGGTCGTTGGTGTCCTGCAGCGCGGCCCGCTCGCCTTCCAGCACGTGCCCGTTGTGCAGCGAGGCCAGGATCGAGGCCACGGCCGGCTTGCAGATGTCGCAGCCCCGGCCCTGCCCGTGCTCGGTGATGAGCTGGGAGAACGTCGTGATGTTGCGGACGCGGACGATGTCGAACAGCTCGGCCCGCGAGTACGTGAAGTGCTCGCACAGCGCCTTGCTGACCTCGACGCCCGACTTCTCCAGCAGCTGCTTGAGCATCGGCACGCAGCTGCCGCAGGTGGTGCCGGCGCGGGTGCAGGCCTTGAGCCCGGGGACGTCGGTGCAGCCCTTGTCGGCGATGGCGGTGCGGATGTCGCCCGCGCACACGTTGTTGCAGGAGCAGACCTGCGCCTCGTCCGGCAGGTCCAGGCTGGCCCCGGCCCCGCTGAAGAGCAGGTCGGACGGCGAGGCCGGCAGCGCCTTGCCCACGAAGGGACGCAGCTGCGTGTACGGCGAGGCGTCGCCCACGCAGATGCCGCCGAGCAGCGTCTGCGCGTCGTCGCTGATGAACAGCCTCTTGTAGACCCCGGCCACCGGGTCCATGTAGGTGACGTCCAGCGCCCCCGTCATGGACCCGAACTGCGCGACCTCCACGCCGAGCAGCTTGAGCTTCGTGGACATGTCCGCGCCCTCGAACGTCGCGGACCCGCCCATGATCCGGTCGGCGGCCACCTCGGCCATGTTGTTGCACGGCCCGACCAGCCCGTAGATCATCCCGCCGGCCAGCGCGCACTCGCCCACCGCGTAGATGGCGGGGTCGGAGGTGAGCATCGCGGAGTCGACCACGATGCCGCCGCGCTCGCCGACCTCCAGCCCCGACGACCTGGCCAGCTCGTCCCGCGGCCTGATGCCCGCGGAGAACACCACGACCTGGGCGTCCACCAGCGTCTCGTCCGGCTTGCGCAGCCCGATGACCTGGCCGTTGTCGTCGGCGACGATCTCCTTGACGCCGGCGCCGGCGTGCACGCTCAGCCCGAGGCCCTCGATGTGCTGCTTGAGCACCGAGCCGCCGCCCTCGTCGACCTGCCGCGGCATCAGCCAGGGGCTCATCTCGATGATGTGCGCCTTCAGCCCGAGCGCCCGCAGCGCGTCGGCGGCCTCCAGGCCGAGCAGCCCGCCGCCGACCACGACGCCCTCGACCGCGTCCTTGGCGGCCACCCTGATCGCGTCCAGGTCCTCGATCGTGCGGTAGACGAAGGCGTGCTCGGCCCCGGGCACCGGCGGCACGAACGGCGCCGATCCGGTGGCCAGCACGAGCACGTCATACGGCTCGGTGGCGCCGTCCGACAAGGTGACGAGACGGGCGTCCCTGTCGATGCCGGTGACCCGCGTGCTCAGCCTCGTCACCGTGCCGGCCGGCACGTCGTAGGTGAGGTCCTCCACGGTCGTGCCCGACAGATAGGAGGTCAGGGCCACGCGGTCGTACGCGGGCCGCGGCTCCTCCCCAATCACGGTGATCTGCCCGTCGAAGCCCTTGCTGACGAGGGTTTCGACGAGCCGGTGGGCCGTCGGCCCGTACCCCACGACGACGATCCTGCTCATACGGAAATCCCTTCCTGCTCGCAGAGCCAGCTCACGATGCCTTCCACGGCGTCGCGGCAGGTACCGCATCCGGTCGTGGCCCGGGTGGCGGCCGCCACTCCGTCCACATCCCGCGCCCCCGCTTCCCAGCACGCCCTGATCTGGCCCTTGGTCACGTTGTTGCACTGGCAGACCTTGGCCGCGTCGGGCATCAGCGTCGGGCTGTCAGCCACCGGCGCCGACGACAGCCCCGGGAACAGCAGCCCCGCCCGGTCGCCCGGCACCGGTCCGCCGCGGTCGAAGAGCTGGGTGAGCGTGCCGACGGCGTCGCTCTCCCCCAGCAGGATCGCGCCGACCAGGCGGCCGTCGCGGATGACGAGCTTGCGGTAGGTGCCGCGGGCCCGGTGGCTGAAGCGCACGACCTCGGCGTGCTCCTCGGTGAGCTGGGTCTCGCCCATGGCGGCCAGCTCGACGCTCCTGGCCTTGAGCCGGGTGACGAGCCTGGAGCCGCGGTAGAGGCTCTTGCCGCCGGTGATGACGTCGGCGGCCACGGAGGCCTGCTCCCAGGCGGGCGCGACCAGGCCGTACACGGTGCCGTCGTGCTCGGCGCACTCGCCGATGGCGAAGATCGACGGGTCGTCGGTGCGCAGCTCGTCGTCCACGACGACGCCGCGCCGCACCTCCAGCCCGGCCTCGGCGGCCAGGCCCGTGATGGGGCGCACGCCACAGGCCAGCACCACCAGGTCGGCCTCGATCAGCTCGCCGTCGTCGAGCCGGACGCCGTCGGCGTCCACGGAGGAGGTGGATACGCCGGTGCGGATCTCGACGCCGAGCCCGGCCAGCGTCTCGCCGAGCACCTCGCCGGCCTCGACGTCGAGCTGGCGCTCCATGAGGTGTCCGGCCAGGTGCAGGAGCGTGACGGGCAGGCCGCGCCCGGCCAGGCCGCGGGCGGCCTCGATGCCGAGCAGCCCGCCGCCGATGACGACCGCCCGGCGGGCCTGCTCGGCCACGCGCATGATGCGCTCGCAGTCGTCGAGGGTGCGGAACAGGATCGCCCGCTCCACGCCGGGGATCGGCGGCACGATGGCGTCGCTGCCGGTGGCCAGCACCAGCAGGTCGTACGGCTCGCGCCGCCCGTCCTCGGTGACGACGTGCCTGGTCTCCCTGTCGATGTGGGCGACCGAGCTGCCGAAGGCGGCCTCGACGTTGTGGGCGGCGTACCAGGAGGAGTCGAGCAGCCGCACCTGCTCCGGGCGCGAGCTGCCGGCCAGCACGTTGGACAGCAGCACCCGGTTGTACGGCTGGCACGTCTCCGCGCCGAAAATCGTGATCTTCATGTGGGGGTCGCGGGTGCGCACCTCGCTGACCAGCCGCGAACCGGCCATCCCGTTCCCCACGACGACGAGCCTCATGAGTCCCTCTCCACCCTGACGGCGCAGACCTTGAACTCCGGCATCCTCGACGTCGGGTCGAGAGCCGGGTTGGTGAGCCGGTTGGCGCCCTCCCAGTGGAAGGGCATGAACACGGTGTCGCGTCTGATGGCGTCGCTGATCCTGGCGACGGCCTTGGCCTCGCCGCGCTTGCTGGTGACCCGCACCACGTCGCCGGCCGAGATGTCGAGCTGCTCGGCGAGGTCCGGGTGGATCTCGACGAACGGCTCGGGCGCGGCCTTGACGAGCGAGGCGATCCTGCGCGTCTGCGCGCCGCTCTGGTAGTGCGCCAGCACCCGTCCCGTGCTCAGGTAGACGGGATAGTCCTCATCGATCTCCTCGGCCACCGGGCGGTGCTGGACCGGCACGAACCTGGCGCGGCCGTCCGGGGTGGCGAAGGAGTCCAGGAACGGGCGGGGCGTGCCCGGGTGCTCGGTCGAGGGGCAGGGCCAGAACACGCCCTTCTCCTCGGTGATGCGCTCGTACGTGATGCCTGAGTAGTCGGCGGGCCCACCCTTGCTGGCGCGGCGCAACTCGTCGAACACCTTGACCGGGTCGGTCTCCAAGCGGTGCCCGAGCCGCTCGGCCAGGCCGGCGAGCACGTCGAGATCGCTTCTGACACCGTCCGGCGGGGGGACGGCCCGGTTGCGCAGCAGGACGCGGCCCTCGAGGTTGGTCATGGTGCCGGTCTCCTCGGCCCACTGCGTCACCGGGAACACGACGTCGGCCATGGCGGCGGTTTCCGACATGACGAAGTCGCACGTCACGAGCAGGTCCAGGGAGGCGATGCGCTCGGCGACGTGCTCGGCGGCCGGCGCGGAGATCACGGGGTTCGACCCGAACAGCAGCATCGCCCGCGGGCCTCCCGGGGTGCCGAGGGCGTCGAGCAGCTCGTACGCCGACCGCCCCGGCCCGGGCAGCGACTCGGCGGGCACGCCCCACACGCCGGCGACGTGCTCGCGGGCCGCCGGATCGTCGATCTTGCGGTAGCCGGGCAGCTGGTCGGCCTTCTGGCCGTGCTCCCTGCCGCCCTGCCCGTTGCCCTGCCCGGTCACGCAGCCGTAGCCGGAGCCGTGCCGGCCCGGCAGGCCGAGCGCGAGGGCGAGGTTGATGAACGCGGTGACGGTGTCGGTGCCCTTGGCGTGCTGCTCGGCGCCGCGCCCGGTCAAGATGTACGCCTTGCTCGCCGCGGCCATGGCCCGAGCCGCCTGCCGCATCCGGTAGACGGGCACTCCGGTGACCCGCTCGACCCGTTCCGGCCACCAGGAGGCGAGCGAGGTGCGGACCTCGTCGAACCCGGTGGTGCGGGCGGCGACGTACTCCTCGTCCACGAGCCCTTCGGCGATGACCATGTGCAGGAGCCCGAGCGCGAGCGCCAGGTCGGTGCCGGGCGTGGGCTGCAGGTGCAGCCAGGCCAGCTTGGCGGTCTGGCTGCGCCGCGGATCGATGACGATCATCCGGGGGCCCGACAGGTGCCGGACGAACGGCGGCATGGTCTCGGCGACGTTGCCGCCGGCCAGCAGCACGATGTCGGACTCGGCCAGGTCGGTGATCGGGAAGGGCATCCCGCGGTCCATGCCGAACGCCTTGATCGACGCGGCGGCCGCCGAGGACATGCAGAAGCGGCCGTTGTAGTCGATCTGGCTGGTGCCGAGCGTGACCCTGGCGAACTTGCCGAGCGTGTAAGCCTTCTCATTGGTCAAGCCACCCCCGCCGAACACGGCCACGGCGTCGGGGCCGTGCTCGGCGCGGATGGCGGACAACCGGGACGCGACGTAGTCGAGCGCGACGTCCCACTCCACGGGCTCGCCGTGCAGAAGGGGGGAGGTCAGGCGCTCGCCGTTGGTGAGCAGCTCGCCCGACGTCCATCCCTTCTGGCACAGCGCGCCCGAGGCGTTGGCCGGGATGTCGGTCCTGGGCTGGATGGCCAGCTCAGGACCGATCTCCATGCCGCACTGCAGTGCGCAGTACGGGCAGTGCGTCTTCACCGCGTCCGTCACGTTCAGACCCTTGCGTGAGCGAGGCTGGCCACGACCTTGACGCCGACCTTGCGCGTGTAGCACCACCAGGTGAGCGCGAAGCAGGAGGCGTAGAAGAGGCCGAAGGCGAGGAAGGCGGGGGCGGGGGTGCCGGCCGCGGCGAACGCCATTCCGAACGCCCGGTTGATGAGGAACCCGCCGAGCGCTCCGACCGCCGAGATGATGCCGATGGCGGCCGAGGCCTGACGCTTGCCGTACAGGAGGGCTTCCTCGCCCTCGCCGCGCTCGGCCACCGCCTTGGCCTGGAAGATCGCCGGGATCATGCGGTACGTGGAGCCGTTGCCGATGCCGGAGGTGAGGAACAGCAGCTGGAAGGACAGGAAGAACAACCAGAAGTTACCGGAGGAGCTGGCCGTCCAGACCAGCAGCACGCCGCCGCCCATCGCGGCGAAGTTCCACAGCGTGACGGGGGCGCCGCCGAGCTTGTCGGCCAGCCAGCCGCCGACCGGTCGGACCAGCGAGCCGACCAGCGGCCCGACGAAGGCCACGACGGCGAACGGAGCCTCGGGGAACAGGCTCTTGCTCAGCAGCGGGAAGGCGGTGGAGTAGCCGATGAACGAGCCGAACGTGCCGATGTACAGGAAGGACATGATCCACGTCTGGGCCTTGCCGGCCACCGCGAACTGCTCACGTGGGTTGGCCTTGGCACTGGTCAGGTTGTCCATGAAGAACCAGGCGCAGACGGCGGCCACGACGATGAGCGGGAGCCAGAACCAGCCGGCGGCGGCCAGCCCGAGGGTGCCGATGACCAGCGGCATGACGAGCTGCACGGAGCTGACGCCGATGTTGCCGCCCGCGGCGTTCAGCCCCAGCGCCACCCCCTGCTTGCTGCGGGGGTAGAAGTAGGTGATGTTGGCCATGCTGGAGGCGAAGTTGCCGCCACCGAACCCGGCCAGCGCCGCGATCACGAGGAACAACCAGTACGGCGTGGTCGGGTTGTTGACCGCGATCCCGAGGCCGATGGCCGGGATGAGCAGCAACAGTGCGCTGACGACGGTGAAGTTGCGTCCGCCGAACTTGGCGGGACCGAACGTGTACGGGATCCGCAGCACGGACCCGATCAGGTTCGGCAGGGCGACCAGCCAGAACAACTGGTCCGTGGTGAACTCGTAGACCCCCATTTTGGTGGCCACGATGCTCCAAAGCGTCCACACCGTGAAGCCGAGGTGCTCGGCAGCGATCGAGAAGATCAGGTTGCGGCGCGCAACGCGCTTGCCTGAACTCTCCCAGAAAGCTGGGTCATCGGGGTGCCAGTCGGCGATCCAGCGCGCCATCGATCTCTCCTACACTCGGCGTCCGGGGATCTCCAAGGTAGGAATGGCTCGTTACGCACTTTGACAGTCCGTGGCTGTGCGCTCGTTACATGTGATTCACCGCTGTAACAAGCCGCGCACAAGCGTCACACCGGAAACACGATCGTAATGTTCGGTTACAGCCGCGCCCCCCGGGTACCAGCTCTCACAGCAAGGGGGGAACCATGATCAAAACGCTGCACAAGATGGGCATCAGGTCCAACCACATGTATCTCGCGGGGCTGTGCTCGATCGGGCTGGCCTGCACGTCCTGGATGGCCTCACGGAGCACCGAATACTCAGGCCTTGATCGCGCCGACCGGTGGGGGCTCTTCGTCGGCGAGTGGGCGCCCACGTTCTTCGCGATCGGAGTCGCGCTGCGCATGGAGGAGACGCGTCGTGACGTCGAGGAGCCGAGCATGGAGAGGTTCGAGGAGACCCAGCGCATCAGGCCCAGGACGCACGCCGGGGTTTAACGCATATATGTCACGCAGGTCACGTCACCGTGCGTGACCTGCGCGGCCTGGTCCTCAGTCCTGCCGCTCGGCCAGACGCCGCAGCGGCTCGTCGGTCAGCCGGTACTTCAGCCACTCGTCCTGCCTGAGCGCGCCGAGCTTGTCGTAGAAGCCGATGCTCGGCTCGTTCCAGTCGAGCACCGACCATTCGAAGCGCTGGTATCCGCGCTCCTTGCAGATCCTGGCCAGTTCCCCCATCAACGCCAGGCCGTGGCCGCCGCCGCGGTGCTGGGGGCGTACGTAGAGGTCCTCCATGTAGATGCCGTGCACGCCCCTCCAGGTGGAGAAGGTGAGGAACCACAGGGTGAAGCCGACGGCTTCGCCGTCCTGCTCGGCGATGTGGACGAAGGTGGCGGGAGAGTCGCCGAAGAGCGCTGTGCGCAAGTCCTCCTCGGTGGCGCGCACCTCGTGGGCGGCCTTCTCGTATGTGGCGAGCTCACGGATCATGTCGAGGATCGCGGGCACGTCAGCGGGCGTTGCGGGACGAATCATGCCCCTCAGCGTACGGCGGGTGCGGTGCTGTGGCGTTCCACGAGCACGCTCGGGACCAGGCGCTGCGCCGGCGGGCTGTCCGGGTCGGCCAGGTGGTCGATGAGGGCCTCCACAGCGGCGGTGGCGATCTCCGTGGCGGGCGGGGTGGCCGTCGTCAGCTCCGGATCGGTCGACTCCGGCTCGCCGTTGGAGCACAACACGAGCGACAGCCGCTCGGGAATGGGCCGCCCGAGCGCGCGCGCCTCATGCATCGCGCCCAGCGTGGCCTCCCAGTTGTAGGAGATGATCGCCGTCGTCTCCGGCGCCGTGTCCAGCAGCTCGCGCAGCGCGGCGCGGCCCGCCCTGACGGTGTGCTCGCCGGCCACGATCGTGCAGCCGAGCCCAAGGTCCGCGCAGGCGCGGCGGACGTCGTCGGCGAAGCGCACGGCCGCGCCGATGCCGTGCGAGCCCCGCTCGTATGGCGCGTTGAGCATGCCGATCGTCCGGTGTCCGAGCCCGGCGAGATGCTCGGCCACCATGCGCGCGATCTGCGGGAAGTCGGCGTCCGCGTAGGGGACGTGGCCGGGCGTGTGGGTGCGCCCGATCAGCCCGACCGGGATGCCGGCCGACTGGAGGAAGCTCACCCGCTCGTCCGTGAGCGTGACCTGCATGAGCAGGAACCCCTGGACGAGCCCGGCCTTGGCCAGCTGGCGGAGCTCGTGCAGGTCGTCCGGGCCTGAGGTCCACAGCACCACGTGGAAGCCCCGCGCGCGGGCGGCGTCGGTGGCGGCCAGGACGTACTCCAGGTCCGATCCGACGATCGTGCGCGGCTGGGAGGGGAAGACGATCGCGATGATCCGGCTGCGGCCCCCGGCGAGGGCGCTGGCCATGGCGTTGGGGGTGTAGCCGAGCTGCTCCATGGCGTCGAGCACCTTGCGGCGGGTCTCCGGGCGGATCGACCGCGCCCCGGTGAGCACATGCGAGACGGTGCCGGTCGAGACACCGGCGAGGCGAGCGACGTCAGCTCTGGTGACCATGCGAGAGCCTGATCTACCAGCGGTCGTGGATCTGGGGGCGGATGAGCTCGTCGTAGACGGCCTGCACCGCGTCGAGCGTCTCGGCGGGGAGCGGCGCGACAGACGCCGCCGCCGCGTTCGCCGTTGCCTGGGCGGGGTTGCGCGCCCCCGGGATGACCACCGAGACGCCCTCCTGGTCCAGGATCCAGCGCAGCGCGAACTGGGCCATGGTCACGCCTTCCGGCACCAGGGGCGCCAGGCGGCGGACCGCCTCCAGGCCGGTGGAGAAGTCCACGCCGGAGAAGGTCTCGCCGACGTCGAAGGACTCCCCGCGCCGGTTATAGGTCCTGTGGTCGTCGGGCGCGAACGTGGTGTGCTCGTCGTACCGGCCCGACAGCAGGCCGCTGGCCAGCGGAACCCGGGCGATGATGCCCACCCCTGCCGCCCGCGCGGCCGGCAGCACCTGCTCCAGGGGCTTGAGGCGGAACGCGTTCAGGATGATCTGCACGCTCGCCACCCCTGGCCGGGCGATCGCGGTCAGCGCCTCCTCGCAGGTCTCCACGCTGACCCCGTACGCGGCGATCTTCTCCTCGGCCACCAGCGTGTCCAGGGCGTCGAACACGGCGTCCGCCGCGTACACAGGGGTCGGCGGGCAGTGCAACTGGACCAGGTCGAGCGTGTCCACGCCGAGGTTCTGGCGGGAGCGCTCGTTCCAGGCGCGGAAGTTGGACATCACGTAGTTCGAGGGGATTTGCTCCACGCGCCGGCCCATCTTGGTGGCCACGGTGAGCTCGGGGCGGCCCTTGGCGAAACTGCCGACAATCTGCTCACTGCGCCCGTCGCCGTACACGTCCGCGGTGTCGATGAAGGTGACGCCCGCGTCCACGGCGGCCTCGAGCGTGGCGAAGGCCTCGTCTTCGGAGACCTCACCCCAGTCGGCGCCGAGCTGCCAGGCCCCGAGGCCGACGACGCCGATCTGGCGTCCGGTGCGTCCCAACATGCGGTGTTCCATGGGTGGCTCTCTTCCTGTCCAACACTGCCCACCCTGTATTCCACCATGGGGATGCGGCCACCGGCTCGCGCGCCGGCGTCACCGGGGACGGTAACTGCAGCGCAGGCCCGTCTGCACGGTGGCCCGCAGCTCCTCCCCCATCACCGGATCCACGGCCGCGATGCGCGACAACGCCCGCCTGATGGCCTTGCCGACGGCGATCCTGGCGCGCTCCTCGTTACCCGCGAACGGCCGCGACCGCCCGCCGATGCCGGTCGCCGCGGACAGCTCGGCCACCAGCCACTCGTGTTCCAGCCGCAGCGCCGCCACCCGCGCCAGATCGTTCATGGCCTCGAGCTCGTCGATCTCGGTCTGCAGCTGCGCCAGCCGCTCCCGGTAGGCGTCCCTGGCCAGGTCGTCGAGCACCGGCTGCGCCGAGACGTCCTCGGCTCCGCGCGACCACGTCCCCGCGGCCAGGTCGGCGGCCAGGATCTCGCGCCCGGGATTGCCGGCCAGCGCGGCCAGGTACGCCATGCCCACACTGTGCTCCACCAGCGTGACCCGCCCGCCCAGCTCGACCTGCCAATGCCGCCCCTGCCTGTGGAAGCGGCAGGCGCGCCGCCCGCCGTCCGCCCGCCCCACCACGGCGGGCAGCACCATGCCCAGTTCTTTGGCCTCCCGCGCGGCGGCGACCTGCTCCGCGAGCGCCGCCTCGTCCCGCGGCCCGTCGCGCAGCGCCAGCGCCTGCCCGAGCCGGCACCTGGACAGCGCGGCCGCCGGCCAGTGCCCCAGTGCCAGGTTCGTCTGCACGGCGGTCCGCAGGTGCCCGACCGCCCGCTCCAGGTCACCGATGGTGAGCGCGGCCATGCCCAGGGCGTGGTGCACCGAGCCGAAGCAGACCACGCCGAGGCTGCCGATCACCGGGAGGTCCGCGAAAGGGCTCAGCAACGCGTACGCCTGCGCCGCGGTGGCGGCGTCCTGGAGCAGGTGCGCGGTCTCCACGACGCAGTACATCGCGACCAGCCAGCTGCTCGACCTGGGCAGGTCCCCCAGATCCCGCCCGCGCAGCCGCGCCAGGTGCCCGGCCGCCGACCGCCGGTCCCCCGCCGTCGCCGAGGCCAGCGCAAGAGCCGCCACGTACGAGTTGTCGATCGGGCTGAGCGTGGGCGAGCTGACCAGGTCCTGGAGCGCGGGCAGCGTCTCGGCGGTCCGGCCCTGGTACCAGCGGATGGCGCCGAGCTGGCCGCCGTACCAGCCGGTGGCGTCCATGTCGCCGGCCGCGACGCCGCGTTCGAAGCACTCCCCCGCCAGCTGCTCCGCCTCCCCGAACCGTCCGGCCCGGATGGTCAGCATGACGTCGATGGCGTTGACGACGTACCCCGCCGCGAGATAGGTGTTCGCGTGCAGCCGACCGCGCAGCTCCTCCAGGCACCGCTCGGCATGCGGATCGGCGGCCAGATAGAGATCAACCGTCCGCCACAGCAAGCCCATCATCAGGTCGCCCCTGCGCTCGGTGACCGCCGCCTGGCCGATCAGCTCCCTGGCCAGCTCCAGCCGGGTCGCCCCGTGCTCGGGCCCGAGCAGGCAGTGGTGCGCCAGGCTCAGCGCCTCCGCCAGCGCCAGCGGATCCCCGGAGTCCCTGGCCTGCCGCAGCAACCCCATGATCGCCACGTGCCCGCCTGCGCGGTAGTCCTCCTCGCCCCGCATCCGCACCCGTAACCGAAAGGCCAGCGGCGACGCGGGATCCAGCAGCGACAACGCGTGCCGCTGGCGGGCACGCACCATCTCGGATTCGGCGCACGTACGGTGCTCGTGCACCCACACCCCGCCCAGCCCCAGGGCGGCCACCCCGAGCGCGATCGGATCGCCGCACACCTCCGCCTGCCGGTAGGCGGCGTCGAACCAGCGCCGCGCCGTCTGCAGATCCCCGTTCACCTGCAGCGCACGCTCACCCAGCGCGAGCGCCACCCTGAGATCCGAGCCTATGGCCGGCAGCACCCCCGGCCGCTGTGCTACGCCCACGTTTCCGCTCCCCTGTCGCTCATCTGAGCAGAGCGTTCGGACGGGCCCCCGAATACCATTCCGGCAGTAGGACGTTCGCCGACCCCCGCGCTCAGCCGCGTAGCGGCGCGACGGCATCTGAGCCCGGCCAAAAAACAGAGGGCGTGATCTCTACGATCACGCCCTCTGGGGGGCCGTAGCCCCGGAGAAGCCTGCGCCGTCTTATGCGGCATTCTTATTGTACAGCAAACACAGATCCCGCCGCTCTCCTATGCTCTGAGTAGTCAAAGCAACACCCTAGGTTCGCAGCTCCCCGAGGTCGCAGGATGCACAGCACGTCCCCCGGACGGGATCCCTCATCGTCATACTCCCGGCATGTCGCCACACGCATGCTGGACTTCAGCAGGCCCAGGGCTCCCTGGTCTCTCCGGCTCTGGGATGTCAGTTCTTTTCTGGCTCTGGAGGAACTGCATGAGGCGGGCGCATGGGTGGACCGTCGGGTGCTCTCCCAGTCGGCGCTCGACTGGCAACGGCATGAGATGGAGCGACTTCTGGGCAACGACCCGGCACTCGGCTCGAAGGCCTTCCGGCGGGAGCTCCAGGAATGCCTGCGGACGACACTGACGGTCGCCAGCGACGGCCGCAGGAAGCTGCGCCACCTCATCGACCTGGGCCGTCCCGGCTACCTCGTCCGCTGGGCCGCGTGTGTGGCCGAGGCCGACCCGCCACCGCCGGAGAAGGTCGCCAGAGCGGTCGCCTCTCATCTGCTCGACAGCGGGCACAGCATGGACGGCCTCAACCGCTGGCTCCGTGAGGACAGGCTCGGCCTGTCGGCCACAGAGCTGATCAGCGAGGCTGCCGGGCTGCTGACACTGCCGCCGACCTGCTGGACGGTGGTCGTTCCCTTCGCCACCTTGCACAACTGGGAAGAGCTGGCCGCGGAGCTGCCCCATTGGATCGGCGCGCGTGAGGCCACGGAGCTCATGGCCTCCGCCGGAGCGAAGCCGACCGCTCACGTCATCGGCGCCCTTTCGTACGAGGTCGAGGCACGAGACGCGGAGCGGGCACTGGAGATCGTCTCGGATCTGGTCGAGCGCCTTCAGGCGCGCGCCCGCTTCGCCTCGACCGGGTCGGTGACGCCGTTCGACACGGCCATCGTGCTCAACCAGGGCAGCGCGATGCCGCTCCGGATGCCCGCACGGGGCGCCCGGGTCCTGTCCCTGGCCGCCGAACGTCAGCTCTACGTGGTCGGAGCCGAGCCGCAGCGCCTCGCCGACCGGCGGCGCAGCGCCGTGGACGAGGCGCTGGAGATCGCCTCGGCCCTCAACCACGGCCCGCTCGCCCCGGCCGTCGCCGGCGGGTGGAGCGCTCTGGAGTCGCTGTTGACCGAGGCGCGGGACCCCGACGAGCGAGAGCGCGTCGTCGCCGCTTCACGCGCGGCCGCGCTCGTCACCTGCTCCTGGCCGCGGGCCGAGCTGACCGCGCTCTCCTATCGCATCCGGCGCACAGGAGACGGAGATCTGGCCGAACGGCTGGAGCAGTGCGCCTCCAACCGGGAACGCGCCATCTTGATCGCTACTGAGCTGGCACAGGGTCATTCGCTTCCCTTGGAACGTTCCTGGCGCCGGAGGAGCGACATCGCGGCTGTCGCCCGGATGCGGGCGCTGCTCGCCGACCCGGCCCCGGTGCTCGCCCGGGTGCGCCGCTATGTAGAGATCTCCCTGCGCAGGCTCTACCGCAGCCGCAACATCGTCCTGCACGGCGGCTCGACGGGCGGGGTGGCACTCCAGGCGGCCCTCCGGGTGACCGCACCCCTGGTGGGAGCCGCACTCGACCGGCTGACGCACGCCGACCTGGTGGCCGGGGTCCCGCCTCTCGTCCTTGCCTCCCGCGCCGAGACCGCCCTGGGCATGGTGGGTGATGACATGGGACCAGGTCTCTGCGACCTGATCGAGTGATCGCGACCGCAAAGGAGCCGTCCCCGGCTCGAGTACGCCTCACCTCGCCCCCACTGATTTCCCGTGGTGGTGTCGAGACGGCCAGACTGGCTCCGACCTTCTCGTGACGGCGCCGGAGGGCGGCGCCGGTGGAGCAGAAGGAGGCCCGCGATGAGCAAGGTCGTGCTGGATGTGTCGATGTCCCTGGACGGGTTCACGGCCGGACCGAACGTCCGGGAGGCGGAACCCATGGGGGACGGCGGCGAACGGCTGCACGAGTGGATGGCCGCGAAGGGGCCGGATGACGGGGTCGACATCGGTATCCGCCGGCAGGTGGACGCGGCGGTAGGGGCCACCGTCATCGGACGGCGTACCT
Organism: Nonomuraea sp. 10N515B; assembly: GCF_052245915.1. Taxonomy (NCBI): domain Bacteria; kingdom Bacillati; phylum Actinomycetota; class Actinomycetes; order Streptosporangiales; family Streptosporangiaceae; genus Nonomuraea; species Nonomuraea sp. 10N515B. The sequence continues at coordinate 53,491 of NZ_JBQQBQ010000006.1, forward strand.
TCGACCTCGGCTTGGGCCCGTGGGGCGGCACGCCATGGCCCGGCGTCCCGAGCTTCGTGGTCACCCACCGAACCAGGGACGACCTCCTCGGCGACAACGGCGGGACGTTCGCCTTCGATGGGCTGGAGGCGGCAGTCCGACGTGCAAAGGACGCCGCGGGGGACAAGGACGTCCTGGTGCTGGGTGCGGACGTCGCCCGGCAACTGCTCAGGGCAGGCCTGCTCGACGAGATATGGCTCCACCTCGTCCCCCTGCTGCTGGGGGCGGGCACACCGCTGTTCGCTGGGGAACGGGCCGAGCTGATCCCTGTGGGGGAACCCGTGGCGGGGACCGCGCCCGTGACCCACCTGCGCTACCGCATCCCGAAGCCCTGACACCATGACGCCCGCTTGCCCCGCAGCGCGGCTCGGCGCAAGCGGGCGTTGTGGCCATGGCAGCTCATCGCGCGCTGGTGCGACGCCCTGGAAAGCCCCGGACGCTGTCGAGCCTAGAGCGCGAGCAGAGGCGCAGGGCACCTGAGGGTTTCACGCACAGAGGCGAAAGCCGGCCTGTGCGAAAGTTTCGGTCAACAGGTTCCCTCCGAGCGGCATCCGCGATATATCTACGCATGGCATAGCAACCGATTTCTATGTCCCCGGAGCATTCGACCCCCCACCCGGAGGAACCCCCCAATGACCGACCCCCACGGCATCGGGCTGACCAGGCGCACCTTCATCCAGGCCACTGGCGTTGGCGCTGCCGCGTACTCCCTGGTCGGCGCGCTGGCCGGCACCGCGAGAGCAGACGACAGGCCCGAGGTCGCCGACCGGCTGGTCGTGTACCCCATCCCGGCCGGAGTCCCGACCAACACGAGCTTCTCCATCAAGGCGCGCACGCCGAACGGCGAATGGCAACCGGTACCTGTCCTCCGTGGCCAGACCAAGACCATCAACGAGAAGACGGGCTCCGGCATCGTCCGGAACACCTCGGTCGCCACCTTCGACTTCAACGGCACCGTGGAGGTCGAGGTCACCTCGTCCAAGGGCGCCATCGGCTCCGCGCGGATCCGCCCGCTGTCGTACGACATCAAGCACGAAGTAGCCGGCGACACCGTGCGCTTCACCCTCAGCGAGCCCCGCAACCTCTCCATCGAGATCAACGGCGAGATCTTCGACAACCTGCAGCTGCACGCCAACCCGATCGAGGCGCAGCGGCCGGAGCCCGGCGACCCCGACGTCATCTACTTCGGCCCCGGCCTGCACACCGTCGCCGGCAACGTGGTGATGGTGCCCAGCGGCAAGACGGTGTACCTTGCCGGCGGCGCGGTGCTGAAGGCCCGGGTGGAGTTCCGCAACGTCGAGAACGCCCGGCTGCTCGGCCGGGGCATCCTGTGGAACGCGGACGGCGGGATCCTGGCGGCGTTCTCCAAGAACATCGAGATCGACGGCATCATGGTGCTCAACCCGCGCAGCGGCTACGCCTGCACGATCGGCCAGTCCAAGCAGGTCACCGTCCGCAATCTGCACTCCTACAGCCACGGCCAGTGGGGTGACGGCATCGATGTGTTCAGCAGCGAGGACGTCCTGATCGAGGGCGTCTTCATGCGCAACAGCGACGACTGCATCGCCATCTACGCCCACCGCTGGGACTACTACGGCGACACCCGCAACGTCACCGTACGTGACTGCGTCCTCTGGGCCGACGTCGCGCACCCGGTCAACATGGGCACGCACGGCAACCCGGACAAGCCCGAGGTCATCGAGAACATCGTGTTCAGCAACATCGACGTCCTCGACCACCGCGAGCCCCAGATCCTCTACCAGGGCTGCTTCGCCATGAACACCGGCGACAGCAACCTCATCCGCAATGTCCGCATCCAGGACGTGCGGGTGGAGGACTTCCGCTGGGGCCAGCTGATCAACATGCGCGTCATGGCCAACAGGTACAACGCCTCGCCGGGCCGGGGCATCGAGAACGTGTACGTTCGGAACCTGAAGTACGACGGCAAGAACGCGAATATGTCGGTCATCGTCGGCTACGACGCGGACCGCCCCGTCAAGAACGTCACCTTCCAGAACCTGGCGATCAACGGCACGGTCATCGCCGACACGATGCAGAAGCCGCGCTGGTACCTGACCCAGGACATGGTCCCGATGTTCGTCAACGAACACGTGAAGGACCTGCGCTTCCTGGACTCCGCCACCGCCGCGTCCACCGTCGCCCCGGAGATCACCAGTGCGGGCGAGGCCACGGCCACCGCGCGCCAGATCGTCAACCACCTGATCACCGCGACCGCGCTGCCGACGTCGTTCGACGCCGCGGGTCTGCCGAAGGGGCTCACGGTCGACAAGAACACCGGTCTGATCTCCGGGACCCCGCAGGTCCCCGGTACGTACACGGTCACCGTCTCGGCCACGAACACCGTGGGCACGGCGACGAAGTCCCTCTCCCTCACCGTCGGGCACCCGGCATGAGCGAGGAGTCGACCGTGCTTCCCCTCAACCGGCGGTCGTTCCTCGGTGCGGCAGGGCTCGCGGCCGTGGCCGCGAGCGGGCTGCTGTCCGCTTCCGCCACGCCCGCGTGGGCCCTGGACCCGGAAGGAGCCTCGAACGCGGATGAGGCGTTCGCCTTCGCGCATCCCGGTCTTCTGCACTCCCGCGCGGATCTCGACCGGATGAAGTCCGCGGTCGCGGCTGGACGCGACCCGATCGCGTCCGGCTTCGCCGCGATGGCTGCCCACGCCCGTTCCCAGCACACCTACGCCGTCCAGAACACCGGGCAGATCACGACCTGGGGCCGCGGTCCGACCAACTTCACGAACCAGGCCGCCTCCGACGCGGCTGCCGCGTACCAGAACGCCCTGATGTGGGCGATCACCGGCGACGTACGCCACGCCGACAAGGCTCGTGACATCCTGGACGCCTGGGCCGCCTCCCTCACCGGCATCACCGGCGCGGACGGGCAGCTCGGCGCCGGCCTGCAGGGCTTCAAGCTCGTCAACGCCGCCGAGATCCTCCGGCACAGCGGCTACGACGGCTGGCCCGAGGCATCGGTGCAGCGCTGCGTCCGCTCCTTCACCGAGGTGTGGTATCCGTCCGTCTCCGGCTACTGCCTGTACGCCAACGGCAACTGGGACCTCGCCGCGCTCCGTACGATCCTCGCCATCGCCGTGTTCTGCGACGACCGGGTGATGTTCGAGGACGCCATGCGGTTCGCGACGGCCGGCGCCGGCAACGGCTCCGTCCTGGGCCGCATCGTCACGGCTGCCGGGCAGGGCCAGGAGTCCGGCCGTGACCAGGCCCACGAGCAGCTCGCGGTCGGACTGCTCGCGGACGCCGCCCAGGTCGCCTGGCAGCAGGGCGTGGACCTCTTCGGCCACGCGGAGGACCGGATCCTCGCCAACTTCGAGTATTTCGCCCGCTACAACCTCGGCGACGACGCCGTGCCGTTCGTCCCCGACCTCGACCGGACCGGCAAGTACATCAAGACGGCCGTCTCCAACCGGCAGCGCGGAGTGTTCCGGCCGCTGTGGGAGATGGCCTACGCCCATTACGCGGGACGCCTTGGCAAGTCCGCCCCCTACACCGAGAAGGTGATCTTCCGGGGTGCGGGCGGGACGCGCGTGGTCGAGGGCTACAACGACGACCACCCGTCGTGGGGAACCCTCACGTTCGCCGGTACGGAGCGCGGCTCGGGCCTGCCGACGGGAGCGCCTACCGCTCCGGCCGGGGTGACGGCGGCGTCCGGCGGCGCGGGTATCGACGTGGCGTGGCCGGCGGTCGTCGGAGCCCAGACCTACGCGGTGTGGCGGAAGGAGCCGGACGCCGACACGTACACAGTGCTCGCGAACGGGCTCACCACGACCTCCTACACGGACCGCACCGCAGCCGCGAGTCGTGCGTACGCGTACACGGTCACGGCGTCGGCCGGCCAAGGCGCCGGGCCTCGGTCGCTGCCCGTCGTGGCCGCCCCGGGACTGCCCGCTCCCTGGCGTACCGGTGACATCGGCGATGCCCGGCCGAAGGGCTCGACCGGGTACGACGGTGAGCGCATCACCATGGAGGCCGGCGGCGCCGGAATCGCCGGCGAGGCCGACTCCTTCCGTTTCGCCTGGCTGCCGCTGCCGGGAGAGGGTGTCGTCACGGCCCGGATCGTGTACCCGCTCAGCTCGCAGTACTCCCAGGTGGGCGTCATGGTGCGCGGCTCCCTGGAAGCGGGCGCCCCGCACGCGGCGATGATGCTGCAGGGTCTGCCGCTGCACGCCTGGAGCGGGGTGTGGACGGTGCGAGCCAAGCCCGGCGGCGCCACGCGCGGCACCGGCTCCCTACCTGTGCCGCCATCACAGCGCCCGGCGATCACCACCAATGCCGCTTTCCCGATCTCCGAACTCGGGCCGCTGCCCGAGTCGGCGACGCCACTGGAATCCCCCTATGTGGAAGCGGCGGGTGACGGCTACCGGCTCCGGATGCCCTACTGGGTGCGGATCACGCGCAAGGGAGACCGCCTCACAGGAGAGATCTCACCGGACGGACACGAGTGGGCCACAGTGGGTTCGGACGAGCTGCCGCTGGGCCGGCACGCCCTGGCGGGACTCGCCTTCACCTCCTGCCTGGGGGTCACGGAGGACTACGCGGAGACCGGCACGGCCTGCTTCGACAACGTCACAGTGGAGGCGGGCGGCACCGGCTGGTCGGTCCCGGAGCCGCAGGGCGGCGTGAGCCAGGTGCGGGCGGCAGCGGACGGCTCCGCGGTCGAGCTCGAGTGGCGGGACCACGACCTGTCCGGCCGGTACACGGTGTGGCGCGGGGACACCGAGCGCGGCCCCTACCGGGTGCTGGCCACCGGCATCGCCCCGATCGGCTTCGGAACCCGCACCCGGTTCAGGGACGCCACCGGCGTGCCCGGACGCACGTATCACTACGTGGTCGCGCGCAGCAACACGGCCGGAACGGGGCCGCGTTCACGTCCGGTGAGCGCCCAGACGCCCCAGCCGTCCGCGGCGCCCGCGCTGTCCGTCCCGAACACCCTGTACGGCAACGCCGCACAGCCGTTCCGCCTCGTCATACGCGCCACAGGCGATCCCGTGCGGTTCACCGCAACAGGATTGCCCGGCGGGCTGGCCCTGGATCCCCGGACCGGCCTCCTCTCCGGCCCCCCTGCTGCGGCCGGGGAGTACACCGTCCAGCTGACGGCTGAGAACGCGAAAGGCTCGGCAACGACGGCACTGGCACTGTCCGTGGCCGCCGCCCCACCCGCCCCCTGGGCGTACCGTGACCTCGGCGATGTCGTCCACGACGAGCGGCTTCTCGGTACGTACGGCGTGGCGTTCGTCCGCACACCCGGGATCACCCACCATGACAACGGGGTCTTCACCGTGCGGGGCGCGGGCGTCGACCTCAACGTCAACGGGCAGGGCGCGAGCGCCCACTTCGCCTACGTGCCGCTGACCCAGGACGCCGAACTCACGGCCCGGCTGACCCGGCCGACCGGCGCACCTGGCCGGATCGGGGTGGTGATGGCGAAGTCGCTCAATCCCTTCGACCTGATGGCCGCGACGGTGGTGGCCGCGGGAGGAAGCGGTGTGTGCCAGTTGATCCGGCGCACCAAGGTGGCCGGCAGCGCACCCGCGGTGAACGGCCCGTCGTTCTCCGGGGGCCCGGTGTGGCTGCGGCTGCGTCGCACAGGCCTGGTCTTCACCGCCTCCGTGTCGGGCGACGGCGAGACCTGGACGACGGTGGGCCAGGACACCCTGGCGGCCTTCGGCGACGCCCCGTACTACGCGGGCCTCGCCGTGACGTCCGGAAGCCCGGACACTCTCGCCACCGCCGTATTCGACCAGGTCACGTTGCGTACCTGAGGCAACCCGCACATCGCCGTCCCGCGGAGGACGCCGAGTGGCCTTGAAGCCGGCCTCCGGCTTCAAGGCCACTCGGCGGATTCCCGGAACTCGGACGGCCGGGGCCGGCGCCCCACTGGAACGGTCCATAGGCGAGTATTCCGAACTTTTGCAAGGATGCCGCGCGTGACCGAAAACGTGGAGTGGCCGGGTGAGCCGGCAATTCGACCGAACGAGACCACCGTGCCGACGATGTTGTGCTCGTCGGTGGAGGAGACCTGCGCGTTCTATGAGGCGCTCGGATTCGAGGCGATTTACAAGCAGACCAAGCCGTATGTGTATCTGGCGATGCGGTGGAGCGGATTCCAACTGCACTTCGTGGCAACCCCCAAAGACCTGGATCCGGCCCGGGAGGATCTGGGGGCTTGCCTGGTCATGGTCGACGCCGTGGCGCCATATCACGCGGCGTTCGTCGCGGCGATGCGCCGGGCATACGGAAAGGTCCTGAGTTCCGGGCGTCCGCGAATCACTCGGTACCGGCCGGGAGCGAGCCGGTTCACGCTGGTCGACCCTTCAGGTAACTCGATCATCTTCATCCAGCGAGACGAGCCGGCCGAGCTGGAATACGGCGGGTCGAAACAGCTGACAGGCCTGGCCAAGGCGCTTGACAACGCCCGCATCCTGCGCGAGTTCAAAAACGATGACCTACAGGCCTTCCGTGCGCTCAAATCCGCGGTGCGGCGGCACAGCGCGGACGCCCCGGTGGTTGAGAGAGCCCTGGCTCTGTGCCACTTGGTCGACCTGGCCACGGCTCTCGGCGAGCCCGCCGCGCCGTGGCTGGAGGACCTGCGCGGGCTCGAACTGTCCGCCGAGGACCGACGGCGCATCGAGTCCGAGCTCGGGCATCTTCCCGGCCTCCAGGACTGGCTGCCCTAGACCAATCAGCTTTGGTCTGGTGGCACGAAGAGTCGACCCGAACTCAGGCCCCACGGAAGCTCACCACCGAGTTCCTCACAGAAACGGTGGGACGGGCGGCACGTGAACGAGTTGGTCACACGTCTAGCGTTGCTTGAGGCGGAGTTCCTCTTTGCGGGTCTCGGCCTGGATGGACCGCTCGCGCTCCAGCCACGCCGGGTTCTCCGCTTTCAGCGCATCGATCTCAGCGGTGGTGAGCGGTTCGGTGATCCCGCCTCGGGCCAGGCCGGAAATGGAGACCCCGAGCTTCGCCGCGACGACCTGCTTGGGGTGCGGGCCGTTACGACGCAGGTCAGCGAGCCAGGCGGGTGGCCTCGACTGCAACTCGTTCAGCTCGTCCCTGGAGACGACACCCTCCTGGAACTCGGCGGGAGTGGCCGAGAGGAGGACACCCAGCTTCTTGGCCGCGGTCTCGGGCTTCATCGTCTGAGTAGTCTTCGGTTTGGGCGAGGTCATAACGCCAAGGGTAGTCAGTCGGAACGGGTTTCCTGACATCGGTACCCTGAGGAAGTGACTGATGGGGAGACCGGCAGAGCGTTCCGGCTGGCGTACGTGCCCGGGGTGACACCCGCGAAATGGGTCAGCGTCTGGACCGAGAGGATGCCCGGCGTGCCGATTACCCTGGTCGCGGTTCCCGCCGCCGAGGTGGTGGGACTACTGCGGGATGGCGGCGCCGACGCCGGATTCGTCAGACTGCCGGTCGACCGGGACGGCCTCAGCGTGATTCCTCTCTACGTGGAGACCACGGTGGTCGTGGCGCCGAAGGACCACGCGGTGACCGCCGCCGACGAGGTGACCATCGCCGACCTGACCGACGACGAGGTGTTCCATCCTCTGGACGACACCATCGAGTGGGCGGTCCGGCCCGGGCTACCCGCGTTCACCCGCCCCGCCACAACGGCGAACGCGGTCGAGCTGGTAGCGACCGGCACGGGGCTTCTCCTGGTTCCGCAGTCGCTGGCACGCCTCCACCACCGCAAGGATCTCACGTACCGGCCGGTGCCGGACGCGCCACAGTCTCAGGTCGCGCTGGCCTGGCCCACGGACGCGACCACTGACCTGGTGGAAGATTTCATCGGCATCGTCCGCGGCCGGACAGTGAACAGCTCGCGAGGCCGCACCCCCGCCTCCCCTTCGGAGAAACCGGCACAGCGGCAGGCACAAAAACCCGCACAGAAAGGCTCCGGCCGCCGGGCCGTGCCGGCCAGCCGTAAAAGGAAAGGCCACCGGCCTAGGTAACCTGCAGCCCCGAACCTCCGGTTCGGACACGCTTTGGGAGAGTCGCTCAGCTAGTCACTCAGCGGGAACGGCCCGGTCGTGCTCCAGGAAGACCGTCTACCCAGCTCCCGTGCCGTAGCTGCGGTCGGTCCGAAGGCGCCACAGCGTAATGGTGCTGCCGCCAGGGACGGACCTCGGATCGGCATGCCGGGCGTTTGGGCAAGCGACGAGCCGCCGTACGGCAGTGCGCCCCGCTTGATCTTCATCAAAGCGATCCGGCAGGATGACCTCCGGAAGAGGGGGCTTACCTCCGCGACCCCAGGAGCTGACTCAAGTGGACTTCACAGTGGCATGGGCAGTCGCATTAGGGCTCGGGTGCGTCGTTGCTGCATCCGGGATATACACACTCGCTACTAAACGACTCCCTCGCCCGTTAAGGGGCAGGCGTACGCAATATGAGCCGCGCCGTCATGGCTTGGGACAACTATTCATGGGTCTCTTCTCCGTTTTCCTGTCGCTGTCCAATATGGTGATGGGCTGGTCACACGCATTGTCCCTGGCGCTGATCTTTCTGGCGATGGGATGCACCGTGGCGGGTTCGTGGTTCTTGCTCACGGCGATGACCTCCCGCCGCATATCTTGAGCGCGCCCACCCGTTTGGAGGAATTTGAGTCTCTACCTGGGCAAACGTTCCACCGAGATCCCGACTGTCGCCTCGCCCCAGACCATGGTCACCCAGATGATCATTCAGCCGGGACGGCCCGGCCGTGCTCAAGGTAAACCGTCTCTCCCAGCTCATGGGCGGTGGCGGCAGCCTTGAGACGACGGGCGAGGCGCTCGATCAGGAGACCATCCAGCTCGTCAACGCGGCGGAACTCGTACGCGCTCAACTCGTTGTCAGCGAACGTGATCCGCTTGATCGCCTCGCCGTCGAGAATGCCTCCGTCGAAGACGAACAGGACCTTGTCGCCCTCGTGCGGGAGAGGTGCCCAATCGACCACGAGGAGACGCCCGATGGTCGGCCGGATGCCCAGCTCTTCGTGCACTTCTCGGGCACACGCCTCGTACGGAGTCTCCCCCGTCTCGACGTACCCGCCCGGGATGTCCATGTAGGACTTGTACGTAGGCCGGACGAGCAGCACACGGCCGATGTCGTCGAAGAACAGCGCTCCAGCGGCGGCGCGGGCCTGGGCGAACGGTACGGCCTCCTGATCGTTCACGGCCTTGACCTTACGCGACGAAGGCCGCTGTCACACGATGTGTAGACGCCGGGCAAGCGCAGAGAGTTGGAAACTGGGCTTGCCCTTCTGCCTTCTGATCCATGACATCGTGAGCTGGCGGCTGAGGTAATGATGGCGTACCTGCTCGGGCGCGATGGTCTCGGCCTCCAGCAGCGCCGCCAGGGCATCGTCGGTGCGGTTCCACAGGCTCAAGGCGTGCGCCACGGCGAGACCATGGCGGGCGCGACGTTCGATCGGAAGTCCGCTGGTGTCCAGTCTCGGTCCGAGATCGACGGCGACCTGGATGTCTCCCAGTTCGATCGCCGTCGCCACCTCATGGATGCGGACGTTCGTCGGCCCGAACGCGGTCCAAACGTAGTTGGCATCCCTGCCCAGACGCGCCGCCGACACCTCCGCCTCGGCCACGAACGCCCGTGTCGTGCTGCGGTCATCGTCTCGCGCCGCCGCCATTGACCCGGCGAGGTACAGCGTGCCGTACACCGACAGCAGCTCAGGCGTGGCGTACGGGAGGTCAGGAGCCAGCAATTCGGCGGCATCCATCGTGAGCTGCTTGGCTGCCTCGTAGCGACCATTGGACAGGAGGGCGTGGGTGACCGCGCGAAGCAATGAGGCAGTGACGAGCTGATCACCAGATTCTCGCGCGAAGGTCAGGCCTCGCTCGGCGGCGATCCACGCGAGATCAGCCTCACCCACCTTGGTCAAAATGCTGGCCGCGGCGTGATAGACCTGCCCGAGCGCTCCCATCGCCGCCATGCGCGCATCGCCGTCCTCGGCACGCACAGCATGATGTGCTTCTCCTAGAAGCCCAGGCAGGGTGCGTACCACGTAGCTGTATCTGGCTCCCTGGTACGCCTGCCACACCTCGGCAAGGGCACGCTGCAGTTCGGCATGGCTCGACGGCTCCGTGTTCTCGATCAGCTCGGCTATTGGCGATAGCTGCCGGTAGTCGGTGATCGCCGCTCGCAGCGCGGGGACGGTTTGATCGCCGCTTTCGTCCGTCCACTCGAACAGGTGTGGCTCGGCCAGCATGTCGCCAAGGGACACGTCCAGCGCTCTCGCCAGAGACTTGATGACGGACAAGCGGTCCAAGGTGATGCGGTCGTTCTCGACTTTGCTCAGCCAATCGGTGGTCCGTCCCACAAGCCCGGCCAGTACGTCCTGGGACATCCCACGCCGTCGCCGGTACCAGGCCACGCGCTGGCCGATGGACAGGTTGCTGGTCATTCCCCGCATGCACCTCATCCTCATTGGATGCCTACGACGGACCCCGGAATTTCTTTCCGGTCTAGCAGCTGAGGCGTCACATACCGTCACGCTACGTCACCGCCGCACGTGATGGGAGTCCACCGATGCAACCACCGAACCGACACCCCACGCCGGAGAAGCACGCCGCCGAAGCTCTGGCGGACGCCCTGGCCGCCCAAGGCGTCTCTGCAGACGTGCACGATGGCTACGGTCTGAGCCTGGTATCTGTGTGGGTGGGGCTCGTCGTCTGGTGCGACGGCGAGTGGTACTGGTGGCGTGCGGGCTGGGACGACCGGCGCAGACGGGTGCTGTACGCCCGCCATCCCACCGTCGAGCCGTCAAGAGCCGCGCGGCGGATCGCCTTCCGCTACGCGGACCTCCGGAGACAGCATCCCCTTTCGGAGACGATCCGCGATCTTCTCTGCCCGGAAGCGGCGGAAGCGAGCCCCCGATGAAGGAGGCTCGCGAGAAGTTGGGATGCCGGGTTGAGATCGTGGCCATGCTGCACAGTCCAGCCCGTACTCGGGCCGTTGGCGATGTGCTGATGGGGCAGCGCGGAACGGTGGCGGAGGTCCTCCGTAGTGGCACGCTGGCGCTGGTGGAACTGGAAGCGGACTGGGCCGATCTTCCGGGTGGGGTGCGGCGCTGGCCAGTCCAGTGGGACGACCTGCTCATCTGCCCGGCAGAGAGCGGGCCAGACGCCGCTGACGCTGACTATCTCCTTGGTCTGTCGGGCTCAGGCCGCGAGGCGATACAACATGCGGTTCCAGCGGATACCGAGGACAGCCTGTGCGGACAGAAGGTGTACCCGCTGCCCATCTGCGGTTGGTCCGTCTCCTTCGCCCCCACATCCGGACGGGCTTGTGTTGTCTGCGCTCGGCTCGTGCTGGAACAGGTCAACCGCTGACAGGTGATCCCCTACACCTGTGACCTTCGACGAGGCCCGGGCGACGTGGCTGCGGGCGATCCTGCATGATCGTCCCCGTCTCGTCCCCTTGGGCGTCTCGGCGATCATGGGATGAGCGCCGGTTTGACAGGTGGGCGGTACTGGGTTCGAACCAGTGACCCCTCGCTTGTAAGGCGAGTGCTCTACCGCTGAGCTAACCGCCCCTGATCGGCACTACACCTTACGACACCAGGGGGGCCGATCGCACATCCACCGTCCAGCCAGGCCCCAGCTCGGGACGGCCGGCGGCGCGCCAGCCCAGGAGGGCGGCGCCGAGCATGCCGGCGTCCACACCCAGCGCGGCCGGGATCAGCGGGGGCGCCTCGCGGAAGGCCAGGCGCTTGACCAGGCGGGTGCGTACGGGGTCGAAGAGGGCGGGGCCGGCCTCGGCGAGGCCGCCGCCCAGGACGATGACCGAGGGGTCGAGCAGCAGCGTGTACGTGGCCAGGGCCAAGGACAGGGCCTCCACGGCCTCGTCCCATACCTCGATGGCGATGGGGTCGTCAGAGGTGACCACCTGCTCGGCCTTGACGCCCTCGACGCCCGCCCGCTGGCTGTACCGGCGGCCCACCGAGGCGGCCGAGGCGTACGTCTCCAGGCAGCCGAACTGGCCGCAGGCGCACTGTTCGCCGTCGGGGAAGACGGGGGTGTGGCCGATCTCGCCGGCCCAGCCGGAGGAGCCGCCGTACGGCTCGCCCCGGATGATGGAGGCCCCGGCGATGCCCGTGCCGATGGGGAGGAAGAGGAAGTCGGACAGGCCGCGGCCGGCACCCAGGATGCTTTCGGCGAGTCCGCCGGTGCGGACGTCGTGTCCCAGCATTACCGGGATGTCCAGGGCGGTGAAGTCGGTGGCGGGGACGTCGCGCCAGCCCAGGTTGGCCGCGTAGAGGGCGGCGTCTTCGGACACCAGGCCGGGCACGGCCAGGCCCACGCCGGCCGGGTCGCCGTCGCCTGCGGCGGCCAGGTGGCTGATGAAGTCGGAGATGGCGGTGACGACCGCCTCCGGGCCGTCCGCTCGCGGGGTGGGGCGCCGCTCGCTCAGCAGCACCGCGCCGGAGTCGTTGACCAGGCCGCCCTTCATGGACGTGCCGCCGACGTCGAGCGCGACAACGAACGCACTGCTCGTAGTACCACTGCTACTGGTGCTGCTCACTGCGGACACGGTAGGAGACGATAGCGCAGGTCAGCAGATGCCTGGAATGTCCGATCCGGCCGCGCGCTTCCCGTCCTGCCGGCGCACGGCCGGAGGCCGCGTCCTGTCCACGACGTCATGGACTCGTGGCTCGGGGTCATGATGGGCGGCTTGGCTTGACGGCACCTGGCCACCGGTTCAGGACCCCATGGCGGGGTCAACGCACCATGGTCCCGCACATCTCGCGAGGCCCTCAGAGGCCCTCAGGCGCGTCCCAGCACCCGGTTGAGCGCCGCCTCCACCTCCGCCGACAACCCCGGCGGCGGCGGGGCCGTGGAGCCGGAGAGCGGGGTGTCCGAACGCGCCATCCACACGGCCCCGCAGGACCGGCACTCCACCTCGCCCAGCCGGCAGATCAGCGCTGTGGACCCGCAGGTGCCGCAGGCGTCCAGGTCGAGGTCGTGCAGCCGTTGACAGTCCGGGCAGATCAGAACCTGGGACTCCTTGCGCACCCCGCGCTGCCACGGGCTGGCGCCGCGGACCGGGTCCGTCTGCCGGGCCCCGCACCGGTAGCAGGGCATCCTTCCCTCCGAAGTCAGTGAATGTCGGCGAGTGCCTTGATGTAGTCGGCGACGTCGCGTGCCGAAGAGATCGGATTGACCACCGACCACCGGATCACGCCCTCGCCGTCGATGATGAAGGTCCCCCGAAGCGCGAGCCCCTTCGCCTCATCGAACACACCGTACGCCTGCGCGACCTGTCCGTGTGGCCAGAAATCAGAGAGCAGAGGAAACGTGTAACCCTCGCGTTCCGCCCACGCACGGTGCGTGAACACCGAATCCACCGAAACTGTCAGCACTTGGGCGTCGTCGAACGGATGATCGCGCAGCGCGGACAGCTCGCTGTTGCAGACGCCGGTGAAGGCGAGCGGATAGAAGACCAGCACGACCTTCCTGCCCCGGAACTGGGACAGGCGCACCGGAGTGCCGTGCTGGTCCTGCAGCTCGAAATCCGGAGCCAGGGCGCCGACCTCGGCAGGATGTGCGTTCACGGGCATCATCCTGCCGCATGGCAGGCGCTCGGGCTCCCTACGGTCGGCCCATGTGCGACCCGATCTGCCGTCGACCCATGTGCGGCCCGATCTACCGTTTGCCCTTGGGCGTCACGAGCCTGGTCCCGGACCAGTCGGGCGCGGCGGAGATGCTGCTGGTCTGCGAGAGACCCGCAGTGGCGGCATCCTCCCCGATGTCGCTCGGCTCCACGTGGCCATCGCGTCCGGCCTTGGGAGTCAGCAGCCAGATCTGGCCGCCGTCGGCGAGTGCTCGCATGGCGTCGCTGAGAGCGTCGAAGAGGTCGCCGTCCCCGTCGCGCCACCACAGCAGCACCACGTCCACGACGTCGTCGCTCTCCTCGTCCAGCAGTTCGTTGCCGGTCAGTTCCTCGATGGAGTCGCGGAGCTCGTCGTCGACATCCTCGTCCCAACCGATCTCCTGCACCACCTGACCCGGCTTGAGGCCGAGTCGTTCGGCCAGGCCGCGCTCGCTCTGCGCCTGACCCGCGGTCGCGCTCACGTTTATCCCTCCTGCTTGAGTGGCCGCATATGCGGTTTATCGCTTCGGCACAGTCCACACGCTGTGACCCTCAGTCGTCAACGGTCGCCACGGGTACGGCCCTAGTCGGCCATAATCAATCAGACAAAAACGACAGTCGAACCTGGCGTTGCGGGTTGTCGACGTTCAGATCCACGAGCGCCACCGACTGCCAGGTGCCCAGCGCCATCCGTCCACCCAGCACCGGGATGGTGGCGTACGGCGGGATCAGCGCGGGCATGACGTGCGACCTGCCGTGGCCGCGCGAGCCGTGGGCGTGACGCCACCGGTCGTCGGCGGGCAGGACGTCGCGCAAGGCGGCGAGCAGGTCGTCGTCACTGCCCGAGCCCAGCTCGAGCAGGGCGACGCCGGCGGTGGCATGCGGCACGAAAATGTGCAGCAACCCGTCCCCACCTTCGCCCTGAGCGCGCACGAAGTCGGCGCATTCGGCCGTGATGTCGTGCACCCTCTCTCGCGAACCCGTGGCCACAGAGATGATTTCAGATCTCACAAGGAAATCTTACTTATGCACCACCACGGCATCAGGGCCGGGAAACACCAGCCCGGTGTGCCCGTCGTCGAACCGCACCATGTAGGGAGGCTCGCCGTCAGGGCCCTTGACCTCCACGATTTCGCCTCCATGGTCCCTTTCACCCACGGTGCTCCCGTGCACCAGGAGGCGGTCGCCCACCGTCGCGTTCATATCTCCCACACTGGTACGCGGAATGCCCTACGAGAAGAGCGAATCCCGAGATCGGATGAATTTTGCCTCCCTCTTTCGGGGGAGGTCAGAAACATGACCAAAACGTTACGCTGCTCAGATGCGGCGTTTCGGGCTGCGTGGCCCCGATGGCGGCCTCGTACGTGCTGGTCACCGCCACAGCGGTGCTGCTGGCCGAGGCCGTGCTCGTGGCGGTCGTCCTGGTGCCGCCGGCCAAGAGCTCGGACCTGCCGTCCCGCGTAGCTCGGACCTGGCGTCCCGCGCGCGCAGGAGCAAGCAGCCAAGGGCGCGAAGGCCCTCATGGTGCTCACCGCCCGGCTGGCGGCTGCGGCAGGCGATCAGCGACCTGATCGACCTCGCCCATCAGCACGGCTGCGCCGGGATCGCGAACGGCCGCGCGGCATGGCCTACTACCGCGGCCTGGTCGCGCTTTCGGACACGGGATCCGGCGTCGGCCAGGTGTGACCGCCCGCCACCAGAGGATGGCGACACGGAGGGCTACCGGCCGGACCGCATCCCGCCCGCCGGCGCACGGGACGTGAGCCCGCCCAGGACCGCAGGCACGCCCCAGCAGGAACGCCCCCTGCGCGCGGCAAGACCCGCCGGAGCCCAGGCGACCGGCTCACGCTGTTCCCCGCACCCAACACCGTTGGGGGTGCACCCGGACCCGCCCCGGACCCGCCGCGGACCCGCCCCGGACCCGGCTCATGGCGATTCGCTAATATCGGCAGCTCGCCCAGGAGCGGTGATGATCTCCCCTCTTCGGGGGATGCCGTGGGTAGCCATCGGACACAGCGAGCGCAGCACGTAAAATTTCGTTCGTTTTCCCGTCTTGTTAAATTGGATCGGGGATGTAACCTGTGATGCGATTCGTCCTACCATCGGTGGTCTAGGCCATCGAAGATGGCCCTGCCAGCAGGGACACTCTGGTTACCAGCCAGTAGAGATGCGTTTTCTACGGCTAGCGACCAGGATGGAAGGCGACCCAGACCAGACATCAGTCATCCTCGGAAGGCGAGACCCAGTGGCTTCCGGACGCCAGCGATTCTCGATCATCAGCGACGGCCTACCCAGCCAGCTGCCTGATGTCGACCCCAGCGAGACCAACGAGTGGCTCGAGTCTCTCGACAACGTCGTCAAGACCGAAGGCCGCACCAGAGCCCGCTACCTCATGCTGCGCATGCTGGAGCGGGCCCGCGAGCATCAGGTCGGCGTGCCGGGCCTGCGCAGCACCGACTACATCAACACGATCCCGCCGGAGCGCGAGCCCTGGTTCCCTGGTGACGAGCACGTCGAGCGCCGCATCCGCGCCTACATTCGCTGGAACGCGGCGATCATGGTGTCGAGGGCCAACGCCCGCACCAACGTGGGCGGCCACATCGCCACCTACGCCTCGGCGGCCTCGCTCTACGAGGTGGGCTTCAACCACTTCTTCCGCGGCAAGGATCACGGCGAGTCGGGCGACCAGGTCTTCTTCCAGGGGCACGCGGCGCCGGGCATCTACGCCCGCGCTTTCCTCGAGGGGCGGCTCAACGAGAGCCAGCTCGACGCGTTCCGCCAGGAGCTGTCGCACGGCTTCCGCGGCCTGCCCTCCTACCCACACCCGCGGCTCATGCCGGACTTCTGGGAGTTCCCCACGGTCTCCATGGGTCTGGGTCCGATCGGCGCGATCTACCAGGCGCGGTTCAACCGCTACCTGCTCAACCGCCAGATCAAGGACACCAGCCGCAGCCACGTGTGGGCGTTCCTGGGCGACGGCGAGATGGACGAGCCCGAATCGCTCGGCGCGATCGGCCTGGCCGCCCGTGAGGAGCTCGACAACCTCACGTTCGTGATCAACTGCAACCTGCAGCGGCTCGACGGCCCGGTACGCGGCAACGGCAAGATCATCCAGGAGCTGGAGTCGTACTTCCGCGGCGCCGGCTGGAACGTGATCAAGGTCGTATGGGGCCGCGACTGGGACCCGCTGCTGGCGGCCGACGTGGACGGCGTGCTCGTCAACCAGATGAACACCACGCCGGACGGTCAGTTCCAGACCTACTCGGTCGAGTCGGGCGCCTACATCCGCGAGCACTTCTTCGGCTCCGACCCGCGCCTGCGCAAGATGGTCGAGCACCTGACCGACGACGACATCCGCAAGCTGTCGCGCGGCGGCCACGACTACCGCAAGGTCTTCGCGGCGTTCAAGGCGGCCCGCGAGCACGTCGGCCAGCCGACCGTGATCCTCGCCCAGACCATCAAGGGCTGGACGCTCGGCAAGGACTTCGAGGCGCGCAACGCCACGCACCAGATGAAGAAGCTCACCAAGGCCGAGCTGAAGGAGTTCCGCGACCGGCTCTACCTGCCGATCCCGGACGCGGCGCTGGAGGGCGACCTGCCGCCCTACTTCCACCCGGGCGAGAACGACCCCGAGATTCAGTACATGAAGGAGCGCCGCGCCGCGCTCGGCGGCGTGCTGCCCAAGCGGGTCCTGCGCGCCAAGCAGATCAAGCTGCCGGGCGACGAGGTCTACGGCGGCTTCGCCAAGGGCTCGGGCAAGCAGCAGGTCGCCACCACGATGGCGTTCGTGCGGCTGCTCAAGGACCTCATGCGGGACAAGGAGATCGGGCACCGGTTCGTGCCGGTCATCCCGGACGAGGCCCGCACGTTCGGTCTGGACGCCATGTTCCCGACGGCGAAGATCTACTCGCCGCACGGCCAGACGTACGAGGCCGTCGACCGGGAGCTGCTGCTGTCGTACAAGGAGGCCGTGCAGGGGCAGATCCTGCACGAGGGCATCAGCGAGTCGGGCTCCATGGCCTCGACCATCGCCGCCGGCACCTCCTACGCCACGCACGGCGAGCACATGATCCCGATCTACATCTTCTACTCGATGTTCGGCTGGCAGCGCACGGGCGACTCGATGTGGCAGATGGGCGACCAGATGGGCCGCGGCTTCCTGATCGGCGCCACCGCGGGCCGCACCACGCTCAACGGCGAGGGCCTGCAGCACGAGGACGGCCACACGCCGCTCATCGCCTCGACCAACCCGGCCGCGATCTCCTACGACCCGTCCTGGGCGTTCGAGGTGGCCTACATCGTCAAGGACGGCCTCAGGAGGATGTACGGCGACCAGCCGGAGAACGTCTTCTACTACCTGACCGTCTACAACGAGCCCTACCTGCAGCCGGCCCAGCCGGCGAACCTCGACGTGCAGGGCCTGCTCAAGGGCCTGTACAAGTTCGCCGACGGGCCGCAGACGCAGGGCCCGAAGGCCAACATCCTGTCCTCCGGCGTGGCGGGCCCGTGGGCGATGGAGGCGCAGCGGCTGCTGGCCGAGGACTGGGGCGTGTCGGCCGACGTGTGGTCGGCGACGTCGTGGTCCGAGCTGCGCCGCGAGGCGCTGGCGTGCGACGAGCACAACCTGCTCAACCCCGACGCCGAGCCGCGTGTCCCCTACGTCACCCAGGCGCTCTCCCAGGCCCAGGGGCCGATCGTGGGCGTCAGCGACTACATGAAGGCCGTGCAGGACCAGATCGCGCAGTGGGTGCCGGGCGACTGGTCCTCGCTGGGCACCGACGGGTTCGGCCTGTCCGACACCCGCTCGGCGCTGCGCCGCCACTTCCACGTGGACGCGGCCTCGATCACGCTGGCCGTGCTCACCCAGCTCGTCAAGCGCGGTGAGCTCGACGGCGAGGTGCTGCGCGAGGCCATCGCCCGCTACCACCTCAAGAACGGCGTCACCGAGGCCGGCGGCGCGGAGAGCAACGACACCCAGTCCATGGGAGTCTGACGTCGGCGCTGGTGAGGCGGCAGGTTACGTGCCGCCTCACCCTGTTTATGTGCGCCGTCGCGTATTGTGGGCACTACTTCCCCCCGGAGAGACTGAGGGGAAGTTTTGTGCCATGCGACGCGTTCTAGCCGCCACCCTGCTCCTGGCGGCCGCCGGCTGTTCCAGTGTGCCCGCCGCCGAGCCCGCCACGGAGTCCGGCGGCGGGAGCCTTGCCCCCGTCGAATGGGGGCCGTGCACCGACATCAAGCGCCCTGACGGCGAGCCGCCGGCCCGCCAGGACGCCTCGGTGCGCTGCGGGAAGCTCGAGGTGCCCCTCGACTACGCCCAGCCGGCCGGGGAGACGATCGACCTGGCGCTGATCAAGCTGCCGGCCACGGGCCAGCGGCTCGGGTCGGTGGTGTTCAACTTCGGCGGCCCGGGCGCCTCCGGGGTGGACACGCTCGACCAGGCCGCCAAGGCGCTCACCACGCTGCGGGCCCGTTACGACCTGATCAGCTTCGACCCGCGCGGCGTCGAGCGCAGCTCCGGGGTGCGCTGCGGCAGCGGGGCCGATATGGACCGATTCACCTCGCTTGACACGCTGCCGCCCAACGAGGAGACGCACCAGCAGAGCGAAGCGGCCAACAAGGAGTTCGCCGCGCTCTGCCAGAAGAACTCCGGCAAGATCCTGCCGTACGTCGGCACCGTGAACGCCGCCCGCGACCTGGACCGCATCCGCACCGCCCTGGGCGAGGCCAAGCTCAACTACGTCGGCATGTCGTACGGCACCCAGCTCGGCGGCGTCTACGCCACCCAGTTCCCCCAGAAGGTGGGCCGCATGGTGCTCGACGCGCCGCTCGACCCGACCGTCACGTTCGAGCAGCGGACGCTGGCCCAGACGCGTGGCTTCCAGCAGGCGTACGAGAGCTTCCTCAAGGCGTGCGTCAAGAACTCGTGCACGATCGGCAGGGACCCGGCCACGGCCAACGCCAACGTCGAGAACCTGATGAACGAGCTGACGGCCAAACCGCTGAAGGTCGGCAACCGCGACCTCACTCAGGGGCTGGCCTCGACCGGCGTGGCCGCCGCGCTGTACTCGGAGATGACCTGGCCGTTCCTGGAGCAGGCGCTGAGCGATGCCCTCAAGGGCAAGGGCGGCGCGCTGATGTACCTGGCCGACTCCTACACCGGGCGCAAACCGGACGGCACCTACTCGACGCAGATGACCAGCTTCCCGGCGATCACCTGCGTCGACACGGCCGAGCGGCCGACCCCGGCCGAGTTGCGGCGCACCGAGCAGGCCGCGCTCAGGATCTCGCCGCTGTTCGGCAGCGAGGGCTCGGGCGGGCTGTGCCGGGTGTGGCCGGCCAAGGGCAGCGACCAGGCGCGGCACGTGAACGCCACCGGGTCGGCGCCGATCGTGGTGGTGGGCGGCAGGGGCGACCCGGCCACGCCGTACGAGTGGGCGCCCAGGCTCACGGCCCAGCTCAAGACCGCCACGCTGGTCACGTACATGGGCGAAGGGCACGGGGCGTACCTGTCGGGCAGCAAGTGCGTGCAGGGCCTCGTGGACGCGTACATGATCGACGGCAAGGTGCCGGAGAAGGGCGCCACGTGCCCGGCGGCCTAGTGTGTGGCGGGTGAAGGACTACGAGTCAGAGATCGAGACGGAGGCGGCACGCCTCGCCGAGTTGTCGGGCGACCTCTCGGTCCCGGTGCCCACGTGCCCGGGCTGGACGCTCGCCGAGTTGGTCACACACGTCGGCCAAACCCATCGGTGGGCGGTGCACGTGCTGCGCAACCGGGTGCAGGAGCGGGTCTGGTCGCGCCAGGTGCCCAGCGGGCTTGCCGAGGGTCAGAGCGGCGATGCCGCGTGGCTGCTGGCCGGAGCCGCGGAGCTGCTGCGAACCCTGCGCGAGACCGACCCGGAGCTGGCGGTGTGGACGTGGGGTCCCGACCAGCGGGCGTCCTGGTGGCCGCGGCGGATGGTGTTCGACCCGGTGATCCCGGCAGCCACCGCGGTGGACGGCATCGAGGAGTTCCTGCACAACCTGCCGTCCGCGGCCTGGGTCACCCGGTCCCTCGGCGAGCTCGGCGTGGAGGGGGCCACGATCCACCTCCACGCGAACGACGCCGAGGGCGAGTGGACGATCACGCAGGGACCCGCCGGGACGATCGAATGGGCCCGTGGCCACGCCAAGGGCGACACCGCCGTCCAGGGGCCGGTGCGCGACCTGCTCCTCATGCTGTACGGGCGGCGCTCCCCCGAGGTGCTCACCGTGTACGGCGACCACACGTTGCTGGAGCGCTGGCTGACCGCTGCCGCGTTCTGACCGGCGCCTGATCCCAAGCGGACCGGCGTCGGAGGCCGTCGCCTCGGATCGGGCCGTTTTCGCCGACCGGAGCTGCCGGTCGTCGAGGCCCTGGGCGCGCCGCCGCTCGGCGATCGGCGGCGTGCCCAGGGCGAGGGGTGAACCGCTCCTGGGAAGCGGGCCCATGGCCTGCCGGGGTCGGCGGGGAAGGCGCTCTCCCCGGCCCGGCCACGGGTCATCACCTGCGGTGGAAGATCCCGAAGACGCTGCCGGACGTGTCACGCAGATAGGCGAAGTCCGTGCCCGCGCCGTCGTCGATCACCTTCGTGATCACCTTGCCGCCGAGGGCCTCGCTCTGGGCGCAGGTCGCCTCGACGTCGGCCACGTGCACGTGGAAGATCGCGTGGTTGGGGAACTCGCCCTTGGTGTTGTAGAGCCCGCCCACCGGCTGCTCACCGCCCGGATGGCCGATCAGCCGATAGTCGATCGGGCCCTCGTCGCGCATGAACGTCCAGCCGAACAGCCCGCCGTAGAACGTCTGAGCACCCTCGGGGTCGTCGGTCGCGACCTCGAACCACGTCACCGTGTTGTCCATCATCGTCTCCTTGCTTTCTCGAACAAGACAACGATGTAGCGTGTTGGCGACAACCCTATGTCGGTGTTTTCGATTGATTAATCGAGCACAGTGCCGTGCACGATCATCTCGGGCAGGTCGGTGGCGAAGCCCTCCAGCGGCCGGTCGGGGCAGCGCTCGGCGGTGACGGTGGCGGCCGCGATGCGGTCGAGGCGGAAGACGCGTACGTCGTCGCGCAGCCGGCACCACGCCACGAGATACCAAAAACCGCCGCGGCCACCCAGGAACACCCCTGGCTCGACGTCGCGTGAGGTGAGGGCCCCCTTGGCGTCGGCGTATTCGAGCCTGAGCACCCGGCGGCGCAGCAGCGCCTCCTCGATGGCCCGGGAGATGCCCTCGCCGCCGAGCGGCTGGATCGCGCTGCCTGGCTCCTCGGGCAGCCGCATGAGCTGCACCCGGCGGGCCAGCTCCCTGGCCAGATCGCCCTCGGGACCCGGCATGGCGGCGACCACCTTGCGTAAGGCGCTGCGGGCCTGCCGGCCGAACGGCTGGTCACCGGCCCGGCTGAGCGCCACCGCGATGGCCACCGCCTCGGCGGGCGTGAAGTTGAGGGGCGGCAGGGACATCTTCTTGTCGATGGCGTAACCGCCCTTGCGTCCCGGCTCGGCGTAGATCGGCACGCCCGACTCCTGCAGCGCGGTGATGTCGCGCTCGATCGTGCGCACGCTGACCTCGAACCGCTGAGCCAGCTCCCGCGCGGAACGGCGCCGGGGGGCGATGGCACGCAGGTCCTCGACGAGTGCGTAGAGCCGGTCGGTACGATTCACAGCCGTGACGCTACGCCGCGCCACCGACAATCGCCGGGGCCCGGGCAGCCCCGAGATACCCTCCTCACTGCCGGGTCACACGGCTGTCACGGTTTCGGCCAGTGTCCTGACGCCCCTGTGGCGCATCTCACACCGCCGCCTGAGCCCCGGGCGGGGGAGCCCGCTTTCACGCCCGGCAAACGATCGCAGGTTTTTCCGCCGGCGATGTCGACGAGGCCGCGCCGGCTCCGACCCGCTGACGAAAGCATCCGAAAGAGGCAGGAGACCATGAAGTACATGATCATCATTTACGGCAACCAGGAACTGTGGGAGTCGTTCTCGGCCGAGGAGACGCAGAAGCACATCGCCGAGCAGGACGCGTTCAACCGCAAGTACGCCGAGACAGGTGAGCTGCTGGGCGCGTTCGGCACCGCCGACGCCGTCCAGGCCAAGACCGTGCGGGTGCGCAACGGCCTGCCCGCCGTCACCGACGGCCCCTACCTGGAGTCCAAGGAATACCTGGCCAGCTGGTATCTGGTGGAGGTCGACGACGAGCAACGCGCCCTCGACCTCGCCGCCGAGCTGCCCTTCGCCTCGGTCGGCGCGGTCGAGGTCTGGCCGGTCCCGCACGAGGCCCCGGGCAACAAGATCTAGGCGCCGGCCCAGTCGAGCAGGCGGTCCAGCGGCCAGGTGTTGACGATGCGCTCGGCCTCGATGCCGCACCTGGCCGCCCGCTCGCACCCGTGCCGCTGCCAGTCGAGCTGCCCGGGCGCGTGCGCGTCGGAGTCGATCGCGAACACGCAGCCCATCTCGTACGCCAGCCGCATCAGCCGCTTCGGCGGGTCGAGCCGATCGGGCCGGGAGTTGATCTCGACCGCCACCCCGAACCGCCGGCAGGCCTCGAAGACCAGCTCGGCCTCGAACTCCGACTCCGGCCGCTTGACGCCCCGCTTGCCGCCCGCCTGCACGACCCGCCCGGTGCAGTGCCCGAGCACGTCCACCAGCGGGTTGGCGATCGCGGTGACCATCCGCCGCGTCATCTCCTCCCCGCCCATGCGCAGCTTGGAGTGCACGCTGGCGACCACGACGTCCAGCCGCTCCAGCAACGCTGGATCCTGGTCGAGCGTGCCGTCCGTGTTGATGTCCACCTCGATGCCGGTGAGGATCCTGAACGGCGCCAGCCGCTCGTTGAGCTTCGCCACCACCTCCAGCTGCCGCTCCAGCCGCTCCGCCGACAGGCCCTTGGCCACGGTCAGCCGCGGCGAGTGGTCGGTCACCGCCACGTAGTCGTGACCGAGGCCGATGGCCGCCTCGGCCATCTCCTCGATCGGAGAGCCGCCGTCCGACCAGTCCGAGTGGCTGTGCAGGTCGCCTTTCAACGCGGCCCGCAACACGGCGGTCTCGGCGTCCAGCTCGACCTCGGCAGTGGCCCGCATCCTTCTCAAGTACGTAGGAACCTGGCCGTCCAGGCTTTCGTTCACAACAAGAGCGGTGACTTTCCCGATGCCGGGCAGGTCGCCGAGTCCGCCGGTGCGGGCCAACCGCACGAGTTCGTCCTGGGGGAGGTCCGCGACCACGGCGGCGGCGCGACGGAAGGCACGCACGCGGTAGGTGGGCTCGCCGGCGCGCTCCAGCAGGAAGGCGATCTCGCGCAGCGCCTCAGTCGGTTCCATGCGTTAAGTCATACCCAAGCCAACGGCAACCGCGGGCCGCTACACATTGATCAGCGACGCGGGCCACCGCTAGGCTGATCGGCCCAGGAAAGCAGGAGTTGATGGCAAAACCGCCGCAGGCGCCCACGGGGCAGCCGCGCAAATCGTCGAAGGTCGTTCCACTGGTCGTCCTCGGGGTCCTATCCGTGATGGTGGTCGGATACTGCTCCGCCGTGCAGGACGACGACGAGGTCGCCGCGGACTGCGTCGTCCAGCTTGCGGACGGCACTTACGAGGTCGTCGACGACGACTACTGCGAGGACGACGACGGCCGCACGCACTATTACGGCGGCTCCCGCGGGGCGTACATCTGGTATTACGGCGGCCGCAGGGTCGGCAACCGGGTCCAGGGCGGCACCACCTACCGGCCCTCTGACGTCAACATCACCTCTCGTAACGGCAAGTCGATCCAGCGGGGCGGGTTCGGCAACAGCTGGAGCGGCGGGAGCTGAGACGTGCGCCGCGAACATGGAACTCCCAGGGACGACTGGGAGAAGACGATCGAAAGCCACGGCCTGGCCTACCACCGGGCCGCGCACCCCGAGGGCCTGAGCCGGCCCTACTGGGACGAGTCCGTGCACTACGTCTTCTCGATGGACGAGGTCGAGGCGCTGGAGGAGCAGGTCGAAGAGCTCCACGGCATGTGCCTGCGCACCGTCGAGCACGTGATCTCCACCGGACGCTTCGCCGACTTCGCCATCCCCGAGTGGGCGTGGGAGGAAGTGGCGCGCTCGTGGGAGCGCCGCGATCCGCACCTGTACGGCCGCTTCGACCTGCGCTACGACGGCACCGGCCCGGCCAAGCTGCTGGAGTACAACGCCGACACGCCGACCTCGCTCGTGGAGTCGTCCGTCGTGCAATGGTTCTGGCTGCAGGACACGCACCCCGACGACGACCAGTGGAACTCCGTGCACGAGCGGCTCATCGACCGCTGGCGCGAGCTGCGACTGCCGCCGGGGCCGGTGCACTTCTCGTTCACGAACGCGGACGAGACCGGCGAGGAGGCCATGACGGTGGCCTACCTGCAGGAGACCGCCGAACAGGCGGGACTGCAGACGGTCGCCATCGCCATGGAGGACATCGGCTGGGACTCGCTCAACATGCGCTTCGTCGACCTCGACGAGCAGATGATCCGCTCGGTGTTCAAGCTCTACCCCTGGGAGTGGATGCTGAGCGACGAGTTCGGCCGGCACGCGGTGCGGCACGCCACCTGGATCGAGCCGCTGTGGAAGGCGCTGCTGTCCAACAAGGCCCTGCTGGCCGTTTTGTGGGAGCTCTACCCGGGGCATCCCTCGCTGCTGCCCGCCTACCTGGACGGCCCGCGCGAGCTGACCTCCTACATCGCCAAGCCGCTGCTCGGCAGGGAGGGCGCCTCCATGCGGATCGTCACCCCGGAGGGCACTCAGGAGACGCCCGGCAGATATGGCCAGGAAGGCTACGTCTTCCAGGGCTTCGAGGCGCTGCCCGTGTTCGAGGGGCAGCGGCCGGTGCTCGGCGCCTGGATGGTCGCCGACGAGTCCGCCGGGCTCGGCATCAGGGAGACGACCGGCCTGATCACCGATGACACCTCCTCCTTCGTCCCGCATCGCATCGCGGGCTGACACCCTCCACGTGATAGGAACTGACGTGACCCTTCTCGAAACCCTCGCCCGCGGCGCGGGTGCCATCGCCTCGTACGCCGCCGTCGGCGTCATCCTGATGATCGTCGGCTTCTACGTGATCGACTGGGCCACCCCTGGCAAGCTGAGCGAGATCATCCGCAGCGAGCGCAATCCGAACGCCACCCTGCTGGCCACGTCCGCCCTGGCCGCCGTCGGCCTGATCGTGGCCGCCTCCATCTGGTCCTCCGGCGGCCGGCTCGCCGAGGGCCTGGCGGGCACGGCGGTGTTCGGCCTGGTCGGGATCGTGGTGCAGACCGTGGCGATGCTCGTCTTCGACAAGATCGTCGGGATCTCGGTACGCGACCTGGTCAAGGAGCAGCAGTTGCAGCCGGGCGCGCGGCTGCTGGCCGTGACGCATGTGGCGATCGGCCTGATCACCGCTGTCGCGGTCATCTGACGGGCGTCGCGTTCACCTGGGCCGAACTGGCACTCTAGAAGACGTGACAGACCGGACCCGCGAGGACACCACGCGCAGGCTCGAGCGGGCCATGGGCTCGCTCGGCACCGCGGCGATGGCGCGCATGGACGACCAGTTGCCGTGGTTCCGCGCGCTCAGCGCCGAGGACCGGTCATGGGTGGGGCTCGTGGCCCAGGCCGGCATCGCGGCGTTCGTGGAGTGGTTCTCGACCGCCGGGGAGGACCCGCCCACGCCGAGCATCGAGTTCTTCGGCACCGCCCCGCGCGAGCTGAAGCGCTCGATCTCGCTCCAGCAGACCGTCGACATCGTCAGGGTCGTGGTCGAGATCGTCGAGGCCCGCACCCACGAGCTGGCCTCCCCCGGCGGCGAGGACCAGCTGCAGCAGGCCATGCTCCGCTACACCCGGGACGTCGCCTTCGCCGCCGCCCACGTCTACGCCCGCGAGGCCGAGGCCAGGGGCTCGTGGGACGCCCGGCTTGAGGCGCTGATCGTGGACGCCCTCGTGCGCGGCGAGGTGGACGACGGGCTGCACTCGTGGGCCGCCGCGCTCGGCTGGACCTCCTCCCCCGTGGTCGTCATCGCCGGCCACGCCCCCGAAGACGACCCCCGCGCAGTGATCGACGGCCTGCGGGAGAAGGGCCGGCGCATCGGCATGGACCTGCTGGCCGGCGTGCAGGCCGACCGGCTGATCGTGATCGTCGGCGGCGCGCAGAGCGTTGACGACGCTGCCAAACAGGTCGTGGCCCGCTTCGGCATCGGGCCCATCGTGATCGGCCCCGAGGTCCCCGACCTGCACGCGGCCGCCAGGTCGGCCAGGGCCGCGCTGGCCGGGCTGAAGGCGTCCTCCGGGTGGCCGGACGCGCCCCGCCCGGTGCACGCCGAGGACCTCCTGGCCGAGCGGGCGCTCGACGGCGACGACGACGCCAGGCAGCAGCTCATCGAGCACGTCTACCTGCCGCTCGCCGGCACTCCGCTGCTCGACACGCTGGCGACGTACCTGGAGCAGGGCACCTCGCTGGAGGCGACGGCACGGCTGCTGTTCGTCCACCCCAACACCGTCCGCTACCGGCTCAAGAAGATCACCGAGCTCACCGGATACCAGCCGACGGAAGGCCGATCCGCCTTCACGCTCCAGGTCGGCCTGATTCTGGGCAGGCTCGCGGAGAGCGCCGTAACTTGGCGGGCCCTAACGTAATGGCGCCGAAATCCCCACTGTAGGCTTCCTACAAATCGCCGTGGACAAAGTTCGTACGGATCTCTATCCGCGTGTCGGAGTTCTACAGGGCAAGGTGGATTTCGTGCTTGTAGTCGTCGCTCCGGGCCAAGGTGCCCAAACCCCAGGCTTCCTGACCCCGTGGCTCGAGCTGCCCGGTCTCGCTGATCGGCTCGGCGCCTGGTCCGAGGTCGCCGGGATCGACCTGATCGCCTACGGGACCACCGCCGACGCCGACGAGATCCGCGACACCGCCGTCGCCCAGCCGCTGCTCGTGGCCGCCGCCCTGGCCTCCGCCGAGGCGCTCGGCCCTGCCCTCGATGGGGCCCCCGACGTGCTCGCGGGCCACAGCGTGGGCGAGTTCGCCGCGGCCGCGCTGGCCGGGGTGCTCACCCCGGAGCAGGCGCTCATCCTCGTACGCGAGCGCGCCCAGGCCATGGCCAAGGCTGCTGCCATCACCGCGACCGGCATGACCGCCGTGCTCGGCGGCGTGGAGGACGAGGTGCTCGCCGCCATCGAGCGGCACGGGCTGACGCCCGCCAACATCAATGGCGCCGGCCAGATCGTGGCCGGCGGCACGACGGAGCAGCTGGCCGCGTTCAAGGACGACGCGCCGGCCCGCGCCCGGCTCATCCCGCTGTCAGTGGCGGGCGCGTTCCACACGCACCACATGGCACCGGCCGTGGAGAGCCTGCGCGAGGCCGCCAGGGCCATCGTGCCCGGCGACCCGCGGGTCACGCTGCTGTCCAACTCCGACGGCAAGCCCGTCGCCACCGGCGCCGAGTTCGTGGAGCGGCTGGTCAAGCAGGTCAGCAGCCCCGTCAGGTGGGACGCCTGCGCGGAGACCATGGCCACGCTCGGGGTCACCACGATGATCGAGCTACTACCCGGCGGCACGCTGACCGGCCTTGCCAGGCGTGGCCTGCGCGGCGTGCAGACCGTGGCGCTGAAGACTCCAGACGACCTCGACGCGGCCAGGGAGCTGATCAAATGAGGATCCCCGACATCGCCCCCGGCGGCAGGGTGCTGGCGCTCGGCCACTACCAGCCGGCCAACGTCGTCACCAACGACGACCTGGCCAAGACCATAGACACCAACGACGAGTGGATCCAGTCGCGCGTCGGCATCAAGGAGCGCAGGGTCGCTCCCGAGAGCGAGTCGCTCGAGGACATGGCCACTATCGCCGGCGGCAAGGCGCTGGCCGCGAGCGGCCTGTCGCCCGAGGACATCGACCTGGTCATCGTCGCCACCTGCACGCTCGAGTCGCAGATCCCCAACGCCTCCGCCATCGTGGCGCACCGCCTCGGCATCAAGTCGCCGGGCGCGTTCGACGTCAACGCCGCCTGCGCCGGCTTCTGCTACGCGCTCGGCACCGCCGACGCCGCCGTGCGCGCGGGCTCGGCCAAGCACGTGCTGGTCATCGGCGCGGAGAAGCTGTCGCAGTGGGTCGACTGGACCGACCGGGCCACCGCCGTGATCTTCGCCGACGGCGCCGGAGCCGCGGTGGTGGGCCCCTCCGACACACCCGGCATCGGGCCCGTCGTCTGGGGCAGCGCCGGCGACAAGGCCGAGGCCATCCGCATCGACGACCGCACGACGTTCCTGCACCAGGAGGGGCAGACCGTCTTCCGCTGGGCCACCACCGCGCTCTATCCGGTGGCACTGGAAGCCTGCTCCCGAGCGGGGGTGGACCCGGCCGAGCTGGCGGCGTTCATCCCCCACCAGGCCAACCTGCGCATCATCGAGGCCATCGCCCGCAAGCTGGGCGCCGACAAGGCCGTCGTGGCGCGTGACATCGTCACCGCCGGTAACACCTCCGCCGCGTCCATCCCACTCGCGCTGTCGCGCATGCTGGAGCGCGGCGAGGTCCGCTCGGGCGGCCTCGCGCTCATGCTCGGTTTCGGCGCGGGGCTCACCTACGCGGGCCAAGTGATCGAGATTCCGTAGGATCTCGCCCGTACCACTCACAGGCTTGTGCGGCGCGGCCGCACAGAACCCAGGAAACCAAAGGAGAACCAATAACATGGCAGCCAGCGAGCAGGAGATCCTCGAAGGCCTCGGCAAGATCATCAACGAGATCACCGGCATTCCGGCCTCCGACGTGACGCCCGAGAAGAGCTTCGTGGACGACCTCGACATCGACTCCCTGTCCATGGTCGAGATCGCCGTGGCCGCCCAGGACGAGTTCGGCGTCGAGATTCCCGACGACCAGCTCAAGAACCTGAAGACGGTCAAGGACGTCCTCACCTTCATCCAGGCCTAGCGGATGGAGAAACCTGCTGAATGGACTGCCGCTGTGGCCTCGACCAGGCACGACAGTGGGCAGTCCGATGAGCAGGTTTCCTGTCCGGAGGACCTCCCAACTGACTAGCAAGGAGCGCGAAACGTGAGTGCGAACCGGGTACGTGTCGTCGTCACCGGGCTTGGAGCGACGACGCCCGTCGGTGGAGACGTCACCTCGACCTGGACGGCGCTCCTCGCCGGTCAGTCGGGTGTCGAGACGCTCACCGCGGACTGGATCGACACCGTCCCCGTGAAGTTCGCGGGGACGGCCGCGGTGGACCCGGCAGAGGTGCTGCCGCGGCCCGAGGCCCGCAGGCTCGACCGCAGCGAGCAGTTCGCGATGGTCGCCTCCAGGGAGGCCTGGCAGGACGCCGGCGCCCCCGAAGTGGCGCCCGAGCGGCTCGGCGTGGTGGTCTCCAGCGGCATCGGCGGCATCAACACCACACTGGCCGCCTACGACACCTACCGGGAGCGCGGCTGGAACCGGCTGTCGCCCTTCACGGTGCCGATGCTCATGCCCAACGGCCCGGCCGCCTGGATCGGCCTCGACCGGGGCGCCCAGGCAGGCGTGCACGCCACCGTGTCGGCCTGCGCGTCCGGGGCCGAGGCCATCGGCTACGCCATGGACATGATCAGGGCAGGGCGCGCCGACGTGGTGGTCGCAGGCGGCACCGAGGCGGCGATCCACGGGCTCAACCTGGCGGCCTTCGCGGCCGCGCGGGCCATGTCCACCCGCAACGACGACCCTGCGGGCGCGTCCCGGCCGTGGGACCGCGACCGTGACGGGTTCGTGCTCGGCGAGGGCGCCGGGATCGTCGTGCTGGAGTCGGAGGAGCACGCCAAGGCGCGCGGCGCCCGGATCTACGCCTACTGCGCCGGCGTGGGCTACTCCGCCGACGCCCACCACATCACCCAGCCGGAGCCCGAGGGCCGGGGCATCATCATGGCGATGACCCACGCGCTCAACGACGCGGGCATCACCGGCCTCGACGTCAAGCACGTCAACGCACACGCCACCTCGACCCCCGCGGGCGACGTCGGCGAGGTCCAGGCGATGGCCAAGGCCATCGGCACCCACCCGCTGGTGACCTCCACCAAGTCCATGACCGGGCACCTGCTCGGCGGCGCCGGCGGCATCGAGTCCGTCTTCACGATCAAGGCGCTGCAGGAGCGGATCGTCCCCGCCACCATCAACCTCGACAACATCGACGACGGCATCGAGGTGGACCTCGTCTACGGCGAGAACCGCACGCTGCCGCAAGGCGATATCGCCGCGGTCAACAACTCGTTCGGATTCGGCGGGCACAACGTGTCCGTCGTGTTCAAGGGAGCCTAAATGAACGTGCTCGGCAACCGGGGGTGACGCGCGGCTCCGATCAGGAGCCTGCCGATCCCCGCGATCCAGCCGTCCGCCTGGCCGCGATGGGCCGCCTCGAAGGCGCGCCGGCCATCGTCCAAGGCGGCGGGCAGTGAGGGTTGCGAGCACAGCGTCCACGCAGATGACGTGGTCGTCCCTGAACGGGTGCCGGTCATCAGGATCCGGCACTCCGGCGGTGCGCGACTCGCCGAAGGCGTCGAGTCGCCGCACGCCGACGTCAAGGCGCGCCAGGTCGCTGAGCCGCCTCGGCGGCCGGACGGTCGGTGTGATCGCCGGCAAACCGATGCGGCTCGGCGGCTGCCTCGACGCCACGTCCGCCGAGAAAGCCGCCCGCTTCGTACGTATGTGTGACGCATTCGGCGTGCCTTTGGTTGTCAGGCCTCAGGCGACGGACCCGTACGCGGGCTTGCCCGCCCACTCGTACGTGACGTACACGACGCCGGCGTCGGTGGTGGACGACCCGGTGAGCCTCAGGCCGGCCGGCGTGGTGCCCTCGGCGAAGA
Organism: Nonomuraea sp. 10N515B; assembly: GCF_052245915.1. Lineage (NCBI taxonomy): Bacteria > Bacillati > Actinomycetota > Actinomycetes > Streptosporangiales > Streptosporangiaceae > Nonomuraea > Nonomuraea sp. 10N515B. The sequence goes on from NZ_JBQQBQ010000006.1 coordinate 84,984, forward strand.
GCCGCTTTCCTTGGCCGAGGACGACGGGGAAGACCAGCAGGTGGTACTCGTCGACCAGCTCGGCCTGCTGCAGCGTCCGGAGCAGGTCACTGCTGCCCTGGACGAGGATCACGCCGTCGGTGCGCTGTTTGAGGTCGGCGACCGTCTGGGCGGCCTCTCCCACCAGGACCTCGGTGTTGCGCCACTCGGCCGTCATCGGCGACCGCGTGGTGACGTACTTTCGCATGTTGTTGATCTGGGCGCCGCCCTCCTCGTCCGGCACGTTGGGCCAGTGCGAGGCGAGGATGTCGTACGACTTGCGGCCCAGGAGCATGGCGTCCGCGCGGTCCAGCAGGGAACCCATGATGCGGCCGAACCCCTCGTCCAGGTGCGGGGGCAACCAGCCTTCGTGCGGGAAACCGTTGGACGGGTCCTCTCCGGGCCCGCCGGGAGCCTGCATGATCCCGTCCAGCGTCACGAACGTTCCGACCACGAGCTTGCTGGCCATCTGTCGATCCTTCTCTCGAGGTGAGGGTGCTCTTCTTTCTGCGCCTTCAGCCTCGCAACACCCCGTTACGGAATCCTTAATGCTTTCCTACGGAGCAACGAGCAGGGTCCGCGGGCGGCAGCGTCGCGTGACCAACGAGGACCCGTCGGGAGTGCGACCATAGACACGAGCAACGAGCAGGGTCCGCGGGCGGCAGCATCGCGTGACCAACGAGGACCCGTCGGGAGTGCGACCATAGACACGAGCAACGAGCAGGGTCCGCGGGCGGCAGCATCGCGTGACCAACGAGGGCCCGTCGGGAGTGCGACCATAGGTCAGACGGCGGCGTGCAGCCAGCGGACCGGGGCGCCGTCGCCGGCGTACCTGAACGGCTCAAGCTCCTCGTCCCACGGGCGCCCGAGCATCTTGTCGATCTCCTCCTCCAGCACGCACCGCCCCTGGCCCGCCATCATCATGGCCGCGCGGAGCCGGTCCTCGGGGATCATGATGTCGCCGGAGACGCCGATGACCGCGGTGAAGGCGCCGAGCGTCGGCGTGTAGGCATGCCGGGAGCCGTCCACCCCGGGTGAGGCGTCCTCCGTGATCTCGAACCTGAGGCGCTGCCAACCCATCAGCGAGGAGGCGATGGCCGCCGCGATGCCCGCACGGCCCTCCCACTCCGCCTGCGCGCGCACGACATTGGGCGCGGCGGGTTGCGGAGTCCACGTCAGATCTACGGGCACGCCAAGGACACCCGCGACTGCCCATTCGATGTGAGGGCACAGCGCGGGCTGAGCCGAGTGGACGTAAAGGACGCCACGAGCAGACACCGGACCTCCCGTTTCGGTACGAGGTGCGCCTTCCCCAACGGCCTCGTCCTGGGATGATCACAAGTGACTAGGGAGAGACTACCGTCGGTCGCTACTCGATACCAGAGGGGGGCCATACCAAGTTGGTGCGTGACACCTGATACAGGCGGGATACATACCCGGCCATGGAAATGCAATCTGTCGGCGAGGCCTTCATCCGGCCAGGTCAGCTGCTCATCGACCGCAGTGCCCTGTCCGCGGCGGCCCGCTGGACCCAGGCCGTCTCCGAGGCGGACGGGGTCTGCGTCGTCCACCTGGCGCCCGGCGTCGATCCCTGCGAGCTCACGGCCGAGCTGCGCGGGCAGGGGCTCAGAGCGTCGCCGAACCATGTCCTCCGCGGCCAGCCGCTGTTCTTCGGCGGTCCGGCGTCCAGGCCGTTCCCCGCCCCGCCCATCTCGTACAAACCGGGCAGGACCCGGTCGGAGGTGGCGGTGGGCCTGCTCGACACCGGCATCGCCAAGCACCCGTGGTGGTCGGGCACCGACTGGTACGGCCAGGTCGGCCCCGAGGAGGCAGACGCGTCCGAGGGTCAGCAGGCCGGGCACGGGACGTTCCTCGCCGGCCTGCTGACGCGCAGCGCGCCCGGCGCGGCCCTGCGGGTGGGGCGGGTGCTGGACGGCGACGGCATCGGCGACGAGGCGTCCATCGTGCGCGCGCTCCACCGCCTGCGGGAGCGCCCCCCTCAGGTGCTCAACCTGTCCTTCGGTGGCCACACCTTCGACGACCGCCCGCCGCCGCTGCTGGCCGACGCCATCGCCGGGCTGACCGACACCGTGACGGTGGCCTGCGCCGGCAACACCGCCTCCGATCGGCCGTTCTGGCCGGGCGCACTGCCCGCCGTGGTCGGCGTGGCGGCGCTGGACGCCGCGCAGGCCGGCCGGGCCCCCTACTCCGGTTACGGCACGTGGGTGGACGCCTGCGCCCGGGGCGACTGGCTGACCAGCAGCTATCTCGACACGGAGGACTTCGGCGGCTTCGCGGCGTGGAGCGGCACGTCGTTCGCCACCGCCCTGGTGGCCGGGACCATCGCGGACGCGGCCAGGAACGAACCGGCGAAGGAGGTGGTCCGCCGGCTTCTCGACGGCGAGGGCACCCGGCAAATTCCGGATCTGGGAGTGCTCATCCCGTCGAGTCTGTAGAGTTTACGCTCAGTTCCCAGTCGATCACGGATAGGCATCATCGCCTCTCCGTGCCGGGTGAGAGGAGGCCGCGTGCAGCGCGATCCGGCGGAGCTCGTCCACGCCGCGGCCGAGGGCGACCGGTCGGCGTGGGAGGAGCTCGAGTCCAGGTTCGGGCCGCTCATGTGGGCCGTGGCCCGCGCGTGCGGCCTGAGCCCGGCCGATGCGGCGGACGTGGTCCAGGGCTCCTGGCTGCGCCTGCTCCAGCACCTGGACGGCATCAAGGACCCGGCGGGGGTGGGCGGGTGGCTCGCGACCACCGTGCGCCGCGAGGCACTGCTGCTCCTACGCAAGGACCGCCCGCGGGTCCTCTCCCCCGAGGTCGTCGAAGACCCCGACCCGGCCACCGCCGTTCTGGAGACCGACGGCAGGCAGCTGCTCTGGAAGTCGGTCTCCGCCCTGCACGAGCCCTGCCGCACGCTGCTCCAGCTGGTCGCGATCGATCTCGGGACCCGGCAGACGGCGATGCGGCTCGGACTGCCCATGGGCAGCGTCGGCCCGACCAGGGCCCGCTGCCTGGAGAGACTGCGCACTTTGATCTCGGCACAGGAGACGGCGCGATGATCAACGACGAATACTTTCTGGCCGCACTCCGGCTCGCCGCCGGCAACGACCCCATCCCGAGCCATGTGTCGGCCGCCGCGCGGGACGTCTACGGGCTTCGGGTTCCCCAGGCGCGGACCGCCGGCCCGGTCGAGTGCGCAGGGGTCCGCAGGAGCTCGGGCACACGCGACGACGACGGCTCGCACGTGATGCGCTTCGTCACGGGCGGCCTCACCTTCGATCTGGAGATGACGGTGGGCGACGGGCTCATCGACGTCGCCGGGCAGGTCCTCCCCCACCCGGGCGAGGGCACCCTCGTCGATGTGAAGACCCCGCACCTCACGTTGACCACGCGCATCACCCACAACGGCCAGTTCGCCGCCACCGGCCTGCCTCCCGGCTGGGTCAGCGTGGTGTGCCACCGGCCCGGCCACGTGCCCGTGCAGACCATGTGGGTGCGCATCCGGCCCTGACCGCCCCCGTGACCGGGACTCCCGGCCGTTTCGATCAAGGCCCGCCCATGAGGGACACCTCGGAGGATCTCGACCCGCTCGTCGCGGCGGCCGAGGCCGCCATGCTGCGTTCACTGGTCGATCCCGGTCACGCCATGCACGCGGGCGGCGTCGTGCTCGCGGCGGCGCGCCGTACCGGATCTTCCGACGCCGCGGCGATCGCGCTCAGGGCGATGGCGCTGGCCGCCCGCGAGCTGGGCGATCTCGAGGGCGCCGAGCGGCACCTCCGGCAGGCCATCGCCACCCCGGGAGCCTCGCGGGAGCGGGTGGCGCAGGCCCGGCTGTCACTCGTCACCGTGCGCACCGAGCGCGGCCATCCTGTCCAGGCCCTGCGCGTGGCCGCCCTGGCGTGGGCCTACCTGTCCCCGCTCGACCGTGCCAAGCTCGACACCCAGCGCGCGGTCGCGCTGGCCCACCTCGGCCGGCTGCAGGAGGCCGTCGCCGCGTGCGACCGCGCGCTGCGAGCCCTGGCGGGCGCGCCCGGCACCCTCGACAACCGCAGGTTCCTGGCGGGCGGCCTGCTCAACCGCGGCCTCGTCCATTCCTACCGGGGTGACTGGGATGCCGCCATGCGCGATCTCACCGCCTGCCTCCAGATCTCCCAGCATGCCGGGCTGCGTCACCTGGCCCGCCTGTCCGCCGCCAACCTGCCGTTCCTCGCGGTACGGCGGGGCGACATCGCCGAGGCGTTCCACCACTACCGGGAGGCCGAGGACACGCTCTTCGGCTATCCCGAGCGGCTGGCCACCATGCGGGCCGACTTCGCCGGCGCCCTGCTGGCCGCCCACTTGCCCGGCGAGGCCAGGGCCATGCTGAACCTCGCCGTGCCCGATCTGGAGACCTGCGGGGCCCGGGCGGCGCTGGCCGAGGCGCGGCTGAAGCTCGCCCAGGTGGAGCTGCTGATCGGCGACCCGCACCGAGCGCGAGCGGTGGCCGAGCAGGCGGCGGGCGAGCTGGCCGCGCAGGGCCGCACCTCGTGGCTGCCACTGGCCAGGGAGGTCGTGCTGCGCTCGCGCCTGGCACTCGAACCCGTCACGCCCGCCTTGGTCGCCGAGCTGATCGCGGGCGCGGACAAGCTGGAGGACGGAGGCGCCCACCTGGCGGGGGCGGCGGCGTTGCGGCTGGTGGCGGCCGAGGCGGCACTCTCCGTCGACGATCATCCGACGGCCTCCGCGCAGCTGGCCCGCCTCACCCGGCACGCCGAGCTCCCCGGGCGCGGCGAGCGGTGGGCGCCCGCGGGCGCCCGGCTGACCTCGCTCGCGTCGGAGCCGCTGGCCAGGCAGCTGGCGCGGGCGTCGCAGATCCCGGTCCCCGTACGCCAGCACGCGCTCGCGATGGAGGCGGCGCTGCAGGAGGACATCCCTGGAGCCTTCCTGGCCGTCCGCGACGGGCTGGCCGAGGTGAGCGTGCAGGTGGAGACGTTCGCCGACCCGTCGCTGCGGGCGCACGTCGCCAGGGCCGGGGAGCGGCTTGCGGCGTTCGGGCTGGGGCTGGCGGTACGCGCCGGCGGGCCGTGCGACGTGTTCGAATGGGCCGAGCGGTGGCGGGCCGTCACGGCACCCGCCCATGCCTGTGCGCTGGCGGATACTGAACGGGTGCGGGGCGAGCTGGGGCGGCGGGCTCTGGTGGAGTTCGTGGTGGACGGGGACTCGCTGCTGGCGGTGATGATCGCCGGGGAGCGGGTGGTGCTGCGGCGGCTGGGGGCCGTGCGGGTGGTCGAGGAGGCGATCGTACGGCTGCGTTACGCCGTCCGGAGGCGGTCGGAGGCGCGAGAGCGGCCGGATCTGCGGCGCGACACGGATCTCCAGATCGTGGCCGGGGAGCTCGAGCAGCTCGTGTTCCGGCCGCTGGCGGCCGACCTGGGCGACGCGCCGCTGGTGGTGGTGCCGGTGGGCGCACTGCACACGCTTCCGTGGGGGGCGCTGCCGTTCCTGCGCGGGCGCCCCGTGAGCGTGGCGGCCAGCGCGGCCTCCTGGGTGCGGGCACGGGAAGGCGCTCGCGGGGCCGGGCCTCCCTCGGTGGCCGCGGCGGCCGGGCCGGCGCTGGCTCACGCGCAGGCCGAGGTGGCGCACGTGCTGGCCTGCCATCCGGGCGGGCGCGAGGTGCCGGGGCGCATCGAGCCGGTGCTGAACGCGCTGGCGGTCGCGGATGTGCTGCATCTGGCGGCGCACGGGGTGTTCCACGCCCGTAGTCCGCTGGTGTCCGGGATCACGCTGGAGGACGGGTCGCTCATGGCGTACGACCTGCTGAACGTGACGCGATCGCCGGAGCTCGTGGTGCTTTCCGCCTGCAATTCGGGCATGTCGCGAACGCCGATGGAGGGGGCTCCGCTGGGGCTGCCGGGGACATTCCTGGCCAAGGGGTCGTCGTGCGTGATCGCGGGCATGGTGCCGGTGCAGGACGAGGCGGCGCGGGCGGTGATGAGCATGTTCCACGAGCTCGTCGCGGCCGGGCAGCCGCCGGACGCGGCACTGGCGCACGCCTCGGCCAAGACCGGGGTATACGAGTTCACCTGCTTCGGAGCCGGCGACCGCCCGCTGTATCAGCCGGTGGCGACAGGTCTCGAAGGATCGGCGACCCAGTTGGACCAGGAGCCCACGTAGAGCGCGGCGGGCAGGCCCGCCACCTCCAGCGCGAGCACCTCGTGGGCGGCCGTCACCCCGGAGCCGCAGTAGGCCCCCGCCCGGACCCCCTCACCCACGCCCAGCTCCGCGAACCTGGCCCGAAGCACGGCGGCGGCGAGGAATCTGCCGTCGGGCCCGACGTTCTCCATGGTGGGCGCGCTGACGGCCCCGGGAACATGCCCGGCCACCGGATCGACCGGCTCCACTTCGCCCCTATACCGTTCCGCCGCCCTGGCGTCGAGCAGCACGCCCTCGGCGGCCACGTCGGCCGCCTCGCCGGCGCTCAGCACCGGCATGCCACCCGGCCGCGCCGTGAAGTCGCCCTCCTTCACCGCCGGCGCCTCCTTCGTGATCGGCAAGCCGGCCGCGCTCCACGCGGACAACCCGCCGTCCAGCACGCGGACGTCCTCGTGGCCGAAATACCGCAGCGCCCACCATGCCCTGGCGGCGACGGTGGAGCCGACGTCGTCATAGACCACTACCGGCCGATCCTCGCGCACCCCGAGGCGGCGCATCGCGCTCTGGAACGCGTCCGGCGCAGGCAGCGGGTGACGTCCGCCCGCGCCGGGAGGGGCCGCCAGATCGGTGTCGAGGTCGCAGTAGACGGCGCCCGGGATGTGGCCTTCCCGGTAGAGCTCAATCCCGGGCGGGCCGCCCAGCCGCCAGCGAACGTCCAACAGCGCCACGTCGCCGAGCGCCGCGAGCCCGTCCGGGCTGATCAGCGGACTCGGCGGCGAGCCGGTCGGGCTCGTGGGCGGATTGGTCGGCGAGCTCGTCACGTGCGTACCTCCAACAGCGGGATGTTCTGCTCGGCCGACGTCATCGAACCGTGGTAGCCGGTGAAGAGGGCCTCGATCGGGTTCGCGCTCGGCGCGATGATGGCCAGGCCCGTGTAGGGGACGGCCACGACGTCGCCGATGCGCTCCAGCCACGCCTCGCGCACCCGCGGCCCGAACCAGCCGGACTCGACCGCCTCCTGCCTGGACACTACCCATGCCTTGCCCTGGAAGACCTCGCGCCACGCCTCCAGCACGTGCGGCGCGGCGCCGGGCTCGGCGTAGATGTGCCTGGCCCTGGCCTCGCCGCCGATCAGCGCCACGCCTTCGGCCAGTTCTGGCGTGGTCTCCGCGTCGACCTTCTCGGTGGCGTTGACCATGCCGTGGTCGGCCGTGATGTAGAGGGCCGAGCCGGGTGGCAGTCCTTCGGCCAGCCGCTGGGCCATGTCGTCCACGATGGCGAGCTGCCGCAGCCATTCCTCGCTGCCCCAGCCTGCCAGGTGCCCGGCGGAGTCCAGATCGCCGTAGTAGACCGTGACGTGCGCGGGCCGCTCGCGCATCGCCTGGTGCGTCCGGGCGACGCGCTCGTCCACGGTGTCGGCCGCCACGTAGCGCACGCCCCGGTAGACGGCCCTGGTGAGGCCGGTGCCCTCGAACTCGGCGGGGGCGACGTAGGCGGGCTCGATGCCGGCCCGGGCGGCCCGCTGGTAGACGGTCGGAGCGGGCTGCCACTGCTCGGGGTCCATCGTGAGGCCGTCGGGCATCGTCCACCGCAGGCAGTTGAACAGATGTCCGGTGCCCGGCACGGCCAGCGTCAAGCCCAGCATGCCGTGCTCGCCCGGCGGCAGGCCGGTGCCCAGTGAGCAGAGGCTGGTCACGGTGGTGGCGGGGAATCCGGCCGTGAGCGTCCTGCTCTTCAGCCCGGACAGGAACGGCGCCGCCTCGGCGTGCGCCCGCAACAGCTCCGCTCCCAGGCCGTCCACCAGGAACAGGCAGACCCGCTCAGCGGGCGCCAGGACGAGGGGCGAATTCAGCGTGCCGGGCGTGCCGGGCTCGTTCGGCGTGGTCGGAGCGCTGGGAACGGGCTCAGGAACGCTCGGGTCGCCGTCGTGCACTCCCAGCGCGACCAGCAGCGCACCAGGCAGATCCGCCAGCGACGCGCCACCATACCCTGGCACCAGCATGCCCCTCATCTTAGGCATCTGTCCGTCTTCATGAGATTGTCCGTCTTCATGAGGATCGCGGGCCTCTCCCTTTGCGCCGGGGATCTCGCCCGCCTTTTTTACGGCCGGCCAGGTTACCCGCACTCGCCGTCGCTGGTTTCCGTCTGTCATGGCCGGTCGTGAAGGCTCACAGGGTGCTCGCCGTGACGAGCGCATGCTTGACCTGCGTCTTCGCTGACATCTTGGCCATCGTCTTCGTGCCCGCCCGCTGACGGGCGTGGTGGAGCAGGCGTACGCGCCCGGCCGGAACGCGTCCGGCGCCGGAGGAGGGCGGGGTTCCGGGGTCAGGCGGCGGCGCGGGCGGTGGCCTCGGAGAGGGACTTGGCGAAGGACAGGACGTGCGTGACCGCTTCCGGGCCGTCGGCCGCCTCACTGACCCTGAGGGACAGGTCATCGGCGGTGATCGCCCCCGTGTAACCGTGGTCGGCCTCGCAGTTTTCGTCGCCGCACGTGGCCGGCTCCAGGTCCACGTGGGAGATCGCACCCCAGCCGATGGTCAGCGTGACTTCCGTGGGCGGCACGCCCGGGACGTAGGAGGCGGGGTCGGGCACGACGCGGGTGACGGCGACCGATTGGATGCGGCTCAGGCGCACGGCCTCCGTGGTCGTGGAGGCGTGGGACGTCGAGACGCCCTCCACCGCGGGGTGTTCGTCGGTGTGGCAGACCAGCAGCCGTGTCGTGGTCAGCACCAGCACGGTGACGTGCCTGCGCACCTCCATCGCAGGATCGAACGTGGCCTCATGGTGGACCACGAACGCGGTCACGGCTTCCTTGCCCAGCGCGGATTCGACCGCATCGGTGACGAGGTCGGGATAGTAGCCGCTGCGCTCGATCGCTTCACGCAGGCCCGCGGCTGAGACTCGGGTTTCCCTCATGGGTCCATCCTGCCAGGGCCGGGCAGTACACTCACCCGCCGGATATAACGCTCTATAACGTCTTTAGATTGGTAACAAAGGCCACTTCGGAGCACTGGCCTCACTTTGCCTTCACCTCCGGGGCGCGGTCATGACAGGCGGCGCGGGCCGCCGTCCAGGCGCGGGCCCGCCGGTGTGCGGAGGGTGGCGCGGGCGCCGAGGATCATGGCGTCGGACTCCCCTACGAGCACCTGGTCCAGGTCCAGGCGGGCCACCTCGGGCAGGTCGTTGGCCAGGCGGCCGACGCGTACGAGCAGCTCCTCCAGGGCGTCGACCGCCACCGGCGGGTAGCCGTATTCGCCGAAGAGCAGCGGCGTGGCGCGTACGGAGCGCACCAGCGCGGCGGCGTCCTCCCTCGTCAGCGGCGCGAGGCGGAACCCCTGGTCGAGGAGGAGCCGTGCGGTCACCTCACCGAGCCCGAACGACACCACCGGGCCGAACGCCGGATCCTCGATGACGCCCACCACGGTGGGCACGGCCGGTTGCGGCGCCATGCGCTGGACGGCCAGCCGCACCTTCTCGCCCAGTTGGTCGGCGAACTCGGCGTACGCGTGGCGCACCATCTCCGGGCCCGCCAACCCCAGGCGCACGGTGCCCGCGCGGCGCGAGGCGCCCGGGTCGGCGACCTTCAAGACCACGGGCCATCCGAGGCGCTCCGCAGCGGCCACGGCCTCGTCGGGCGAGCGCACCACCTCTGCCGGCCATACGGTGAGGCCGTAGCAGGACAGCAGCTCCGTTGCGTCGATCTCGACCGGCGGTCCCGGCTCCGCGAAGACCACCGGCCGCGGGCGCACAGCGGCGGCCCGGTGCACCCTCGCCGGCGCTGGCGCCGGGTCGGCAGCAGCCGTCTCACCAGTCCCGCCGGCCCCTGTGGCCGCGCCCGCCGACGCCCCGCCGGCCTCTTCCGGAGACGCCCCGCCGGCCCCTTCCGGCGACGCGCTCGCGGGACCGGAGGCTGCGCCCGACGCCGGCTGACCAGCCGCCTTGTCCGTTGGGGCGGTGCCCGAGGCGGGCGTCGCCTGGGCGGGCGCCGGAGTGTCCGGATCCGCTGGAGCGGTCGTCAGGAGGGTGTGGACCAGGGAGCGGGCGCGGTCGGTGTCGATGTCGTCGAGCTCCGGCGGCGGCATCGCCGGTTGCGCGCGCCACGTGGCGTACCGCACCACGTGGGCCAGCGCCCGGACCGCCTCCTCGGGGGCCGCGTAGGAGGGGATGGATCCCCGCCCGGGCGTGGCCTGTGTACCGGCAGGGCCTTCCAGCCGCAGCGCCGGATGCATGCCCAGATGGCCGCGGAACGTCGTCAGCACCGGCTTGGGGACGTCCTTCGACACCCGTACCAGCTCGGCCGCCACCGCCTCGGTGTCACCGGCAAGGGGCGGCATGTAGATCACGACGGCGGCGTCCACGTCGGGCGAGGCGAGCTCGCCGGCGAGCGCCGTACCGAACTCCGAGGCTCCCGCGGCCGGCCCCAGGTTGACCGGCGGCCGGGGTCCGAGCCCGGCGGCGCGGCAGACGTCGGCGGCGAGCAGCCCGAGCGCGTCGGAGTTGGTCACGAGCGCGACCCTGGGCCCGGCGGGCAGCGGCTGGTAGGCCAGCAACTGCCCCACGTCGAACAGCTGGATGAGGTCGTCCACCCTGATCAGCCCGGCCTGTGCGAACAGGGAGCTGATCGCGGAGTCCGGCAGCCCGAGCTCCTCCGCCGAGTGCCCCGACGGGGTGCCGCCGCTCTTGACCACCACGATGGGCTTGCTCCGCGCGATGCGCCTGGCCAGCCGGGTGAACTTGCGCGGGTTACCCAGCGATTCGAGGTAAAGCAGGATCACCTCGGTGGCGTCGTCCTCCTCCCAGTACTGCAGGAGGTCGTTGCCCGACACATCGGCCCGGTTGCCGGCGGAGACGAACGACGAGATGCCCATGCCGCGCTGCGCCACCCGCTGCAGCAACGCGGTGCCGAGCGCGCCCGACTGGCTGAAGAAGCCGACCTTGCCCCGCCCCGGCACGGTGGCGGCCAGCGTGGCGTTGAGCCGGACGGTGGGGTCGGTGTTGGCGATGCCGAGACAGTTGGGGCCGACCACGCGAAGGCCGTAGGAACGCGCGATGCGGGCCAGCTCGTCCTGCCTGGCCCGGCCGGGCGCGCCCGTCTCGCCGAAGCCGGAGGAGACCACGACCAGCCCGTGCACGCCTTTCTCCGCACACTCCTTGACCACGTCGAGCACGCCCTCGGCGGGCACGGCGACCACGGCCAGGTCGACGTCGCCGTCGATGGCGGTGACGCTCGGGTAGGCCCGCACGCCCGCCACCGCGCGCACCTCCCGGTGCACCGGGTAGACGGGACCGGTGAAGTCGGCGGCCAGCAGGTTGCGCAGGACGGTCTGGCCGACCCCGCCGGGCTCGCGGGAGGCGCCGATGACCGCGACCGAGCCGGGGGTCAGCAGCCTGGCGATCGACCTGGACTCGGCCCGGTGCTCCCGGGCCGCCGTCACCTCGGCCGAGGTCTCGGTGGGGGTGAGGTCGAGCGTCATGCGGACGACGCCGTCGGCGAACTGGCTCTGGGCGGTGTAGCCGGCCTGGCGCAGCAGGCCCATCATGCGCATGTTGGCGGGCAGGACATCGGCGATGAAACGCTCGATGCCGTGCTCGCGGGCGGTGGCGGCCAGGTGCTCCAGGAGCACGGAGGCCACTCCCCTGCCCTGGTGGGCGTCCTCGACGAGAAAGGCCACCTCGGCCTCGCCCGGCCCGGTGCGGTCGTAGCGGATCACGGCGACCATCTCGGTGCCGATGGTGGCGATCAGGGCGACCCTGTGGAGATAGTCGACATTGGTGAACCGCTCGACGTCGCGGTCGGACAACCGCGGCCGCGGCCCGAAGAACCGGAAATAGATCGACTCGTCTGACAGTCGCGAGTAAAAGGCACGGAGGCGGTCCGCGTCGGCGGGCTTGATCGGGCGTACGTGCGCCGTGCCGCCGTCGGCTAGGACGACGTCGGCCTCCCAATGAGCCGGATATTGTGCCTCCACGGTCTCGAGCGTAAACCCGCATCCCACATGCCAAGACCCGGGGCCCAGTTGGGCAACGCTTGTGCATCGACTCCAGCTTGGTGTGATGGGTCCGCCCCACGAGCAGCCCGGAAGCTGTTAGTTTTGCCGTGGCCAGGGTGGACTGAAGGCAGCAAGGTGGTGACATCATGACGCGGGTCGTCGTGGTGGGCGATCTCATGACCGACGCGGTCGCGCGCGCCCGTTATGCGCTCGCCAGGGCGAGCGACACCCCGGCGATCGTGACGATGCACGGTGGCGGCTCAGGTGCGAACATCGCCTCGTGGCTCGCCGTCGAGGGTGCGGAAGTGGCCTTCATCGGCCGCAGAGGCGCCGACATCACCGGGCGAAACCGCGACATGGAGCTGATGGGCTACGGCGTGGACGCGCGGCTCGTCATGGATCCCGAGCGGCCCACCGGCACCTGCGTGGTGCTGGTCACGCACAAGGGCGAGCGCACCATGCTCTCCGACCCCGGCGCCAACGCCGCGCTGTCACCGGAGGACCTGCCGCGCGACCTGTTCACCTCGGGCTCGCACCTGCACCTTTCGGGCTACACGCTGATCAACGAGGGCTCGCGCGACGCCGGTCTCGCGGCGCTCGACATGGCCAGGCGCGGCGGGATGTCGATCTCGGTGGACTGCGCCTCGTCCGCGCCGCTCGAGCGTACCGGGGCCGAGCCGTTCCTGGAGTGGACCAACGGCGCCAAGCTGCTGTTCGCCAATGCCGACCAGGCGAAGGTGCTGACCGGCCGCGACGACCCGGAGGCCGCGGCCAAGGTGCTGACGGCGTGGTTCCCACAGGTCGTGATCAAGCAGAACGCCGAGGGCGCGCTGTGGTTCAGCAACGGCCGCCCCGAGCCGGTCCACGTGGCCGCCGAGCCGGTCGACAAGATCGTGGATGGCACGGGGGCGGGCGACGCGTTCTCCGCCGGCTTCCTGCCGCCGTGGCTGGAGGGCAAGCCGCCGGCCGAAGCGCTGGCCTCGGGATGCCGGCTGGCGGCCAAGGCGATCATGCATTTGGGCGCTCGTCCGCCCTTCTAGACATTTGGCCGCACGTCCGCCCTCTAGGACAAGACGCCGGGCGTGTTGAACGCCGGCGTCAGCTGACAGTCGCCAGGGCCAGCGGCAGCACGGCCGGAGCGCCGGCGTGGCGGACGAGGGCGGTGGCCAGCGTCATCGTCCACCCGGTGTCGACCCGGTCGTCCACGAGCAGGACGGGCCCGCCGCACTGGGCGATCTGGACGCCGAGGTCCTTGGGCATGGCCAGGGTGCCTCTGACCGCCTGAACCCGCTTGGCGCTGTTGAACTGCTGTCCGGGCGAGCCGGCCCGATAGCCCAGCTCCCCGAGGTATGTCAGCCGCCCGACCTGTGCCAGCCGCTCGGCGAACGAGCGAACGAGCTTCGGCCGCGTCGCGGACGGAACGCTGACCACGGCCACCGGCCGCTCACGCCAGTCCCAGGCGGACAGCACCCGTACGACGGCCGCGAACATGTCGTCGGCCATCGGCCCGTCGTCGGCGTTGAACAGCTCCCGCAGCCGGTTGCCCCACCCGATGTCGGTCAGCCGCCCGAGCGCCCGGCCCGGCTCCGCGCCCAGCTCCGGCTTGATCCGCCCGGACAGGTCGGCCAGGCCGGTCGGCCACTGTTTGCGGGCCTCGATCTCGACACCAGGCCTGCTCAACCGCTCGCGGGCGGTTTCCACGGCCTGCGCGGCGATCTCCGGCGAGCGGTGCCTGCCCGTGCAGTTGTCGCAGCGGCCGCAGGGCCGGGCGGACTCGTCGTCGAGGTGCCTGCGCAGGTAGTGCTCCCTGCACTCGGTCGTGGTCAGGTAGCCGAGCATGGCCTCCTGCTCGGCTCTGCGCTCGGCGGCGATGCGGGTGTAACGCTCGGTGTCGTACGCCCACGGCTCCCCGGTGGCCTCCCAGCCGCCCTTGACCCGCCGGACGGCGCCGTCCACGTCGAGGACCTTGAGCATCATCTCCAGACGGCTGCGGCTCAGATCGACGGCGGTCTCGAGCGCCGGGGTGGACATGACGCCGCCGCGTTCTTCGAGGGTCTGGAGCGTGGCGCGGACGACGGGCTCGGGCGGGAACGCCAGCGAGGCGAAATAGGCCCAGATGTCGCGGTCCTCGACACCGGGCAGCAGGATCACCTCGGCCCGCTCCACCCCGCGTCCGGCCCGGCCGACCTGCTGGTAGTAGGCGACCGGCGACTGCGGCGCCCCCACGTGCACGACGAATCCCAGGTCGGGCTTGTCGAAGCCCATCCCGAGCGCGCTCGTGGCCACCAACGCCTTGATCTTGTTGCTGAGCAGCGCTTCCTCGGCCGCCAGCCGCTCGGCCGGGTCGGTCTGACCGGAGTAGGCGGCCACCTCGTGCCCCTGCTCGCGCAGGTAGCCCGCGATCTCGTGGGCGGCGGCCACGGTCAGCGTGTAGACGATGCCGGAGCCGGGCAGCTCACGCAGCGTCTGGGCCAGCCACGCCAGCCGTTGCTCGGCCGTGGGCAGGCGTACGACGGATAGATGCAGGCTCTCGCGCTCCAGCGGCCCGCGCAGCACGAGCGTGTCGTCCCCGTCGGGCCGCAGCTCCGCGGGGAGGCGCATCTGCTCGGCCACGTCGCGGGTGACGCGGGCGTTGGCGGTGGCGGTGGTGGCCAGGACGGGGATGCCGGGCGGCAGGTCCTCGAACAGCCGCGCCAGCCTGCGGTAGTCGGGCCTGAAGTCGTGCCCCCAGTCGGAGATGCAGTGCGCCTCGTCGACCACCACGAGCCCGGCGCTCTCGGCCAGCTCGGGCAGCACGTTGTCGCGGAAGTCGGGGTTGTTGAGCCGCTCGGGGCTGACCAGCAGCACGTCCACCATGCCGTCGGCGACCTGGCCGTAGATCTCCTCCCACGCCTCCGGGTTGGCGGAGTTGATCGTGACGGCCCGGATGCCGGCCCGCTCGGCGGCGGCGATCTGGTTGCGCATCAGCGCCAGCAGCGGCGAGACGATGACCGTGGGGCCCTCACCCAGCTCCCGCAGGAGCGCGGTGGCCACGAAGTAGACGGCCGACTTGCCCCAGCCGGTGCGCTGCACGACCAGCACCCTGCGCCGGTCGAGGACGAGGGCCTCGATGGCCGCCCACTGGTCGTCGCGGAGCCTCGCGTGCGCTCCGGCCAGCGCTTGAAGGCGTTCCTCGGCCTCTTGCCGCAGCATCCCGGCATCGGGGGCGTCAATCATGCACCCTTGTTACCACCTTTCCCGCCGTGGTTCGCGCTCCTCCTGGTCAAACCCCATCCTGTACGGCTGCGCCGGCTGGGCTCCACCCGCCGCACGGGGCCGGGCCCCGTCCAGGGAAACGCTCCTCCGGTTCACCGAGCCAGGCGCCGATACGTGCGCCTCGTGGGCCGGCCGCGTGGTGAATCGCGAGCCGGCACAACGGGCAGGGCGGACGTGCGGAACTGCACTCAGGACGGATCCCCGTGCTCCGGGAAGGCGTTGATCGTGACCCGGTGCATACGGCGGCGCTCGGTGTAGTCGGCCACCGCGTAGTGCTGGGTCGGCCGGTTGTCCCAGAAGGCCAGGGTGCCGGGCCGCCACCGCAGGCGGCACTGGTACTCCGGCGAGCGGATGTGATCGATCAGGAACGGCAGCAGCGCCTCGTTCTCCCGGTCCGACAGGCCGACCAGGCGGGTCGTCGAGGACCGGTTCACGAACAGGGCCTTCCTGCCCGTCTCCGCGTGCACGCGCACCACCGGCCGCTCGATCGGCGGCCACTTGGCCTGGATCTCGGCCAGGTCGAACGGATGCCCCTTGGCGATCGCCTTCTTCATCGACATCGTGATGTCGTGCACGGCCGTCAGCTCGTCACACAGCCGCTGCAGCGACGGGGACAACGTTTCGTACGCCAGGTAGGTGTTCGCCCAGCACGTGTCACCGCCCACGCTGGGGAGCTGGACGCAGCGCAACAGCGAGCCCATGGGCGGCGTGGGCTCGAAGGTGTTGTCGCTGTGCCACTCGTCGCCCCCCTCGCCCTTGGGTGAGGTCTGGTCGAGCACATGGATGGGGCTGGCGGAGTCCTTCTTGAAGGCCGGGTGGTTGAGCGTGCCGAAGTTCAGGGCGAACTGCAGGTGCTGCTCGTCGTCGATGTGCTGGTCGCGGAAGAACAGCACGAGGTGCTTGAGCCAGCCCTCCCGCAGAGTCGCGACCTCCTCCTGCGACAGCGGCTTGCGCAGATCGACCCCGGTGACCTCGGCGCCGATGTGCTTGGTCACGGGATGAAACTCGATCATGACGCCTCCGGGAACGCGGAATCCTCGTCGGCAAAGTAACACCAAGCAATTGCTTGGTCAACCAAAAACCCGCTATCGAACAAGTCTGCGATAAGTGGCCGGCATCGAGTACCATCGTGGTTCGGGCACGATGTTCGCCGTCATACCTTTCCCGGCTTCCCTGCCGGGTGGATGACCAGCTCAGTCATCGGCGAGGAGGCGTCTTCCATGACTGGATATGCCACAGGGGACCCAGCTCGTGCCATCATCTCCAAAGGCGAACACACCGGAACCCCTACTGGTCGCGTGACCGCACGCGCCTCTGGCCGCCATCACCTCGCGACCGGGACG
This sequence comes from Nonomuraea sp. 10N515B, assembly GCF_052245915.1. Taxonomy (NCBI): domain Bacteria; kingdom Bacillati; phylum Actinomycetota; class Actinomycetes; order Streptosporangiales; family Streptosporangiaceae; genus Nonomuraea; species Nonomuraea sp. 10N515B. Next base: position 101,722 of record NZ_JBQQBQ010000006.1, read on the forward strand.
GGTGACGTCGACGCCTCACACGCCGATCTGACGCTTCTCCAGCGAGCTGACGGCTACGGTTACAGCACGAGAGCAGAAGGAGGATGCGCTTCCCCTCGGCGCGACGGCCGAGGCAGCCGCGCAGCACAAGATGGCCCGACGTACGACTGCACCCCCGCCTGAGGACTTCGAGGAGCGGATCGTCGACATCGACGTCTCCTCCGAAATGCGCACGAGCTTTCTCGAGTACGCCTACTCGGTGATCTACCAGCGGGCCCTGCCCGACGCGCGTGACGGCCTCAAGCCCGTGCAGCGGCGCATCCTCTACTCCATGAGCGAGATGGGCCTGCGCCCCGACCGCGGGCACGTCAAGTCCTCGCGCGTCGTCGGCGACGTCATGGGCAAGCTGCACCCGCACGGCGACTCCGCCATCTACGACGCGCTGGTGCGGCTGGCGCAGCCGTTCTCCATGCGGCTGCCGCTGGTGGACGGCCACGGCAACTTCGGCTCACCCGACGATCTGCCCGCCGCCATGCGATACACCGAGGCCAGGCTGGCCCCGGCCGCCATGCTCCTGGTGGAGTCGCTCGACGAGGAGACCGTCGACTTCAAGCCCAACTACGACGGGCAGGAGACCGAGCCCGGCGTCATGCCGTCGGCGTTCCCCAACCTGCTGGTCAACGGCACGAGCGGCATCGCGGTCGGCATGGCGACCAACATGGCGCCGCACAACCTCACCGAGGTCGTGGCGGCCGCCCGGCATCTGATCAAGAAGCCGGACGCGACGCTGGACGAGCTGATGAAGTTCGTGCCCGGTCCCGACCTGCCGACCGGCGGCTCGATCATCGGGCTGCAGGGGGTGCGGGACGCGTACGAGACCGGGCGTGGCACGTTCCGGATGCGGGCCAAGTGCACCGTCGAGCAGATCACCCCGCGCCGCAAGGGCATCATCGTCACCGAGCTGCCCTACAACGTCGGCCCCGAGCGCGTGGTCACCAAGATCAAGGAGCTGGTCACCTCCAAGAAGCTCCAGGGCATCGCCGACCTGAAGGACCTCACCGACCGGCACAAGGGCCTGCAGCTGGTAATCGAGATCAAGAACGGCTTCATCCCCGAGGCCGTCCTGGAGGAGCTCTACCGGCTGACGCCGATGGAGGAGACGTTCGGCATCAACAACGTCGCCTTGGTGGACGGCGAGCCGCGCACGCTGGGCCTGCGCGAGCTGCTCCAGGTCTACGTCGACCACCGGCTCGAGGTGGTGCGCCGCAGGTCGGAATACCGGCGCCGCAAGCGCGAAGAACGCCTGCACCTGGTCGACGGCCTGATCATCGCGCTGCTCAACATCGACGAGGTCATCCAGGTCATCCGTGCCTCCGATGACTCGGCGCAGGCGCGCACGCGGTTGATGGACGTGTTCGACCTGACCGAGATCCAGGCCGCCTACATCCTCGACACGCCGCTGCGCCGCCTGACCCGCTACGACAAGCTGGAGCTGGACCGGGAGAAGGAGACGCTGAGCGACGAGATCGCCAAGCTGACCGAGATCCTGTCCTCGGAGGCCAAGATGCGCCAGGTCGTCTCGGGCGAGCTGGCCGACGTGGCCAAGAAATACGGCACGCCGCGCCGCACGGTCCTGCTGGAGGCCCCCGGCGTGGCCCGGACCCCCGTCGTCTCGCTCCAGGTGGCCGACGACCCGTGCCTGGCGCTGCTGTCGTCGACCGGCCTGCTGGCCCGCACCTCCGACGCGACGCCGCTGCCGGGGGAGGGCGAACGTTCGGCCCATGACGTGCTGGTCTCGGCGGTACGCACCTCGGTGCGGGGCGAGGTCGGCGTGGTGACGTCGCTGGGCCGGCTGATCCGGGTCCAGGTCGTGGACCTGCCGACTCTGCCGTCCACGGCCAACCCGCCGTCGCTGTCCGGCGGTCACCCGGTCTCCGAATACGTCTCACTGCAGCCCGACGAACAGGTCATCGGGCTGGGCTCGCTGGATCCCGACGGGCCTGGGCTGGCCGTGGGCACGGCGCAGGGCGTGATCAAGCGGGTGGTGCCCGACTACCCTGCCAACCGCGACGACTTCGAAGTGATCACCTTGAAGGACGGCGACCGCGTGGTGGGCGCGGTCGAGCTGGTGTCCGAGTCGCACGACCTGGTGTTCATCGCCTCCAACGCCCAGTTGCTGCGGTTCCCGGCCTCGCTGGTGCGACCGCAGGGGCGGCCGGCGGGCGGCATGGCGGGGATCCGGCTGGAGGACGGGGCCAGGGTGATCTGGTTCGGCGTGGTCGATCCTGAGCTGCCCGCGCACGTGGTCACGATCGCCGGGTCATCGACGGCCCTGCCCGGGACGCAGGTGGGCGGTGGCAAGGTGTCCGACTACGCCGAGTTCCCCGCCAAGGGGCGGGCCACCGGTGGGGTGCGGGCACAGCGGTTCTTGAAGGGCGAGGACGAGTTGCTGCTGGCGTGGGCAGGGGCTGCGCCGGCCAAGGCGGTGTCCGCGGTCGGCAAGCCGGTGCCGTTGCCGGAGGAGATCGGGCGGCGGGACGGCTCAGGCGTCCGCCTGACACACACCATCGGCGCCATCGGCGGCGCCCTCGGCTCCGGCCCGGAAGCCCTCACGCCCGCCGTCGAGTCCTCGGCCTCGCCGCCCGAAGACGAGTAGCCGCACCCCCCGACGCCCCCGGCAAGCCCCGGGGGCGTCGGAGTCTACGGCCTAGCGTTGGAGTGGGGCCGGCTTGGTAGCCGGGACCGGGGGCGGGTCAGCCCCGGCAGAGGCAGAACGGGTGCCCGGCCGGATCGAGGAACACCCGGAAGCTGTCGTCCTCGCTGGGCTGATGCTCATGCTTGACGGCGCCGATCTCGAGCACCCGCTTCTCCGCCTCCTCCATGTCGTCCACGGTGAGATCGAGGTGGAACTGCTGCGGCCGCTCGGGGTCGGGCCAGGTCGGCGGCCGGAAGTCCGGTGCGAGCTGGAACGCCAGCCGCCGGGGCGGCCCCCCGTCGGTCACCACCACCCAATCGTCCTCAACCGACGTGATCGGCCAGCCGAGCAGCCGGGAGTAGAACTCGGCCAGCCCTTGGGGATCGGGCGTGTCGAGGACGACGGTCCGGAATTCCGCGATGCCGCTCATCATTCACCTCTCTCTGACGTGGTTGCGACAATGGATGCCATGGCTGTCAACTCGTTCATGGTTCCGCTCGGCGCTCCCGCGCCCGACTTCGATCTCACCGCTATCGACGGCGGCAGCGTCTCGCTGGAAGACCTCAAAGACTCTCCCGCCACACTGGTGGTCTTCCTCTCCAACCACTGCCCCTACGTGCGGCACATCGAGAAGGGTCTGGGCGCGCTGGCCGCGGACTACGGCGCCCGGCTGTCGATCGTCGCCATCTGCAGCAACGACAGCGTTAATTACCCGGACGACGATCCCACACACCTGGCCGAGCAGGCCGCCAGAGCTGGGTTCACGTTCCCGTACCTGCTGGACGACACCCAGGAGGTGGCCAAGGCATACAAGGCCGCCTGCACGCCCGACTTCTTCCTGTACGACTCCCGGCTCAAGCTCGTCTACCGCGGAGAATTCGACGGCTCCCGCCCTGGCAACTCGGTGCCGGTGACCGGCGCGTCGCTGCGGGCGGCCATCGACGCCCTGCTGGAGGGCGGCGAGGTGCCCGCGGAGCAGAGCCCGTCGCTCGGCTGCAGCATCAAGTGGAAGCCGGGCAACGAGCCCGCCTGAACGCTTGCGCCTGGCGCCGCTCGGCATGCCCAGACCACCGGGCTGGGCATGCCCGCGACGGCCGACCCGATACCGGCGTTTACGGCGAGCCCAGCGGGCCGAAGGCACGCAGTGCGGCGTCCAGCCCGAGGGGGTTGCCCAAAAGCTCTTTCGCCCTTGAAGACGGCGCGCACCCGGCCGCCTTGCCCTTGAAGACGGCGCCTACCCGTGGAGATGGCGAGCACCTATGGGGTGACGAGCACGAGTGACGAGCAGGGGTGGCGGGCGGGGTCGGTCAGCGGGTGGAGGCGGAGATCGCCGTCGGGAGCGCGAGTAGGAGCTCGTGCGGCTGGCCGCCCTGCCAGTGCCGGATCAGCCGGGCGCCCGCTTCCCCGGGATCGAACTCCTCACACCCCAAAGGCCCGAAGCAGCCCGCCTGGTCCAGCATCAGGATGAGCGGATCGTCATCGGGCAGGCTGGCGGCATAGGCGGCGGTGTCGATGAGGGCCAGCGCGCACCTGGCATTGCGACCGTCGTCGTTGGACTCCACGCGGTCAAGGCGGCGCCAGGCTTGAGCACGGAGATACGCGGCGAGCGATTCGGACCTGGTCACGACTGAAACCTTCTTAGATCACGTACATGCGGCTACGACATCATCACGCAAGGTGACGCGCTTTCGTGGGACCTTTGCCAACTCCCGCCTGTCGCCACCCCGGGAGCAGCCACTTTTGAGGGTGGTGTCATCATCTGGGACATGAGTGCGTTCGACGACCTGTATGCCGCCAACGCTAAGTTTGCGAAAGACTTCGGGAGCTCCGAGCTCACTGGCCGGGCAGCCCGCGGGCTGGCCGTCGTGACCTGCATGGACTCGCGCATCGACCCGCTCGGCCTGCTCGGGTTGCAGGCGGGCGACGCCAAGATTCTCCGCAACGCCGGCGCCCGCGTGACCGATGACGTGCTGCGGACGCTGGTACTGGCCGTTTACCTGCTCGGGGTCGAGCGCGTGCTGGTCATGCCGCACACGGACTGCGGCATGGCCAAGGTGACGGACGCGGACGTGCACGCTCTCACCAGCGAGCGCGGGGTGGACACCCGCAGCCTGGAGTTTCATACGGTGCCCGACCAGTACGAGGCGCTGCGCCACGATCTGACCCGTATCCGCACCAGCCCGTTCCTGCCCGCGGACATGCCGGTGACCGGTGCGGTCTACGACGTCCGGACGGGCCGCCTGACCGCGTCCGAGTTCTGAAGCGGCGAGACAAGGGCGCACCAGCTCCAGATAGGCCTAGGACGGCCCCAGGAACGCGCCCAGACGGCTCTTAGGCCTCCTGCGCCTCGAACATGGTGCAGGAGGGACGAAACGCCGTCTGGCGGTCTCTAGGCGTCGATGTGGTCGCGGTCGACCTCGGCGGCGCTGTTGACGATGAACTCCCGCCGCGGCGCCACATCGCTCCCCATGAGCAGGTTGAAGATGCCCTCGGCACCCTCGGCGTCCTCGATGCGCACCCGGCGCAGGATCCGGTGCCGCGGGTCCATCGTGGTCTCGGCCAGCTGGTCGGCGTCCATCTCGCCCAGACCCTTGTAGCGCTGCACAGGGTCCTTCCACCGCTTGCCGCGCCGCTCCAGGTCCCGCAGCACCCGCTGCAGCTCGGCGTCGGAGTAGCAGTAGATGTATTTCTCCTTGCCCTTGCCGGGGTTGGTGAGCTCGATGCGGTGCAGCGGCGGCACGGCCGCGAACACCCGCCCGGCCTCCAGCATCGGCCGCATGTAGCGGTGGAAGAGCGTCAGCAGCAGGGTGCGGATGTGAGCGCCGTCCACGTCGGCGTCGGCCATGAGGATGACCTTGCCGTAGCGGGCCGCCTCGATGTCGAACGAGCGCCCGGAGCCTGCGCCGACGACCTGGATGATGGCGGCGCATTCGGCGTTTTTGAGCATGTCGCTCACGGACGCCTTCTGCACGTTGAGGATCTTGCCCCGGATGGGCAGCAGCGCCTGGAACTCCGAGTCGCGGGCCAGCTTGGCGGTGCCCAGCGCCGAGTCGCCCTCGACGATGAACAGCTCGCTGCGGTCCACGCCTTCACTGCGGCAGTCGACGAGCTTGGCGGGCAGCGCGGAGCTTTCCAGCGCACTCTTGCGCCGCTGGTTGTCGCGGTGCTCGCGGGCCGCGATGCGGGCCTTGGCGGCGGCGACGATCTTCTCCAGAACGGCTCGCAGCGGCTGCTTGTAGCCGCGCGGCGGGTTGGTGAAGATCTCCTTGAGCTCGCGCGAGACGACGTGGGAGACGATGCGGGTGGCCGCGGAGGTGCCCAGCACCTCCTTGGTCTGGCCCTCGAACTGCGGCTCGGGCACCCGGACCGTGACCACGCCGGTCAGGCCTTCGGAGATGTCGTCCTTGGTGACGGGGTCGTCGCCGTTTTTCAGCAGGCGGGTCTCGCGCAGCAGCTCGTTGACCGTGCGCACCAGGCCGCGCTCGAATCCGCTCAGGTGGGTGCCGCCCTTGGGGGTGGCGATCACGTTGACGAACGACCGCACGGTGGACTCGTAGCCCTTGCCCCAGCGGACCGCCACGTCCACGGTCAGCTCGCGCTGTACCTCGGTGGGCGTCATGTGGCCCTGGTCGTCGAGGACCGGCACGGTCTCGTGGAAGTGGCCCACGCCCTGCAGCCGCAGCACGTCGCAGACGGGCTCGTCACGGGCCAGGAACTCGGTGAACTCGGAGATGCCGCCGTCGAAGCGGAACTCCTCCTCCACACGCTCCTCGTGCCTGCTGTCGTAGACGGCCAGGGTCAGCCCGGGCACCAGGAACGCGGTCTGCCGCAGGCGCACGTGGATCTCGTCCATCGAGACCTCGGCCTCGGGCAGGAAGATCTGCTTGTCGGCCCAGAAGCGCACCCGGGTGCCGGTGACCTTGCGCGGGAGCGTGGCACCGACCCGCAACCCGGACTTCTTCTTGAACTTCGCCGTCGGCCCGTCACCGTCGAAGATGCCGGGGACGCCGCGGCGAAAGCTGATCTCGTGAACCCGCCCGTCCCTGTCCACCTCGACGTCGAGCCTCGCCGACAGGGCGTTGACCACGGACGCGCCCACGCCGTGCAGGCCGCCGGACGCGCCGTAGGAGCCGCCGCCGAACTTTCCGCCCGCGTGCAGCTTGGTGTAGACGAGCTCCACACCGGCCAGCCCGGTCTTCGGCTCGACGTCGACAGGGATCCCGCGGCCGTTGTCGCGGACCTCGATGGAGCCGTCGGCGTAGAGCTCGACCTCGATTCGGTCACAGTGCCCTGCCAGCGCCTCGTCGACGCCGTTGTCCACGATCTCCCAGAGGCAGTGCATGAGCCCGCGGCTGTCGGTGGACCCGATGTACATCCCCGGGCGCTTGCGGACGGCCTCGAGGCCCTCAAGCACCGACAGGTGACGAGCCGTGTAACCCGCCTCCACTAGCGTCACTCCAGCTCCCCAGGTCTAAGCATCGAACACGTGTGCGTAGCCTACCGTTCTTCCCGTACGCACGCGTACAAGCTTGCCATGGCGACACGTTTGCCGTTACCAACCGGCTGATCGTCATTACTATCGGACACATTCTGCTCTGGGCGTAGAGAGGGGGAGGTTGGGAAGCTCCACGTCCGGTTAGATGTTGTTCCAAGTGACTGACGCCAGATCCTCGCTTCGGCGGGGGTGACCCGAAAGGCGATACGTGACTGGAGCTCTCGCCCCCGTTAAGCCGCTGACGGCCCTCGACCGCTGCGACCGCTGCGGCGCCCAGGCCTACATTCGCGCGACCCTGCCCATAGGCGGGGAGCTGCTGTTCTGCGCCCACCACGGGCGTCAGCACATTGCGGCGCTGCGCGAAAAGGGCGCCGACATCCTGGACGAGTCGGCTCGACTCAGCAAGACCGATTCGATTGCCCCCAACGACGAGCGCTGACCCGGCGCTGGTCGTGATGAGATAACCACATATCGCGTGACAGTGACGGCGACCCCGGGCGTGCCCGGGGTCGCCGTCCTGCGTAAGACGCCGTGGCCGACCCACCCATTCCCGTAGGCCGCCGCCCGACGGTCAGCTTCCCGTAGGCCGCCGCCCGAAGGTCAGCGCACCCGGTAGTGATACCGGCCCGCGATCTCGAACCCCTCGCCGCGATACAGCGCCTGCGCGGCCTGGTTGGGCGCGGTGGTGACCAAATACGCGGAGTCCGTGCCCGCATGCCTCGCCAGCGCCCGCAGCACGGTACGGGCCAGCCCACGGCGGCGTGCCTCCGGCCGCGTGGCCATGCAGTAGATCCCCAGCGTGCCGCCCTGCGGTACGGCCCGCCCGACGGCGAGTGCCACGCCGCCCTCCTCGTAGGCCCCATACCAGGCCGGTACGCCGGTGCAAATGCGCTCGGCTTCCTCGAGCCCGCTGCCGAACCGCCCGTCCACGGCCCACCAGGTCTCGAGCCACCCCCGCCAGGGCCGCTCCTCGATCCTGACCTCGCGCTCCGCCTCGCCCAGCACCTCGGGACGGAGAGAGCCGGCCGCCATGACGAGCGTCGGGTCGACCAGCTCGTAGCCCCTCACCTCCAGCTCCTCATCCAGACCGGGGGTCGCCCCAAGCCCCACGGAGAAGACGCAACGCTGCCCACGCTCCCGGTAGAACCGCTCAGCCCTCTGGATGGCCTCGCCCAGATCCACCGGCCGCCCCAACGCGAGCACCGAGTTGGCCCGCTTGGTCACGCCCCCTGCGTAACGCAACACCCACCCGTCGCAAACGAGCTGCTCATAGGCAGGCCAGGCCTCGTGCACAAGCATGTCGAAATCCACTCGCGCAGCCTAGCCAAGCGCCCAGCCGCCCCGTGACACCCGGGCGTGTCGCCGCACCATTGGCCCAGGTTTCAGCGAAGCGGACGGCCCGCGTGGCCCGCCGTACAGAAGGAAAGACCAGCACCAATAGGCTGAGGGACGTGCTGATTGTGTTGCCGCCGTCGGAGGGAAAGGCCTCCGAGGGGAGCGGCCCGCCCGTCGGGCAGCTGTCTTTTTCGTCGCTCGACAAGCCCCGCAAGCGGGTGCAGACCGCGCTCATCCGGGCCTCCAAACGCCGAGACGCCCTCGACGTGCTGGGCCTGTCCCCCGGTCTGGCGGGCGAGCTGGCCAAGAACACGGCGCTGCCGGCGGCCCCCACGCTCCCCGCCGCCGAGCTCTACACCGGCGTGCTCTACGACAATCTCGGGCTGAACACGTTGGATTCGGCCGCCCGGGCCCGGGCGGCCGAATCGGTCCTGATCTTCTCCGGCCTGTGGGGCGTGGTCCGGATCACCGACCGGATCCCGCCGTACCGCCTCTCGATGGGCGTCAACCTCTCACCCGTGGGCGGGCTGGCCGCGTTCTGGCGTCCCCAGATCTCCAAGGCGCTCGACACGCTCCCGGGCCTGGTGGTGGACCTGCGCTCGGCGACGTACGCGGCCGCCTGGCAGCCGGGCGAGCGCTCGGTGACGGTACGGGTGTTCAGGGACGGCAAGGTCGTCAGCCACATGGCCAAGGCCACCCGCGGCGAGATCGCCCGCGCCCTCCTCCACCAGAACGCCACCCCGGCCACCCCGGACGAGCTGGCCAAGATCCTGGACGCCCTCGGCTACACCGTCACGCTGACGCCCCCCTCGCGCGCAAACCGCCCCTGGACGCTGGACGTGCACGTCAACGACCCTTCGTGAGCCACCGCGAAGAAGCCCCGCACGGACACCGCTTCGTGAGCGAAGAAGCCCCACACGACACCCCTTCGTGAGGAGATGCGAAGAAGCCCCGCACGGACACCCGTGCGGGGCTTCATCTTCAGCCGATCAGTCCAGCCCGATCAGTCGAGGTAGTCGCGGAGCACCTGCGACCGGGACGGGTGGCGCAGCTTGGACATGGTCTTGGACTCGATCTGGCGAATGCGCTCACGGGTCACCCCGTAAACCTTGCCGATCTCGTCCAGCGTCTTCGGCTGTCCGTCGGTGAGCCCGAAGCGCATCGAGACGACGCCCGCCTCCCGCTCCGACAACGTGTCGAGAACGGAGTGCAGCTGCTCCTGGAGCAGCGTGAAGCTGACGGCGTCGGCCGGAACGATGGCCTCGGAGTCCTCGATGAGGTCGCCGAACTCGCTGTCGCCCTCCTCGCCCAGCGGCGTGTGAAGCGAGATGGGCTCACGACCGTATTTCTGGACCTCGACGACCTTCTCGGGCGTCATGTCCAGCTCGCGGGCCAGCTCCTCCGGCGTGGGCTCGCGGCCGAGGTCCTGCAGCATCTGCCGCTGGACGCGGGCCAGCTTGTTGATCACTTCGACCATGTGGACCGGGATGCGGATGGTCCGCGCCTGGTCGGCCATGGCACGCGTGATCGCCTGCCGGATCCACCACGTGGCGTAGGTGGAGAACTTGTAGCCCTTGGTGTAGTCGAACTTCTCCACGGCCCTGATCAGGCCCAGGTTGCCTTCCTGGATCAGGTCGAGGAACAGCATGCCGCGGCCGGTGTAGCGCTTGGCCAGCGAGACCACGAGCCGGAGGTTGGCCTCCAGCAGGTGGTTCTTGGCCCGGCGGCCGTCCTCGGCGATCCACTCCAGCTCGGCCCGGACGTCGACCGGCAGGCTGCCGGTCTCGTCGCCGCCCAGCTGCTCCTCGGCGAACAGGCCGGCCTCGATGCGCTTGGCCAGCTCGACCTCCTGCTCGGCGTTGAGCAGGGGGACCTTGCCGATCTGCTTGAGGTAGTCCTTGACCGGGTCGGCGGTGGCGCCGGCGGCTGCGACCTGCGCGACCGGGGCGTCATCGTCGTCGTCGGACAGGATGAGGACCTCGTCCTCGGTCTTCTCCGTCGCCGCGATCTCGGAGGGCTTGGGCCCCTCCTCGGTCTCGTCGTCGGAGTCGGAGTCACCCTCGGCGTCGGACTCCTCGGCGACGATCACCTCGTCGTCGACCTCGATGTCCTCGAGGTCCTCCAGCTCCACGTCGCCGTCGAGCTCGATGTCCTCGTCGTCGTTGTCCGCGTCGGCGGACTCGGGCGCCTTCGGCTTGGTCTCGGCAGGCCCAGCGTTCTTCGGCTCGGCCTTCTTGGCGGCGGCGGGAGCCGCGGCCTTCTTCGCCGCCGGAGCGGCCTTCTTCGCAGGGGCCGCCTTCTTGGCGGCCGGCTCGGCTTCAGCGGCGCCCACGACCGCGGTCACGGTCTCGGGCTGCTGCTCTTTGGCGGCCGCCGCCGTCTTGGTCTTGACGGGGGCGGCGGTGCGGCGCTTTGCTGGACCACGAGACTTCTTCGGCGCAGCCGAATCCGCGGCGGTCACCACCACGGTCACGCCCTCTTTGCTGAGGTTCCGCAAGAACGCGGCGGCGTGCGACATGGGGATGTCCGCCTCCTCGAAGGCCTGACGGACATCCTCAGACTCGAGGAAACCCTGCGAGCGCCCACGCTCGAGCAGTCGCTGAATGACGGGCTCGTTCAGCTCTTGTGGCTTCGAGCGAGTCGAACTTGCAGGCGACACGAACACCTCTCGAACGAACGCGTGGCGACAATGGACCCAGATGCCCGCTGGGGGGCTGCTCCCTCTCTCGGAGATCAGTGAGGCCGTGCGGACCGCGACGGACCTGCACAGCATTGTGGCACGACCCCGCACTCCATACGGCCACCTCCCGGCGGTTGACCTCCACCCTAGGCCGACCCAGACAGTAGTGCGTACGTAAGCGGGGCACTGATACCCGAAAGCAACCGTTATGACTGTTTCATTCAGTCACTCTTCGTGGCTGGCGGGACGTGAATTGCTAGCGCAGTAACGTCATCATCCTGTTCATATCCAGACAACATCCGGTCAACCAGGAAGTCCAGCAACATGTGCGGACTACTTACGACCTCAGGCGGCGCTTCGGTCACAACACTGCAAAGCTCGGCGAGTCCGGCATCCAGCCCGCGCTTCCTGTTCTCCACGAGACCGTCGGAGTAGAGCACGGCGGTATGGCCGGGCGGCACCACGAACCGGAACTGCCTACGGCTGGTCGGCCAGCCTAGCGGAGTGCCGGGCTCGGCGTCGCACAGGATCGCCGTGCCCTGCGGAGAGACCAGCACGGGCGGTGGGTGGCCGGCCAGGGCGAGCGTGCCCTCGCCGGTCACAGGCTCCACGACCATGTAGGCCAGGGTCGTGACCTGCTCCTCCTCTTCGGTGGCCTCGAAGACGCGATCCAGGCCGGTGAGCACGGCCGCGGGCGGCGGGTTGGTCAGCGCCAGCGCCCGCATGGCGTTGCGGATGCGGCCCATCCCCGCCGCGGCCTTGACACCCTTGCCCATGACGTCGCCGACGACGGCCGCCACGCGCCCGTCCTGCAGCACGAAGGCGTCGTACCAGTCACCGCCGACCTGGACGTGGCGGCTGCCCGAGCGGAAGCGCTGGGCCAGTTCCAGGCCCTTGACGACGGGCAGGCGGTCGGGCAGCAGGCTGCGCTGAAGGGTCTCGGCGGTGCGGTGCTCGCGCTCGAACAGGGTGGCCCGCTCGACCGCCAGCGCGCACTGGCCGGCCAGCGCCTCCAGGAAGACGCCGTCCTCCTGGGAGATCTTCACCGGCCGGGTGAAGGAGAACCGGAGCGCTCCCAATGCCCGCCCGGCGGCCAGCAGCGGCAGCCCGACCCAGGCCCGCTCGTCGCTGTTGGCCAGGTAGTTGGCCAGGACCTCCTCGTCGCCACCGGCCTCGAGCAACTGCGCCTTGAGGCTGTCGGTCGACTCGGCGAACATCGGCCTGCGGCTGTTGACGGCCATGGTCATCACGCTGGAGCTGGACAGCGGGATCTCCTCGCCGAAGGCGCCGGACGCCTCGGGGATGCCCTCGCCGTTGATCAGCTTGAGCGCCGCGCGGTCGGTGTCGAGCAGCGCCACGGCCGAGCGGTCCGCGGCCAGGGCGGTGCGGCCCACGTCGATGATGACCTGCACCACCTGCTCGACCGTCAATGCCTCGGCGAGCTGGGCTGTGGCGCCCTGCAGCCGGGCGGTGCGCAAGGCGGCGGCGCCGAGCTGGTCGGTCAGGCGGCCGCGCATCTCCTCTGCCTCGCGCTGCGGGGTGACGTCGGTGTTGGCGCCGACCCACTCGACCACGCGACCGTGCCTGATGATCGGCACGGCCCGCACCTCGAAGTGGCGGTAGCCGCTGGCCCGGGTGCGCACCCGGTAGTTCCACTCGAACATGGTGCGCCCGCGCAGCGCCTCCCGCCAGGCCTCTTCGGTCTCCTGGCGCTCCTCGGGGTGGACGACCTCCAGCCAGCCGTTGGCGAGGTATTCCTCCAGGCCCTGGCCGGTGATGGCGCGCCACTGTGGTGCGTCCTCGACGACGGCGCCGGTGGGCGAGGTGATCCAGACGAGCTGAGACTGCGCCTCCACCAGCGAGCGGTAGCGCTCCTCGCTGCGGCGCAGTGCCTCCTCGGTCTGGCGGCTCTCGGTCACGTCGAGCCCGACCAGCGCGATCGCCCGCAGCTCGCCCGCCTCGTCGTGGACCGGCGAGAACGACAGCGACCAGTGCCTGGTGTCGCCCTCCGCCGACCGCACGCGCACGCGGCCCTCGGTGACCGGCGCGTCGGTCTCGATGACGGCCTGCACGGCGTGGGTGATGATCTGGCTGAGATCGGCGGCGAGCACCTCGACGGGCTGCCGGTCGAGCAAGCGCTCGGCGGGCACGCCGACGACGTCGCAGAACACGTCGTTGACCCGCTGAACGCGGCTGTCGCCGTCGAAGAACGCGAAGGCGAACTCGGCCTCCGACAGCAGGCCCTGGAAGAGGGCGGAGTCTGAGATGTCCACATCCGACTCCCGGGGACGGGGAACGGAGGTCTCGGCGCTCATGGTCGGCACCTCCGTCGCGTGCCAGGGTCTCCCACGCGGCACATCTCCATAGTCGTGTATCGGCGTAGCACAGCTCCGGGCGACCGGATTCTGCAGTACATCATCGGCGATGGGCATGTGCGGACGGAAGCCCCCGCCGCGGCCCGGTCGCCTCTAAGGTCAACGCATCCTGTCAAAATCGCTCCACGTCGCGCAGCAAGATCAGGTTACAGCGCAGCTACTCGGCCGGGGCCGCGCGCTTGGCCTCTTGCTTGGCGGCACGCACGCGGACCAGGCTCTCGGCGTCGAAGACGTCGGCGACCGATCGGTGTGACCCCTCCTCGCCGTAGGCTCCGGCTGCCTCACGCCAGCCTGATGGCCGGACCCCCAACTGCTTCCCCAGCAATGCCAAAAAAATCTGGGCCTTCTGTTTGCCGTATCCCGGAAGGGTCATGATTCGTTTCAGCAACTCTTTGCCGTCCGTGGCATCCGCCCAGATCTTCTCCGGCTGTCCGTCGTAGTGTTCGACGAGGTAGGCCGCGAGTTGCTGGACCCTGGCCGCCATAGACTTCGGGTAGCGGTGCACGGCCGGCTTCTCGGCGAGCAGCGCGGCGAACGCCTCAGGATCATATGAGGCTATCTCCGCGGCCGTGAGGTCGTGCCCCAGCCGCTGCGAGATGGTGAACGGCCCCGTGAACGCCCACTCCATGGGGACCTGCTGGTCGAGGAGCATGCCGACGAGCAGGGCGAGCGGGCTGCGGCCGAGGAGCTCGTCTGCCTCGTTTTGCTGGGCGAGCTGGATGCGCATGGAGACAGCTTCGCATGAATGGGTAGCCGGTGACGTGAACACAGCCGTCGAGGAGGCTTGACACACGCCCGAGAAAAGGTGAAATGAGAGCGCAAGTCACCCTGCAGACATTCCTGGGGGTTTGCCCCTGGGTCTCCAGAGGAATCTCACATCTATGCTCGCTCTGGCCACACGGTTCCTGCGGGAGCCGGTCAGTCTCAGGCTGGCCGAAGAGTTCCTGACCGTGCCCGTGGACACGATCGACCGCTGTGTCGCGGACGTGTGCGCGTGCACGCAGCATCTCGGCATCTCAGCGACGCCCGAGATCGTGGAACGAATCGCGCGCGAGCACCTGCTCGCCATCGTCAACTCGGCGCCTCCGCCGCGCGGCATGCGATAACCGCGCGGCGGCGCGCGCGACGCGCCCCGGGCGCAGCGCCCCGGGCACGGCCCTATTCGCGCGCCTCCGGCACAGTGCCCATATGCGCCTCCGGCACAGTGCCCATGTCGCTGCGCCATTCGTGCCTCCGGCACGAGGTGACCCCGATAACATCGGGGTCACCAGGCCGAGATCTCCGCGCCGTTTGCGCCTGGAATACGAGAGAGTGAGGGTGTGCGCCGACACCGACGAGATCCCCGGGAGAGCACCCCTCCAGACGACGTGTTCAAGGAGATGGTGCAAGCGGCCCGCGAGCTGCTCGCCGTACGCACCCCTTTGGACGCCGAGCTGATGGTCTCCGACATGATCGGAGCCTGGTGGGGCAGGCGGGTCAGAGGCGGCGACGTGGAGCAGGTGCTCGGTGAGGGGCTCGTCGACTACGCCGCCAAGGCCGGCACGCCGGCCTCACTGACGTTGCTCATCTGCCTGGCGTATCTGGGCACCGCCCGCCAGGGCGCCAAGGCCGAGGGCGCGGCGCTGGCGATGATGGAGTCCGGGGTGGCCAGGCCCGGCTGGGCCGACAAGGTCGGCGCCGTCAAGCCCGCGGGCTGTTACGTGTCCCGCGACGCCTACGGCGACCAGGACACGGTGATCTGCACCTTCGCCTACCGCTGGAACGAAACATCGCAGCTGAAGGACCGGCACGCGCTGGTCATGGTCGTCGACTACAACATGAGCGGCATGGCCCGCGACGCCTGGGTGTCCTCACAGGTCGACAAGCTCCTCGAGCAGGCCAGGGCCGAGGCGGCGGACAACCCGATGCTGCTGTTCGAGGAGATCCAGCCCGAGCAGGCCAGAGCGCTGCTCGAGTCGGCGATGAAGGCCACCAGGGAGCCCAAGACGCCGCCCCCGGTGAGCGACAGCTACAGCGCCTACCACGCCTTCGCCCGCGCCCGGCTCAAGGCGCTGCCACCGGGCCGCAAGCGCCCGGCCCCGCTGCACATCGAGGCGCCCTACAGCCGCGAGCGGCGGGCCATGCTGGCGGCGGAGTTCCTGGCCTCGGACGCGGCCGAGCACCTGTCGGACCCCTCGGCGGGCTCGCGGTGCGCCGACCACATCATCGACTACGGCTGCGAGCAGGACTTCAACCGGCCGCTGCGGGTCAGCCCGACCAAGTGCGAGACGTTCCTGCTGGACTGGCTGCCGCGCAAGGTGATGCTGAGCGCGGCCGAGCAGGAGGCCATGCCGCACGTGCTGTCGGCGTGGGTGCGCTTCGCCGCGCACCGCACGGGCCTGCCCGAGCAGGGGCTCAAGGCCACGCTGGACGCGGTGTGGGAGGCCACGGGCAAGTTCCCTGAGGCTTATCGGGATCCGACGTCGTTCGGGCTCGACCGGGTGCTGCTGGAGCGCCTGCTGCCGGACGGCGACCTGTCGGCGCTGGCCAGGCGGGTCTTCGCGTTCCCCTATCTGCAGGGCACGCACGACGGCATCGAGCTCGACCGGCTCAACCCGGCCGACGAGGCCGACCGGCGCACGCTGCTCGAGATCGACCACGGCGGCACGATCGACCAGGAGCACCTGGCCTGGCACGAGGAGATCGCCACCCGGCTGTGGGAGGGCGACCCGCCGCAGCTGTGGGAGGCCGTGCAACGCCTGCTCGACCTCGGCCACGACCGGCACGACGTGCTCCACGTGCTGATCGAGATCGCCGAGAGGATCGGCGGCGACCCCGACGAGCTGGCCGCGGCCCTCGACGACATCGCCGACATCCCCGACGAAATCTAGAATCTCCCTTCTATGTCGATGTACGTCCGCCTCGCAGAGGGCCGCTACCTGGCGTCCGAGCACACGCAGGGTCCCTGGGACCCGGCCACCCAGCACATGGGCCCGGTCACCGCTCTCATCGTCCACGAGCTGGCCCGTGCCGCGCCGCGCCCGGGATTGGAGCTGTCCAGGCTGGTGGTGGACGTGTTCGCGCCGGTGCCGGTGGCCGAGCTGGAGATCGCGACCGAGGTGGCGCGCGACGGCAAGCGCGTCCAGTGCCTCACGGCGAGCGTGTCGTCAGGCGGCCGTGAGTACGCCAGGGCGAGCGCCTGGCGCATCCGCGAGCTCCGCGAGGCCGGCACGCCCGCGACGCCGGTCCCCGGCCCGCCCGCCCCCGTGCCGCCGCACGGGGGCGGCACGGGGGCGCAGGCGCGCTCGTGGCTGGGCTCCGGCTTCGGGTACGGCAGGGCGCTCGACTGGCGTTTCGTCGCCGGCGGCCCCATGGAGCTCGGCCCGGCCACGGTGTGGGGCAGGCTGACGATCCCGCTGGTCGAGGGCGAGGAGATGACCCCGCTCGAGCGCCTGGCGGTGTTCGCCGACAGCGGCAACGGCGTCAGCTTCGCCCTCGACTTCGCCACCCACGTGTTCGTGAACGTGGACCTGACGATCTCCCTGTTCCGCTCCCCGGCGGGCGAGTGGATCTGCATGGACGCCGAGACCGTCATCGGCCCGTCCGGCCGTGGGCTGACCCGCTCCACCCTGTATGACGAGACCGGCCAGGTGGGCACGGCGACTCAGACGCTGTTCGTCGCGCCGCGATGAGGCGCCAAGATGACGGAGAGTTGCCATGATGGTGCCATGGTGATCGACCTCAATGCGGACCTGGGCGAGGGCTTCGGCATCTGGCGCCTCGGCGACGACCTCGCGCTGCTCGACATCGTCACGAGCGCCAATGTGGCCTGCGGCTTCCACGCCGGCGATCCCGTCACGATCAGGCGCACCTGCGCCGCGGCCGTGGACCGGGGCGTGACGATCGGGGCCCAGGTGTCCTACCGCGACCTGGCGCACTTCGGCCGCAGGGAGATGGACGTCGAGCCCGAGGAGCTGTGCGCGGAGGTCCTCTACCAGCTCGCGGCCGTGGACGGCATCGCCAGGGCGATGGGCGGCCGGGTGTCGTACGTCAAGCCGCACGGCGCGCTCTACAACCGGGTCGTCCGCGACGAGATCCAGGCGGCGGCGCTGATCGACGCGGTGGCCGACTACGACCCCTCCCTGCCGGTGCTCACCCTGCCGGGCTCGGTCGTGCACAAGGTGGCGGCGGCCGAGGGCGTGCCGACGGTGAACGAGGCATTCGCCGACCGCGCCTACACCTCTGCCGGGACGCTCGTGCCGCGCAGGGAGCCGGGCGCCGTGCTCCACGACGCCGCGGCGGTGGCCCAGCGTGCCCTCCAGATGGCCGTGGAAGGCTCTGTGACGGCCGTGGACGGGAGTTCCGTACCGATTTCCGCCCGTTCCATCTGCGTCCACGGAGACACGCCTGACGCCGTCCGGCTGGCGCAGGGGGTGCGGGACGCGTTGCTGGGGGCCGGAGTGGTCCTGCAGGCCTTCGCGTGATCCGGATGGCCGGGGAGCACGGGCTGCTCGTGGAGACGGGCTCTCTGGAGCTGTCGCACCGGCTGGACGCAGCGCTGCGGGACGACCGGCCCGAGGGCGTCGTGGAGATCGTGCCGGGCCCGGACACCGTCCTCGTGGTGGCTCCGGGCGTGGACCAGGCGCGGCTGTGTGCGCGGCTGGAGGCGCTCGTGGCGCTGGAGCGCGGCAAGGAGCAGGCCGGAGCGGCCGAGGGGCCGGTCGTGACGATTCCCGTGGTCTATGACGGCGCGGATCTCGATTCCGTGGCGGCACTGGCCGGCATCTCCGTGACCGAGGTGATCGAGCGGCACGCCGGGCGGGAGCTGGTGGTGGGGTGGCTGGGCTTCGCGCCGGGGTTCGCCTACCTCACCGGGCTGGATCCGGTGCTGCGGACGCCCAGGCTGGACACGCCGCGCACGTCGGTGCCCGCCGGGTCGGTGGCGATCGCCGGGCCGTATTCGGCGGTCTATCCGAGTGCCTCGCCCGGCGGGTGGCGGCTGCTGGGGCGCACGTCCGTACGGGTGTGGGACGTGGAGGCGGACCCGCCGTCGCTGTTCCGTCCGGGCATGCGCGTGCGGTTCGAGCGGGCATGATCGAGATCCTGGCGCCGGGCCCGTACGCGACCGTTCAGGATCTGGGGCGGCCCGGGTACGCCCACCTGGGGGTGCCGCACTCGGGGGCGGCCGACGCGGCGAGCCTGCGGCTGGCGAACCGGCTCGTGGGCAACGCCGAAGGGATGGCGGGGATCGAGCTGACGCTGGGCATGGCGCGGCTGCGGTTCCGCGCGGGGGCGTGGGTGGCGCTGGCGGGGGCGCCGGTGCCGGCCGGTCCCGTCCGGGGCGCGGGCATGGGCGTGCCGTTCTGGGTTCCCGAGGGGGCGGAGCTGCGGCTGGGGATGCCCGAGCGGGGCCTGCGGACGTATCTGGCGGTGCGCGGCGGGATCGCGGTCGAGCCGGTGCTCGGCAGCCGGTCCACCGACTCGCTCTCGGGACTGGGTCCCGAGCCGCTGCGGGCGGGCGCGCTGCTGCCCGTGGGCCGGCCGGAGGGCGTGATCGCGGTGGACCTGGCGCCGCTGCCGGAGCCGCGACCGGCCGTGCTGCGGGTGCTGCCGGGGCCTCGCGACGATTGGTTCACGCCCGAGGCGCTGGAGGAGATGTGCGCGCGGCCCTACACCGTGAGCCAGGACAGCAACCGCGTCGGCGTGCGCCTGCACGGGCCGGAGCTGGCCCGGGCCAAGGAGGGTGAGCTGCCGAGCGAGGGCATGGTCGCCGGGGCGATCCAGGTGCCGCCGAGCGGGCAGCCCATCGTGTTCCTGGCCGACCACCCGCCGACCGGCGGCTATCCGGTGATCGGCGTCGTACGCGCCGCGGATCTGGCGCTCGCCGCCCAGCTCAGGCCGGGCGACGAGGTGTGGTTCACCACTCGGCCCGGCCGGTGACGCAGGTGATGTCCGCGCCCGGCGACCTGGGTGAAAGCACGCAACATATGGCGCAGTCTCCCAGACAGGTCTTTCGCCGTTAACATGCCGCCCCCAGACTGTGTGGTGTGGCGGACTTTGATGTTGTGGTCCTGGGTTCCGGACCTGGTGGGCAGAAGGCCGCGATCGCGGCGGCGAAACTCGGCAAGCGCGTCGCGATAGTCGAGAAGAGGCACATGATCGGCGGCGTGTGCATCAACACGGGCACGATCCCCTCCAAGACCCTGCGTGAGGCGGTCCTCTACCTCACGGGGCTCAACCAGCGCGAGCTGTACGGCGCCAGCTACCGCGTCAAGGAGGAGATCACGGTCGCGGACCTGGGGATGCGCACGCAGCACGTCATCGGCAGGGAGATCCAGGTCATCCGCAGCCAGCTGGCCCGCAACCACGTGACCGTCCTGCACGGCACCGGCCGGTTCCTGGACCCGCACACGATCGGCATCACCCATGACGATGACGAGAGCGCGGAGAAGAAGGTCACCGCGGACAAGATCGTCATCGCCACCGGCACCTCGCCGGCCCGCCCGGACACCGTCGAGTTCGACGGCAGCACGGTCATCGACTCCGACGCGATCCTCCACATGGAGCGGGTGCCCGAGACGCTCGTCGTGGTGGGCGCCGGGGTCATCGGCATCGAGTACGCCTCCATGTTCGCCGCGCTCGGCACCAAGGTGACGGTCGTGGAGCGGCGCGAGCGCATGCTGGAGTTCTGCGACCTGGAGATCGTCGAGGCGCTGAAGTACCACCTGCGGGACCTGGCCGTGACCTTCAGGTTCGGCGAGAACGTGGCCGCCGTCGAGCGCCGCCCGGGCGGCGCGCTGACCCTCCTGGAGAGCGGCAAGAAGATCCCGGCCGACTGCGTCATGTACTCGGCGGGGCGGCAGGGCAAGACCTCCGAGCTGTGCCTGGAGGCGGCGGGCCTGGCCGCCGACGCGCGGGGCAGGATCGCGGTGGACGACAACTACGCCACGCCCGTCCCCCACATTTACGCGGTCGGCGACGTGATCGGCTTTCCGGCGCTCGCGGCCACCTCCATGGAGCAGGGCCGGCTGGCCGCCCAGCACGCGTGCGGCGAGCCGGTCGAGGAGCTGGCCGACCTGCCGCCGATCGGGATCTACACGATCCCGGAGATCAGCTTCGTCGGGAAGTCGGAGGACGAGCTGACCCGGGACAAGATCCCGTTCGAGGTGGGCATCTCGCGCTACCGGGAGCTGGCCAGGGGGCAGATCATCGGCGACTCCTACGGGATGCTCAAGCTGCTGGTGTCCTCCGAGGACCGGCGGCTGCTCGGCGTGCACGTGTTCGGCACGGGGGCGACGGAGCTGGTGCACATCGGGCAGACCGTGATGGGGTGCGGCGGGACCGTGGACTACCTGGTCAACGCGGTGTTCAACTATCCGACGCTGGCGGAGTCCTACAAGGTGGCGGCGCTGGACGCGATGAACAAGATGCGGGTGGTGGCCCGGCTCACGGCAGGCATGTAAGCCGGGCCCTTTCCGCAGTGAGGGTCCACTTCTGGTTGGCTTCGCGATCTGAGGTACCGAAATAGGGATATATCCCTACGCGCTCCGGAGCTCCGATCACTACGCTCGCGATGGTTCATCGACGGGAGGCGTGCGTGCGGAGCAAGACGCTGACGGGGTGGCTGCCGGGATTCCTGGTGCTGGCGGCCATCTGGGGCAACAGTTTCTTCTTCATCAAGGTCGCGGTGGGGTCGCTCCATCCGCTGCAGGTGTCGTTCGGCCGGATGGCCATCGGGGCCGCCGTCCTGCTCGTCGCGCTCGCGATCTCCCGGCGGCCGCTCCCCCGCGATCCCCGCCTCTGGGGACACTTCCTCATCGCCTCCGTGGTGCTCACCACGCTCCCCTTCACACTGTTCGCGTACGGCGAGCAGTACGTCTCGTCGGTCGTGGCCGCGATCTGGAACGCCACGACGCCGCTGTGCACGCTGGCCTTCACGCTCATGCTGCGTGCCGAGCGATCGACGCCCGGCCGGGTGACGGGGCTCGGGCTGGGATTCGCCGGGGTCATGGTGGTGCTCGGGGTGTGGCAGCCGATGGACGGCGGGCAACTGGGCGGCAGCCTGGCCTGCTTCGGCGCGGCGTTGTGCTACGGGGTCGGGGGCGCGTACATGGGGCGGTTCATCACCGGGCGCCGTCCCGAGCCCGCTGTGGCGCTGGCGACCGGGCAGCTCGTCGCGGGGACCTTCCAGCTCGCCGCCGTCACGGTGCTGGCGGGGGTGCCGCTGGTGGACTTCGGGGCGCCTGCCCCGGTGTGGTGGAGTCTCGCGGCCCTCGGCGGGCTCGGGACGGGGCTGGCGTATCTGCTGCTGTACTGGGTGCAGGCGCGGGCGGGGGTGACGACGACGTCGACGGTGACGTACCTGCTGCCGGTGTTCGCGGCGGCGTCCGGCGTGGTGGTGCTGGGCGAGACGATCAGCTGGAACCAGCCCGTGGGCGCGGTCATCATCCTCGCCGCCATCGCGCTCACGCAGGGCGCCCTGAGGCGGTCCCGCGAACGCGCCACCGCCCCGGCCGCCTGAGCCGGGCTACGAGCACGTCGGCGGGCCCCGCACTCTGGGCGGGCGGGGACGCCGATCTCGCGAGAGTGGGTCAGTCGGCGGTGGGGCGGCGACCGCGGGGGGCGGGTTTCTTGCGGCCCGCCACCAGCGTGTCACCGGGCGCCGGAGCAGGTGCCGGGTCGTCGCCCCGCTTCGGTTCGGCCGCTTGGCCCCGGGGGCGGGGGTGCGGGGCCGTGTCGTCGGTCGGTGACGCCTCCGAAGGCGGTTCGTCCTCCGGAGCCTTGGCCGGGGCGGACGTGTCCGGGGCGCGGAGCGAGGCGATGACCCGGTCCGCCTCGTTGTCGGCGGCGAACTCCTCCGCCGCCTCCGACTCCCTCCGCCGGATCACCACCATGTGATCCACCGACACCCGCCCGGCTCCGACGACGGCGAGCAGGAGGGACGCCGCGCCCAGGAGGATGAGCTCGTTCATGCTGATCGGATTGAGCGGTGGCGCCACCAGGAACACCGCCAGGGCCTCGGCGAACAGGATGAGCCCGGTGGCGGAGACCGCGAGCCCGGCGATCAGTAACGCGCCGCCGATGAGCTCGGCGAGCATCGTGACCGTGGCCCAGGCTTGGGGAGCGGGCGCGCCCTGCTCGAGAAACTTCGCCCCGGTGTTGATCAGACCGTCTTCGAGCTTGGTCCAGCCGTTGGCGAAGAAGATACCGCCCACGCCGACGCGGGCGACTAATGCGGCAAGATCACGAAGGACCTGTTTCACGGTAATTGTCTGCCCTAACGGGGACATGACACACCTCTCTCATGGCTCGGGAGCTACGCTCCCTTCACCCGCTCATGGCTCGGGGAGCTCCGCTCCCTTCGCGTCATCACGGCTGAGCAGCATGGCCACCGCGACGGCGGTCAGGCTCAGCAGGACGACGCTCACGACCACGGTCGTGTGCAGGGCGTTGACGAAGGCCCAGCGGGCGGCGGCGAGCAGCGCGCCGCCCGCGCTGCCGCCGACCTCGTCCGCGACGTGCGTGGCGGCGGCGAGTGACTGTCTGGCCTTGTCCATGCCGCCCTCGGACACTCCGGGCACGGCGGGCAGTCCGGGGGCGTAGACGATCGCGGTGATCGTGCCGAGCACGGCCACGCCCATGCCCGCGCCGAGCTCGTACGCGGTCTCCTCGATGGCCGCGGCTCCGCCCGCCTGGGACTCCGTGGCCGAGGCCATGATCGTGTCGGAGGCGGCCAGCAGCGCCACCTGCACGCCGAACCCGATGCCGACGAAGCAGATCGCCAGCATGACGGGGTGACTCTCGACGCCCCAGCCCAGCGTGGGTGTCATGGCCAGCGCGACGAGCCCTAGGCCGCCGCTCATCGTGGCCCGCATGCCGACCTTGGGCAGGATGTGGGCCGCGGCGAGCCCGCCGACGATGGCCGACAACACCAGCGGCAACATCCTGAAAGCGGCACGCAGCGGGCTGTCGCCGAGCACGAGCTGCAGGTATTGGGCGAGCATGAGCTGTAGCCCCACCAGTGCGAACACGCCGAGCAGCACGCCGGCCACACCGGTCGTGAACTCCCGCCGCCGGAACAGCCCGACCTCCAGCAGCGGCACCCGTAGCCGGGTCTGCCGCCGGACGAACACGACCAGCAGGGCCAGCCCGGCCAGGAACACCAGCACCGACGCCCACAGCGGCATCAGACTGCCCGAACCCGCCTCTTTCAGCCCGAACGCCAGCGCCAGGATCCCGAGCACCGACAGCACCGCACTGACGGCGTCCCAGGGCCGTCCCTTGCGCACGGGCGACTCGGGCAGCAGGCGTACGGCGGCGGGCAGCAGCACCAGCAGGATCGGCACGTTGATGAGGAACACCGCGCCCCACCAGACGCCGACCAGCACGCCGCCGATGAGCGGCCCCACGGCCGCCCCGGCGGCCGCGACCGCGCTCCAGACGCCCAGGGCGATGGCCCGCTCGCGCCGGTCGGTGAACACCTGGCGGATGAGCGAGAGCGTGGCCGGCATGATCATGGCGCCGCCGACACCGAGCAGCGCCCTGGCCAGGATGAGCGTCAGCGGCGTGGGGGCGAACGCGGCCGCCGCCGAGGCCACGCCGAACAGCACGAAGCCACACAGGACCAGCCGTTTGCGCCCATATCTATCACCGAGCGTGCCGAACATGATCAGCAGGGGCGCGACCACCAGCGAGTAGGTGTCGATGATCCACAGCAGTTGCACCGCCGACGGCTCCAGCGCGGCCGTGAGCGCGGGCACCGCGATGTGCAGGACCGTGGCGTCGACCGTGATCAGCAGCAGGCTCAGGCAGAGCAGGACAAGAATGGACCAGCGGTGATCACCGCGCCCGCGATCGGCAGTCCGTACGGGGGGTGCGGCCTGTGTGACGGTCATGGGCCTCCTTGCAGGCCGATTCCTGACAGGGCCCGCACGTGCTATTCGGTCGGCCGCTTGCGTGCCGCGCCTCGACACTCGCTCCTTCTCGAGCTCTGGCGCCCGGCTCGCGCGCTCCGGCTTGCGTGGCAGCTTAGGCTATGCGACGCGCTTGTCATAGCGGTATCGCCCGATCCACGGTGCCCCGTACCTCTCTAGAGAGATACAGCCATATGTCGGTATCTATCCAACATTCGCCCGTCAGCCGATCATGGGTCGCGTGGGGACCGATGGAAGTACCAGAAATGACGACATTCCAGATAGGTCCTCACGCGAATGGTGTGACGAGGCCCTGACCAGGCTTGACGCCGGCCGGCCCGAGTCCGCGCTGGACGCCGCGCGCCGGGCCGCGGACCTGGATCCGGGCGCGGAGTGGGCGTACCGGCTGATCAGCCTCGCCCACGAGCGGCTGGGCCGCGACGCCGACGCGGTGCCCCCTGCGGAGCGGGCGGTGGAGCTGGCCCGCGGCTCCTGGGCGGCCCGCCTGCGCCTGGCCGCGATCCTGCGCAGGACACCGGGCCGCTGGCGGGAGGCGGTCGAGCACGCGGAGCTGGCCAGGAAGTTCGCGCCGGAGGAGCCCGACCCCGAGGTCATGCTGGGCGACCTGGCGCTGCTGCGCGGCGATCACGCCGAGGCCGGGCGCTCCTACCTGGCGGCCCTCGCCGCCGACCCCGGGCATCGGCAGGCCCGGGTCAATCTGGCGCTGTCGCTGCTGCGCTGGGACCGGCCCCGCCCGCACCACGATCCGGCCTGGCCGGTGGATCCGCGCGACACCGGCAGGGCCCGGCGGGCGCTTGAGGTGTGGTCGCGGCAGTCGCGCCTGCTGGTCGCCGTCGCCACGGTGGCCGTCGCGGTGTCGGCGCTGCTGTTCGACCTGGGCGCGCAGGCGCAGCTGGCCGGGTTCGCGGTGCTCGTCCTGCTGGTGCCGCTCACGGTCGGGCAGGCGCGGCGGGTCAGGCTGTGGTCGTACGTGCCCGCGATGTTCGGCAGGGACCCGTGGCTGGGTGCGGGCGTCGTGTCGGCCGCGGTGTCGGTGCTCGCGTTCGCCGCATGGCTGCTGCTGGGGGCGATGCCCGCGGTGCCGTCCTCGTTCGATCCGGTGTGGGCGGGGCTGGCGGGCATCGTGGTGCTGGGCTGGCCGGCGCTGGCCGCCGTGCGCGCGCTGGCCGAGGCGTGGCGTGGCCGGCCGCTGGCGGCGCTGGAGCAGTTGCTCCTGGCCGGCGCCGACCGCACCGCCAGGAGGAACGCCGGCGTCACGCTCTGGATCCTGCTCTGCAGAACCTGGTCGATCCTCGTGCCGGTGGTGTGCGGGGCGCTCGCGGTGGAGCCGCGGGCCGCCGTGGCGGCGCTGGCGGTGCCGTACCCGATGGTGCGCGGCTACCTGCGTGCCCGCTACCGCGACGACGCCTGGCTGGCCGCCGCGACGGGGTTCGTCGTGCTGGCGGCCGCGGCCTGCGCGGCGGGTGGGGCGCTGGCCTCGGCGTGGGCGTGGCGGATCGGTCTGGGCGCGCTCGGCGCGGCGATGGCCGTGTTCGCGGCCCGGGCGCTGCGGGCGTGGTGGCGGGGCGGTCCGGGGCCGTGGCGGGCCTCCCTGATCATGTCCGACCCGCCGATGGGCGCCGCTCCGTCCGTCGTGCTGACCCCTGAGGTGCGCCAGACCTTCTCCTACGCCCGCAGCATCGTCCTGTCGTACGGCGACCAGCTGGGTCCCCGGGTCGTGGGCGCGGCCGCGTCCGTCACGTCCACCGGCGAGCTGCGGCTGATCGCGGAGACCGAGGCGTGGGAGGCGATCGAGGCCGACCCGCGCGTGGCGGTGTTCGCGGCCGACCCGCTGCAGCGGCGGTTCTGGGTGGAGGTACGGGGCATCGCCCTGCCGGACTCCGACATCCTGCGCGTCACCCCCAAAGAGGTGCTGGTCGGCGAATTCCCTGGGCGGCACCAGCGGCGCTGACTAGAATTTCGTTCTATGAGAACCCTGCGTACGCCCGAGGAACGCTTCGCGGATCTCCCTGATTTCCCTTACGAGCCCCGGTACGCCGACGTGGCCGATGGCCTGCGCATGGCGTACGTGGAGGCGGGGCCGGGTGACGGCGAGCCCGTCGTGCTGCTGCACGGCGAGCCGTCGTGGTCGTTCCTCTACCGGCACGTCATGCCCGAGCTGGCCGCGGCCGGACTGCGCGCGATCGCGGTCGATCTCGTCGGGTTCGGCCGCTCCGACAAGCCGGCCGAGATCGCCGACCACACCTACGCCAGGCACGTCGCGTGGACCCGCGCCCTGCTGCTGGACTCGCTCGGGTTGAGCGGGGTCACCGTCGTCGGCCAGGACTGGGGCGGGCTGATCGGGTTGCGGATCGCGGCGGAGAACCCCGGGAGCGTCGCCAGGATCGTGGCGGCCAACACGGGGTTGCCCACGGGTGACATTCCCATGCCCGAGGTGTGGCATCGGTTCAAGGACGCGGTGCTGAAGGCTCCGGTGCTTGATATCGCCAGGTTGGTCCAGGCGGGCTGCACGAGCGAGCTGCCTGCGGAGGTGCGGGCGGCCTATGACGCTCCGTTCCCCGACGAGTCGTACAAGGCGGGTCCGCGCGCCATGCCGGGGCTCGTCCCGATCTCCCCCGACGATCCCGCCGCCCCCGCCAACCGCGCTGCCTGGGAGGTCCTCACGACACTCGACCGGCCGTTCCTGGTGGCCTTCTCCGACGGCGATCCGATCACCGGCGGCATGGCGCCTGTTCTGCTCAAATCGATCTCAGGCACGTCCGGCCTGGCACATCCCGTGATCAAAGGTGCGGGACACTTCCTTCAGGAGGACGCGGGCGCGGAACTCGGGCGTCAGATCGCCGTTTTCGTGACCGCCACCTAGCGTGTCAGGAGCGCCCAAGAGTCGGTCCTGTGCGGTATAACCGGGGGCGGACCGGGGAGGCGTGATGCGTGAGTCCGGCAGGGCCCAGGCCGCGGGGCGGGCCGCAGCGCGGGATCTGTTCGAGCAGGTGCGAGAGCGCTATTTCCAGATTCCCCCTGCCATGCGCCGGGTGCTCTACGTGGTCGTGCTCGTCGCCACCATGGGGGTCGGCGCCGCGCTCGGCTGGAACCTGGGCGCGACCTTCGTCACCACGCTGGTGCTCCTCGCCTTCATCGCGCTGACCATGCGTTTCCCCCGCGCCGCCGCCACCTCGCTGGTGGTCGTGGGCTGGGGCGTGGTGGCTTTGTATCTGTTCCAAGCGCTCTATCCGCCCGGCTCCATGGCCGTGCATCTGATGGTCGGGCTGGCCCTCCTCGTGGCCGCCGCCGCGCATCTCATCCGGTGGGTGACGCCGTGGGTGACCACGCTGGTGGCGCTCATTCCCGCGGGCATGCTCGCCGCCGCGCTGTCGCCCGTGTCGCCCACCGTCTCCGTGTGGACGGGCTACGCCACGGCGCTGGCCGTGCTCGTCTACCGATTCGTGCTCGCCCGCCAGGCGAAGGCGGCCAACGCCGCGGTGGAGGAGCAGGTCCGGGTCAGGGTGCGCGAGGGCAGGCCGGAGTCGGCGCACGACAGGGGCGGCGCGCCGCCGCAGATCTCCGTGGAGGAGGCGCTCGGGGAGCTGGAGAGCATGATCGGCTTGGCCCCGGTCAAGGAGCAGGTGCGCTCCATCGCCGCCTCCATCGAGGCCTCCAGGCTGCGCGCCGAGGCCGGCTACACCGCCGAGCGGCCCACCAGGCACTTCGTGTTCGCCGGTCCGCCGGGCACCGGCAAGACCAGCGTGGCCCGCGCACTCGCCAAGATCTTCTACGCGTTCGGTCTGCTGGAGACCCCCTACGTGGTGGAGGCGCAGCGGGCCGACCTGGTGGGCGAGTTCCTGGGCGCGACTGCGATCAAGACCAACGAGCTGGTCGACCGGGCGCTCGGCGGGGTGTTGTTCATCGACGAGGCCTACGGGCTGGTCAACTCCTCCGACGGCCAGCCCGACCGGTTCGGGGCCGAGGCCGTGCAGACCCTGCTCAAACGGGCCGAGGACGACCGCGACCGGGTGATCATCATCCTGGCCGGCTACGAGCAGGAGATGAGCGGGTTCCTGTCCAGCAACCCGGGCCTGGCCAGCAGATTCGCCACCCGGGTGCGCTTCCCCGGCTACTCCCCCGCCGAGCTGGTCGAGGTCACCGAGCTGCTCCAGCGGCGCAGGGGCGACACGATGGACGCCGAGACCCGGCGCGTGCTGCTCAGCAGATATGAGGACGTGCACCGGCGCGGCCTGGTCGACGAGCTCGGCAACGCCAGGTTCGCGCGCAGCCTGGTCGAGGCCGCCGCGCAGGCCCGCGACGTGCGCGTGGTGGGCGCCGGCGGCACGCCGAGCACACAGGATCTGGTCACGACCACGACGGCCGACGTGACGAAGGCGTTCGAGGAGCTGACCGCGCGCTTCCGCGGCTATGTCGCCACGCCCACGCTCGAGGAGGCGCTGGCCGATCTCGACAGGATGGCGGGCCTGGCGCCTGTCAAGCGGCAGGTGCACGCGATCGCCGCCCAGCTGCAGGTGGCGCGGATGCGCCAGGAGCGCGGCCTGCCGACGCCGCAGCAGATGCGGCATTTCGTGTTCGCCGGCCCGCCCGGCACCGGCAAGACCACCGTCGCCAGGGTGCTGGGCCGGATCTTCGCCGCGCTCGGCCTGCTGGCCCGGCCGGACGTGGTCGAGGCACACCGGGCCGACCTGGTCGGCCAGCACCTCGGCGCGACCGCGATCAAGACCAACGAGCTGGTCGACCGGGCGCTCGGCGGGGTGTTGTTCATCGACGAGGCCTACAGCCTGGTCAACCCCGGCTACCAAGGCGGCGACGCGTTCGGCTCCGAGGCCGTGCAGACCCTCCTCAAGCGGGCCGAGGACGACCGCGACCGGCTCGTCATCGTCCTGGCCGGCTATGAGCGGGAGATGGACGCGTTCCTGGCCACCAATCCCGGTCTGGCCAGCAGGTTCAACCAGCGGGTGGCCTTCCCCAGCTACTCGCCGCAGGAGCTGACCGAGATCGCGGTGCTGCTCGCCGAGAAGTCGGGCGACACGTTCGACGAGGACGCCCTGCGCAACCTCGACGAGGTGTTCGCCTGGGTGTGCGAGGAGCGGCTGATCGACGGGCTCGGCAACGGCCGCTTCGCCAGGTCCCTGTTCGAGCGCGCGGCCATGCGCCGCGACGTGCGACTGGCCGCGCACGCCGCGCGCGGCGGGTCCGCCAGCTCCGCCGACCTGACCACGATCACGAGCGAGGACGTCGCCACGGCGGTGGACGAGCTTTCCGGACGCTGACTTACCCCGGCTGCGTGCACAGCACCGCTCACATGGTGTAGCTATATGACTACATGCCGTGCGCGTCAGAGGGGGAGGCGATGGCCGGGTTTCTGGTCCGCAGGCTGCTCTCGTCCGTCGTGCTCGTCGCGGTGGCCGCCAGCCTCGCCTACCTCCTGGCGGCCACGGCCCTGGACCCGCGCTCCAACTACGCCGACCGCACGCCCAAACCGCCGCCCGCCGTGGTCGACGCCCAGCTCACCGCGCTCAATCTCAACGACAAGACACCCCTGCTGCAGCGTTACGCCACCTGGGGCACCGGGGTGCTCCGCGGCGACTTCGGCAAAACGGTCGTGGGCTCGCCCGTCAATGAGGATCTCAAGCGGCGCGTGGGCGTCACGTTCCGGCTGGTCATGCTGGGGCTGCTGTGCGGCAGCGCGCTCGGGGTGATCGTCGGGGCGCTGGCGGCGGTCCGGCAATACGGGTGGTTCGATCGGCTCTCGACCGGCCTGTCGTTCGTCGTCCTCGCGGTCCCGGTGGTCGTCCTGGCCAACATGATGATCTTGGTGGCCACCTGGGCCAACGAGCACGTCTTCGGCCGCCAGGTGTTCCTCGTCAGCGGCGAATACAGCGACGGGCTTGGCGCCGGGTTCTGGGGTCAGGTGGTGGACCGGCTGCAGCACCTGATTCTGCCGACGATCTCGCTGTCGGTCGGTCTCATCGCGGTCTTCAGCCGCTATCAGCGCAACATGATGCTCGACGTGCTCGGCGCCGACTTCCTGCGCACGGCCATGGCCAAGGGGCTGAGCAGGCGCAGGGCGCTCGTCACGCACGCGCTGCGGACCGCGCTGATCCCGGTGGTGACTTATTTCGCGTTCATGTTCGGCGCGCTGCTGACGGGGGCGACGTTCACGGAGAAGATCTTCGGCTGGCACGGGCTGGGCGAGCAGCTGATCAACTCGATCTTCACCAACGACGTCAACACCGTCGCGGCCATCTCCCTCCTGGCCGCGATCGCCGTGTTGTGCGCCTCTCTGGCCGCCGACCTGCTGCGCGCGGCCCTCGATCCCAGGGTGCGGGCCTGATGACGCTGCACGAGGAGGAGGTGGCCGAGGAGCTGTCCGACGGCGTCATGGTCACCTATCCATCGCGGGTGCGGGTGGTCGCCGGGCGGTTCTTCCGCTCCCGTCAGGGGGTGGCCGGGTTCGTGGTGCTGGTGGTGATGTTCGTGCTGGCGTTCGCCGGCCCGCTGTTCAGCCGGTGGAGCTACACGGACAAGGATTTCACGGCGTTCCTGCAGCCGCCGTCGTCCTCCCACTGGTTCGGAACGCTCCAGACCGGCGCCGACGTCTACGCGCTGACCCTGCGCGGAATGCAGAAATCACTGGTCGTGGGCCTGCTGGCGGCTCTGGTGTCCACGGCGCTCGCGGCCGTGGTCGGGGCGTTCGCCGGCTACTTCCTGGGCTGGACCGACCGGGTGCTGAGCTGGATGACCGACCTGCTGCTCGTGCTGCCGGGATTCCTCATCCTGGCGATCATGTCGCCGCTGTTCGAGTCGGGGCAGTGGCCGCTGTTCGTGCTCATGCTCGCACTGTTCCTGTGGATGGTCACCTCGAAGATCGTCAGGGGGATGACCATCTCCCTGAAGGAGCGGGAGTTCATCCAGGCCGCCCGCTACATGGGGGTGCCCCCGGCGCGGATCGTGTTCCGGCACGTGATCCCCAATCTGGCGTCCCTGCTGATCGTGGACGCCACGCTCAACGTCAGCGCGGCGATACTCACCGAGACCTCGCTGTCGTACTTCGGGTTCGGCATCCAGCCGCCGGACGTGTCGTTCGGCACGCTCATCGCCGACGGCTCCAAGACGGCCACGTACGCGCCGTGGACGTTCTGGTTCGTGGCCGGGCTGCTGGTGGTCACGGTGCTCGCAGTCAACCTCATGGGCGACGCCCTGCGCGACGCCTTCGACCCGGCGGCCAAACGATGAGCCCGGTCCTCGAGGTGACCGACCTCAACGTGGCGTTCGGCGACGTGCCGGCGGTGCGCGGGATCAGCTTTTCCGTACGCCCCGGCGAGGTCCTCGGCATCGTGGGCGAGTCCGGCTCGGGCAAGTCCGTCACCTCGGCGGCCGTCATGGGGCTGCTGCCGCCCGGCGCACGCGTCACCGGATCGGTGCGGCTGCACGGCAAGGAGCTGATCGGGGCCCCGGAACGGGAGCTGACCGCGTTGCGCGGCAAGACCATGTCGATGGTGTTCCAGGACCCGCTGTCGGCGCTCACCCCGGTCTACCGGGTCGGCGACCAGATCGCCGAGGCCGTGCGCGTGCACCAGCGGGTCAGCAAGGAGACCGCCCTGGTCAAGGCCATCGAGCTGCTGGAGCTCGTCGGCATCCCGCATCCGGCCGAGCGGGCGCTGGCCTTCCCGCACGAGTTCTCCGGAGGCATGCGGCAGCGCGTGGTGATCGCGATGGCCATCGCCAACGACCCCGACGTGATCATCTGCGACGAGCCGACCACGGCGCTCGACGTCACCATCCAGGCGCAGGTGCTGGAGGTGCTCAAGAAGGCGCAGCGGAAGACCGGCGCCGCCATCATCATGATCACGCACGATCTCGGCGTGGTCGCCGGGTTCGCCGACCGGGTGCTGGTCATGTACGCCGGGCGCCCGGTCGAGGTGGGCGACGTGGACGACATCTACTACGGGCCACGCATGCCGTACACCGTGGGCCTGCTGGGCTCCGTGCCGCGGGTGGACCGGGGCGGGCGGCGGCCGCTCGTGCCGATCGAGGGCAACCCGCCCTCGCCCGCGGCGCTGCCGCCGGGGTGCCCGTTCGCGCCGCGCTGCCCGATGAAGGTGGACGCGTGCGACGAGGGAGAGCCGCCGCTGTTCGAGGTGGGAGCCGGGCACGGGGCGGCGTGCATCCGGTGGGACGAAGTGCATCCGCCGGGGCTCGCGGAGCCGGTGGGGCCGCGGGAGGCCCGGGCGGCGCGCGGCGAGCGCACGGTGCTGGAGGTCCGCGGCCTGGTCAAGGACTATCCACTGGTGCGCGGGGCGGTGTTCAAGCGCCGGGTGGGCACCGTGCACGCCGTGGCCGGGATCGGGTTCGACGTACGGGAGGGCGAGACGCTCGGGCTGGTCGGCGAGTCGGGCAGCGGCAAGACGACCACGCTGACGCAGATACTCGAGCTGGCCAAGCCGCAGGAGGGCCGCATCGTCGTGCTCGGGCACGACACGGCCCGGCTCGGCCGAGGGGAGCGCACCGCGATCAGGCGTGACATGCAGGTCGTCTTCCAGGACCCGATGGCCTCGCTCGACCCGCGCATGACCGTGCACGACATCCTGGCCGAGCCGTTGCGCACCCACGGGCGGCGCGCCCCCGGACGCCGGGTCGCCGAGCTGCTGTCCCTGGTCGGGCTGGACCTCTCGCACGCCGCCCGCTACCCGCAGGACTTTTCGGGCGGGCAGCGGCAGCGCATCGGCATCGCCAGGGCGCTCGCGCTGGAGCCCCAGCTGCTGGTGCTGGACGAGCCCGTCTCGGCACTCGACGTGTCGATCCAGGCCGGGGTG
Organism: Nonomuraea sp. 10N515B; assembly: GCF_052245915.1. Classification (NCBI taxonomy): domain Bacteria; kingdom Bacillati; phylum Actinomycetota; class Actinomycetes; order Streptosporangiales; family Streptosporangiaceae; genus Nonomuraea; species Nonomuraea sp. 10N515B. The sequence goes on from NZ_JBQQBQ010000006.1 coordinate 135,016, forward strand.
ATCAATCTGCTTGACGCCCTGAGGGCCAGGCTCGGGCTGTCTTATCTGTTCGTGGCGCACGACCTGGCCGTGGTGCGCTACATCGCCGACCGGGTCGCGGTGATGCACCTCGGCAAGATCGCCGAGATCGGCCAGGTGGATACTGTCTACGAGGCCCCGGCGCATCCGTACACGCAGGCTTTGCTGTCGGCGATCCCGCTGCCCGATCCGGTACGCGAGCGGTCACGGCGGCGCATCCTGCTCCACGGCGACCTGCCCAGCCCGGCCCACCCTCCGACGGGCTGCCGTTTCCGCACCAGGTGCCCCAAGTTCCGTGCCGAGCTGACCGACGAAGAGCGCAAGCGCTGCGTGGACGTCGAGCCCGAGGTGCGGCCGCTGGGCGAGGACCAGGGCGCGGCCTGCCACTACGCCGAGCGGCGTGAAGTCGTATAGACCAGGAGGAATCGCTCGATGAAAGCAGCACGTCTTGTCACGGCCGCCGCCGTTGTCGTGGCATTGGGAGGGTGCGGCGGCGGGGCGGGAAACGGCCCTGGGACCAGGGATGGAGCCGGCGACGACCATACGGTCAAGGCCTTCGACATCAACACGCAGCCGCGCGACAAGGTCAAGGACGGGGGAACGCTGCGGTGGGGGATCAACGAGTTCCCCGCGCAGTGGAACAGGAACCACGTGGACGGCAACCTGGCCGTGGCGGCCTCGGTGAGCAACGCGCTGCTGCCGTCACCGTTCGTGTCGGACGAGAAGGCGGAGATCTCCGTCAACCGGGACTACGTGCTGGACGCGAAGGTCAGCGATCAGCGGCCCGAGCAGGTGGTGACGTACACACTGAACCCGAAGGCACGCTGGTCCGACAGGCGGCCGATCACGTGGGCCGACTACCAGGCGCAATGGCAGGCACTGAACGGGCGGGACTCGGCCTACCGCATCGTCTCGGCCACCGGTTACCAGGACATCAAGAAGGTGGCGCGAGGGAAGGACGACTTCGAGGTGGTCGTCACGTTCGCCCGGCCGTTCAGCGACTGGCAGGCGCTCTTCGGGCCGCTGCTGCCCGCTGCCACGAACCGCACGCCGGAGGCGTTCAACACCGCCTGGCTGAACAAGATCCCCGTGACGGCCGGGCCGTTCAAGTTCGGAGGGTTCGACCAGACGGCCAAGACGATCACGCTGGTCCGGGACGATGCCTGGTGGGGTGAGCGGGCCAAGCTCGACAAGATCATTTATCGGGCGTCCGAGCAGGACTCGCTGATCGGGGCGTTCAGCAACGGCGAGCTCGACATCATCGACATAGGCCCGTCCGCCCCCGACTACGCGCGGGCCAAGGCCACGGCAGGGGCACAGGTACGCCAGGCGGCGGGGCCTGACTTCCGGCATTTCACCTTCAACGGGTCGAGCGAGCTGCTGCGGGACCGGAACGTGCGGCAGGCGATCCAGCTGGGCATCAACCGCCAGGCCATCGCGCAGTCCGACCTGCAGGGGCTGAACTGGCCGATCGCGCTGCTGAACAACCACTTCTTCATGAACACCCAGGAGGGCTACCAGGACAACGCGGGGGCGCTGGGGGTGTACAACCCTCAGCGGGCGCGGCAACTGCTGGACGCGGCCGGGTGGAAGCTGAACGGTGCGGTCAGGCAGAAGAACGGCAAGACCCTGGATCTGCGGTTCGTGGTGCCGTCGGGGGTGCAGATCAGCAAGGCGGAAGGGGAACTGGCGCAGAGCATGCTCGCGCAGATCGGGGTGAAGCTGACGATCAAGGCGGTCCCGAGTGACGACTTCTTCACCAGTTACGTGATCCCCGGGAACTTCGACATCACGCCGTTCGCCTACATCGGGACGCCGTTCCCGGTGTCCAGCAGTTACGGGATCTACGCGAACTCGCCCGACGGGAAGACGTGGAACGCGAACTTCGGGCGTACCGGGTCGGCGGCCATCGACCAGGCCATGAGCCGGGCCGCGCAGAGCCTCGACCCGGTGCGGGCGCGCGCGGCCACCAACGCCGCTGATGAGCTGATCTGGCAGGAGGTGAACGTGCTGCCGCTCTACCAGCGGCCGCAGCTGGTCGCGACCAAGGCGACGCTGGCCAACGCGGGCGCGCGCGGCTTCTACGACCTCCGCTACGAGAACATCGGCTTCATGCGCTGACCCTTGCGGGGCACCGGGGCCGGACAGCCCGTCGCGGCGGGATTGTCGGTGGGCAGGTGTACAAAGGGCGAGTGACGACGAAGGTGACCTGGGCGCAGATCCTCGCGTGGCGCCTGCGCAGGCAGTTCGTGAGCGGAGCCGGCGGGCCCGACGCCGTGAGCGTGGCCCGGAGGTTGTGCGGCGTGCAGACCCAGGTCCCGTCATCGGCGCAGCTGGCGGTGGCGGTCAGGAGCGCCAAGCCCGAGCCCGGCGAGATCGATCGCGCCCTGTGGACCGACCGGACACTCGCCAAGACGTGGATCATGCGCGGCACCCTCCATCTCGTCCCCGCCGACGAGCTGGCCGGATACTGCGCCGCCCTGAGCACGTTGCGGTTCTGGGAGAAGGGGTCGTGGCAACGCGGCCACGGGGTGACCGCCGCCGAGATCGCGGCGATCATCGAGGCGGTCCCGCAGGCGCTGAGCGATGGGGCTGGGCGCCCGCTGACCCGCGAGGAGCTGGTCGACGCTGTGGTGGCGGTGACCGGCGACGCTCACCTGCGGCAGGCGCTCACCTCCGGTTGGGGCGCGCTGCTCAAGCCGCTCAGCCGCCTGGGCGAGCTGTGCTACGGCCCGCCCCGCGAAGGCAAGGTGACGTTCACCGCCCCGCGCGCCTGGATCCCCGGCTGGCCCTCCGAGCCGCCGCCGTTCGAGGAGGCGGGCGTACGCGTGGCGCGGGCGTTCCTCGGCGCGCACGGCCCGGCGACGCCGGAGATGTTCGACACCTGGCTGTTCGGCGGCGTGGCCAGGAAGGCCGTGCTGAAGGGCTGGTTCCGCGACCTGGCGCCGGAGCTGACCGAGGTCGAGACCGAGGACGGGACGACCCTGCCGGCGCTGAAGGAGCACCTGGACGACCTGGCAGGCACCCGGCCGTCCGCCGAGGTCCACCTGCTGCCGGGCTTCGATCAATACATTCTGGCCGCCCCGCGCACGCTGGCCCCGCTCCTCCCGCCGTCGCTCAAACCCAAGGTCAGCCGGCAGGCAGGTTGGATCTCCCCCGTGGTCGTCCACGAGGGCCGGGTGGCAGGCGTCTGGGAGGCCAGAAACGGCGACATCGCCCTGGATCTCGACGCGCCGGTGCCCCAAGGGCCGCTGGAGGAGGCCGTCGCCCGCGTGCGCGGCCTCCTGAAACCCTAGGACGTGGTGCCCGCCATGACGCGGTCGACGATGCCCTTGGTGCCCTCCTCACGGGCGCAGTGGGCGCAGCAATACCAGTGGTCACCGGCCTGGACCCCGTGCCCGATGACCTTGGTGCCGCAGTGCTCGCACACCGGTGCCATGGCCTCGATCGCACACTGGAAGCAGTCGAAAGTGTGCACCGATCCCTGCGCGTGCACCTCGAACGCCATGTCGTAATCGTTGCCGCAGCTCTCGCAGACAGCCATGGTGATCCCCTTTGCAGTCGTGTCCGCCCGGGGGGATACCCCGTTCCGTGCTCTCCTTTCCCCAAAGCATCACCATAATCAGGCCGTCTCCGCTCGTCACGAACGTTCCACCGCGAAGCGGGCTACCAGCGGCAGTCCCAGCAGCCCGAGCGCGGCCAGCGCCGCGGGCAGGCCGAACCACCCGCTCAAACCGGCCACGAGCAGCGGGCTGACCACGAAGCCGGTGTACGAGATCGTGGACACCCCCCACACCAGCGTCCCGCTCGGATCGTCGGCGGCCGAGCGGCTGAGCAGGGCGGGCACCAGCGGCCCGAGCGCCAGCCCGGTCACCGCGAACCCCACCATGGAGATCACCACGGTGCCGCCCAGCGCGGCCAGCGCGATGCCCGCCCCGCCACCCGCCCCCGCCACCAGGTACATCGCCCTGAGCGGCACCCGCGGCAGCGCCTGCACGATGAGCCGCCCGGCGGTGAGCGCCCCCATGTAGACCGCGGGCGCGGCGCTCGACACGAGCGGCGTGGCGCCGCGATGGTCCTCCAGCAGCAACACCGACCACTGCTCGACCGAGTTCTCGATGATGAGCACACAGGCTGCCAGCGCCCCGAGCACGGCTGCGACCCCCCAGAGCCCGCGCCTGCCGGCGTGCGAGGGGGCTTCGGCTGCCGTACGTCTCATGGGCAGCGCCAGCAGCGACAACGACGTGACGACCACGATCACCGCGATGGCCGCGAGCACCGCGCCGGCGCCGTACCCGAGCGAGCGGGCCAGCCCAGTGGCCGGGGCGGCGGCGATGACCCCGACGGGGAACGCCGCGTGCACCAGTTGGAAGAGCCGACGGCCGCTCTCGCGTTCGACCCGCCCGGTGGCCAGGTTCAGCGCGATGTCCAGCGCGCCGCTGGCGGCGCCCACGAGCAGCAACGCCGCCCCCAGCTGCCAGAGCGAGCCGACCAGGCCGACGCAGGCCACGCTGAGCGCGAACAACGTCGTGGTCACCATCAGGGCAGACCGCTCCCGCCCCCGTGCCAGCCGCCCGGTGAACGCCATCGCGGGCAGGGCCCCCACTGGTACGGCGCTCAGGGCCAGCCCGAGGTCGCCCGCCGAGATGCCCAGCTCCAGCTTGATGGCGGGCAGCAGGGCCGACCAGGAGCCCCAGAACACGGCCCAGGCCGCGCAAACCGCGATGAGCGGCATCCAACCCCCTTGCAATTACGGTCAAGTCACAGTAAAGATCATCGATGTCCCTATATCCCCTGTCGAAGGGAAAACCGTGCTCACGCGAACGGTCATCGCGGCCGCTCTGGTCGCCACCGGGATCGCCGCCCTTCCCTCCTCCGCCTACGCCGCCACGGCGCGCTACACGCCCGAGCGCATCTGCGGCCCCGGCTTCCACCGCGTCAAGGACGGGCACCGGGCGATGAAGACGCGCGGCGCCGTGTTCGGACACGTGTACCTCATGTACAACAAGCGCTCCGGCAAGAACTGCGTCGCCGCGATCAAGACCGTCTACCAGGGCATCCGCTCGGTGACCGGCGCCTACCTCGAGGTGAAGGGCGGCGGCAAGTCGCAGGACGAGCAGAAGTACCGCTACTACGCCGAGACCGGCCACCTCGACGGGAGCTGGAAGTGCGTACGCTACGCCGGCTGGACCCGCGACCCCGCCGGCCGGGTCGAGGCGTGGGGCGGCCGTCAGTCCTGGGGCAACTGCCTGGGCTGACCGCGGCATCCAAGGTTTTCCTCCGAAGCTGTCACAACCGGGCGGCCTACCCCGTCCTGTTGATTCCTGGCGGTGGAGAAGATCCTTCACGACAGCGAGCTGCCGGCCGGCACCATCGGGCTCGTCAAGCTGCGCGCCAGCCAGATCAACGGCTGCGGTTACTGCGTGGACATGCACAGCCGCGACATGAAGAAGGCGGGCGAGAGCGACGAGCGGTTGTGGATGGTGGCGGCGCGGCGATCGCCATGATCAACGCCTGGAACCGGATCGGCGTCACCGCCCGGCTCACGCCCGGTACCTGACCTCGTAGAAATGCATTGAGCCGGACCGGCACTGGAGCTAGGTTGGCGCGCATGGCGGGTGGCAAGCGCCCGCCAAGCCGTCGCCAAACGGCGCGGCGCACAGTCGTGAAAGGAGAACGACGCGCTTCGGAAGGGGGACACACCGTGAAACGCGTCAAAGTCACCAAGGCGACGGCCAGGCGGCGTCCGCGGCCCGCCATGGAGTTGGACCTGCGTTCACCAGCAGGTCGCAGGCTTCCCTACTGACTTGCTCCTTACAGCAAACTTACGGGGGTATCTGTAGATAACATAGATAACAAGAACATCACGGGGGGCTCACGATGAAGAGGCTTGTGGCGGTGCCGCCACACGTTGCCAGGCACAAGGTCCGCGACATTCGGTCGGCAGACCGCCGCAAGCCGCCCGCAGATCCCAAGGTGATCGATCTGCGGGCCTACACCGGCAGGAATGTGATCCGTTTCCCCGGCGGTCCCACGCCTGCCGCCTAGCCCCACCGGACGACCCAGGCCGACGTGCGGCCTGGGTCGTCGCAGGTCAGGAGGCGTACAGCTTCTTGGCGTACGTCTCGCCGTAGTAGCTCTCGAGCTCTTCAAGGCTCTCCTGCACTGCCTGCACGTCCTTGACCAGCCGCGCGTGCGAGGGCAGGTCGTCGCCGCCCCAGGTGTCCGGCTTCCACAGCCCGGAGCGCAGGAACGCCTTGGCGCAGTGGAAGAAGATCTGCTCGATCTCCACGACGAGGGCGAGATGCGGGCGGTGACCCTTGACGATCATCTCATCGAAGAACGGGGCTTCGCGGACGAGCCGCGCCCGGCCGTTGATGCGGAGGGTCTCATTGCGGCCGGGGATGAGAAAGACCAACCCTACATGCGGATTTTTCAGAATATTGAGGAATCCGTCCGCTCTGCGGTTCCCTGGGCGGTCCGGGATGGCGATCGTGGCGTCGTCGATGACGTGGACGAACCCGGCGGGGTCGCCCTTGGGCGAGACGTCACAGTTGCCCTGGTCGTCGGAGGTGGCGATCAGACAGAACGGCGAGGCCGCCAGCCACTGCCGGTCACGCTCGTGCAGGCGTACCCGCTCCTTGGTGGCCGCCCTCGGCATGACCTCCCCCAGCAGTTCGCGCAGCTCAGCCTCGGACCCGATCTCCGCCCAGCTCATGTGATCTCCCTTCGAGGGTTTCCCTGATGATTTTGTCAGGGATTGGGACCAAAATCCGCAGCGTGCGGCATCATGAGGTCAATGACTGAACCGACGATCGAGTCGCGGATGGCCGACCTCGACGGCCTGCGCATGCACTACCTGATCGGCGGCGAGGGACCGCTGCTGGTCCTGCTGCACGGCTGGCCGCAGACCTCCCACTGCTGGCGGCGGCTCATCCCCGCCCTGGCCGGCAACTTCACGGTCGTCGCCCCCGACCTGCGCGGGTACGGCCGCACGGACAAGCCGGTCGCCGGCTACGACAAGCGCACGATGGCTGCCGATATCCGCGCCCTGGCGCGCTCGCTCGGCCACTCCACGCTCGTGCTCGCCGGCCACGACCGGGGCGCCAGGGTCGCCCACCGCTACGCGCTCGACCACCCAGGCGAGGTGGAGCGGCTCGTGGTCATGGACATCATCCCGACCAGGGAAATGTGGCGCAGGTTCGACATGACGAGCGGCCTGGCGTCGGGCACCTGGCACTGGACGTTCCACCTGCAGCCCGATCTCCCGGAGCGGCTGGCGGGCCAGGACGTCCGCGGCTACCTGGGCTATTTCTTCGAGAAGTGGGCGGTGCAGCGCTCACGGCTGGACGTCGAGGAGTACGTGCGTGCGTTCGAGCAGCCGGGCGCGCTGCGGGCCGGGTTCGAGGACTACCGGGCCTCGTTCCCGCACGACGCCCAGCACGACGACGCCGACTGGGACGCGGGCTGGCGGCTGGAGATGCCGGTCCTCGCGCTGTGGGGCGCCGCCGGGCTGCCGAGCAGCGTGCCGGTGCTGGACATCTGGCGGGATTACGCCCTGGACGTGCGCGGGGCCGAGATCCCCGAGTGCGGGCACTTCCTGGCCGAGGAGCAGCCGGACGCGGTGCTCGCCCACCTGTCGAAGTTCCTGCTGCCCCGCTGATCACCAGCGGCGGGCGTGCGCCATCGCCCCCAGGTAGGCGTCCCGCTCCACCGCGAACCTGGCCGGGTCCATGCCCCGCCGTTCGGCCCGCAGGTGCAGCATGGTCAGCTCGGTCGCCGCCTGCTGATAGTCGCTCATGGCCCGGCCGAGCCCTGCTCCCCTGGCCCACCTGCGGGCCGCCTTGCGTGCCGACAACGTGCTGAGCATCCGGACGTCCTGGTCGGTGACGAGCCCGGTGGGCCGGTAGCCGGGCAGGTAGACGGCCATCTTGCCGACGAGGTGGCGGCGTTCGACGACGGTCACGACGATCAGCAGGACGAGCGCCGCCATGATCACCAGGTACGCCACGCCCAGCCAGGCCAGCGAACCCGTGGTGGCCGAGCCGTTCCAGAGCGCGTGCAGGAAGACCGCGCCGAGATAGCCGAGCGGGATCGCGGCGAACCTGGCGGGCGAGCGGCTCGTCAGCGCGTAGGCGACGCCGAGGCCGATCATCGAGGTGTAGACCGGGTGGCCGAGCGGGTCGATCAGGCCGCGCAACACGAACAGCTGGATCGCACCGCCGACGCCGTCCTCGCCGAACGCGAGCAGGTAGTAGCCGACGTTCTCGACCGCGGCGAAGCCCAGGCCCGCCATGGAGGCGTACACGATTCCGTCGGTCAGGCCGTCGATCTCGCGCCTCCTGCGCAGGAGCAGCAGCAGCGCCGAGCCCTTGAGCGCCTCCTCGATCACGGGGGCGAGCAGGACGGTGCCCATGTTCTCGGCGACCGCGGCGCCGTAGCCGGCCCTGACGAACAACTGCTGGCCGAGCAGCGTGAACCCCACGGCGACCACGACGGCCACCCCCGCACCCCACGCGAACGCGAACGCCAGATGCAGCTTCGGCTCCGGCTCCAGCCGATCAAGGGAGAGCACCGCGGCCAGCAGCACCGGCAGCGGCGCCACCGCGAGCACCGCCGACAACGCGAACCCGGCGGGCCCGCCCGAGATCAGCATGACGGCCAGCACGAGCAGCGCGAGGATTCCCGAGACGACCAAGCCGATCACCAGCGCCTTGCTGGGTCGCTGAGCAAGCAAAGGAGCAGTCATGGTTGGCGCCTCTCTTCCCGTCCGATCCGCCCACTATGCGCGCCGCGCATCTACAGACGCTTAACGGTGACTTGAATCTCGGTAGTACGGATCCGCCACGATGGGCTCACCCTCCGTGTACGAATACACCTCCCGGCCGGAAATGAACACTCTCAGCGCCCGGCTCATGACGTCCAGCGGATCCCCGGACCAGATGACCACGTCGCCGTCGAGCCCCGGCCGCAGCGCGCCGACCCGGTCGTCGATGCCCATGATGCGGGCCGGGTTCACGGTGATCGACCGCAGCGCGGCGTCGCGGTCGAGCCCGTCCTTGACCGCCAGCGTGGCCTGGTGGACGAGGAAGTGGATCGGCACGACGGGATGGTCGGTGGTGATGGCCAGCTCGACCCCGGCCCGCGCCAGGATGCCGGGATTGCGGAGCGAGCGCTGCCGCAGCTCGACCTTCGACCGGCTGGTGAAGAGCGGCCCGATGATCACGGGGACGTTCCTGGCGGCCAGCGTGTCGGCCAGCAGGTGCCCTTCGGTGCCGTGATTGATCACCAGGCGGTAGCCGAACTCGGCCGCCAGCCGCAGCGCGGTGGCGATGTCATCGGCCCGATGCGTGTGCTGGCACCACGGCAGCTCGCCGTCCAGGACGCGGACGAGGACCTCCAACGTGCCGTCACGGTCGAACGGCTTGCCCTCGTCCGCCGCGGCGGCCTTCCTGGCCTTGTAGTCCTGGGCCTTCATGAACGCGTCGCGGATCACCGCCGCGACCCCCTGGCGGGTGGAGGGCAGCTTCTTCTGGTCGCCGTACACACGCTTGGGGTTCTCGCCGAGCGCGCTCTTGACGCTCACCGGCTCCTTGATCAGCATCTCGTCGACTGTCCTGCCCCAGCACTTGACCGCGACCGTCTGGCCGCCGATGGGGTTGCCCGAGCCCGGCTTGATCACCGCGGTCGTCACGCCGCCGGAGAGGGCGTCGGCGAAGGCGAGGTCGGCCGGGTTGATCGCGTCGAGTGCGCGCAGGCGGGCGCCGTTGGGGTCGGTCATCTCATTGGTGTCGCTGCCGGCCCATCCCTCGGCCTCCTCGTGCACGCCCAGGTGGCCGTGGGCCTCGACGAAGCCGGGCAGCACCCAGCCGCCCGCGGCGTCCACGACCTCGAAGCCGTCGGGGATCCGCACGTCCGCGCCGACCTCGGCGATCCTCCCGTCCACGATGAGAACGACGCCGCCGTCGATGGGGGCACTGTCGACGGGCACGACATATCCGCCAGTAATAGCAAAATTCACGACTCGTAACTTATCGGGCAATGGGTAGCGGACCTGAATGATCGCGGAACGGTACGAGCGCTGGCTGCTCGAGATGTGGAACGGAGACTTCAAGCTCACCCACGACCTCGTCACCCCCGGCTTCGTCGGCCACTGGCCCGGCATGGACGTGCACGGACCCGATGGGCTGGTGGAGGCGCTGCGACAAGGGCACGCGCCCTTCGACGACGTCAAGGTCACGCTGGACGTGGGCCCGATCGTGGACGGGGACCGGGTGGCGGCCCGGTGGACGTTCAGCGGCGCTTACCAGGGCGGCCTGCCCGGCGCGAGCGCCGCGTCAACCAGCAGCTTGGGATAGGGTGAATCGTCCCCAACCCCGATGGAGGACGATGAGGTGCCGCAGGAAATCGAACCGGGCGCGGGACTGAGGTCGCTGACGGACGAAGAGATGACGCTGCTGCTGGGGCAGCAGCGTTTCGGCGCGCTGGCCACCAACAAGAGCAGCGGCCACCCCCACCTGTCCACCGTCCTCTACACGTGGGACCCGGGCCAGCGCGTGGTGCGGATCTCGACCATCGCCGACCGGCTCAAAGTGCGGGATCTGCACAAGGACCCGCTCTGCGCTCTCTACGTGACCAGCAACGACTTCTGGTCGTACGCCGTGGCCGAGGGCGAGGCGGAGCTGTCGCCGGTGACCACGGAGCCCGGGGACGAAGTGGGCATGGAGCTGCTCGCCATGCAGACGGGCCTGACCGACGAGGCGGCGTTCCTGCGGCAGATGGTGACCGACCGGCGGCTGGTGATCAGGCTCAGGGCCTCACGCCTGTACGGGACCGCACTCGGCCTCTAGCCCGGCTCCTGTTGTAGGCCACGGTCGCGATCACGATCAGCACGAGTCCCAGGTCGATGGCGGCCGACCAGCGCATGGCCGCCACGTGACCGCCGTCCCGCGCCACCGCGAAGAACACCGCCCCGATCACCGCCACCCCGCCGGCGCCCGCGAACTGCTGCGCAGTGCTCAGCATGCCGGAGCCGATGCCGGCCTGGTGCGGCTCGACCTCCACCAGAGCCGCCCCGATGAGCTGCGGCAGGATCAGGCCGTTGCCGGCGCCGACGAGCACGAGCGCGGCCATGACGTACGGCAGCCCGAGCCCGGCCGCGGCCACCAGCAGGCCGAGCCCCAGCGCCGTGACCGTGCCGCCGATCATGATGACGATCAGCCCGTACCTCCCGACCAGCCGCGTCCCGAGCACCGAGGTGACTGAGAACAGCACCCCCATCGGCGCGAACGCCAGCCCCGCCTGGAACGCCGTCAGCCCCATCCCGCCCTGCAGCAGCAACGTCAGCGTGAACATGAACGCGGCGAAGTACGCCATGAAGGCCACGATCGACCCGACGCCCGCCAGGTAGGAGTGGACCTTGAGCAGCGCCAGGTCGAGCACCGGCTGCCCGCCGCGCGCCCCGAGCAGCCGCTGCCACCGCCAGGTCAGCGCGAACACCGGGACGCTCGCCGCCATGCTGACCCAGGTCCAGGCGGGCCAGCCCAGGCTGTTACCGAGGCCGAGCGGCACCAGCACCAGCCCCAGGCCCACGGCCAGGCCCGCCGCGCCCGGCAGGTCCAGCTTCGGCCGGCGGGCCGTGTCGACCCGCGGCAGCAGCCACGCGGCCAGCGGCACGACGACCAGGCCGACAGGCAGGTTGATGAGGAAGACGATCCGCCAGCCGAGGCCGAACACGTCGGCCGTCAGCAGCAGCCCGCCCAGCACCTGCCCGGCGATCGACCCCAGACCGCCGACCGCGCCGTACCAGCCGACGGCCCTGCTCCGCTCCCCCGGCGGGTAGACGGCCGAGATCGTGGCCAGCACCTGCGGCACCATCGCCGCGCCCGCCAGGCCCTGCAGGAGGCGGGCGGCGACCAGCTGGGCCGGGTTCACGGCGATCCCGCACAACACCGAGGCGACGGTGAACGCGGCCACGCCCCAGATGAACAGGCGCCGGTAGCCGTAGCGGTCGCCCAAGCGGCCCCCGGTGATCATGCCGGCCGCGTAAGTGAAGGCGTAGCCGCCGACGATCAGCTCGAGGGCGGCGGGGCCGGTGTGCAGGTCGTGCTCGATGGAGGGGGCGGCCACGTTGACGACGAAGAAGTCGAACTGGGCCATGAACCATGCGGAGAGGAGGATGACCAGCGTACCGGCAGATCTCACGACATTCAGGCTAGATCGTCCGCGCTGCGTGATCCCCCTTGCCCCGTCCGGGCGTGTCGTTTGCTCATCACCCCGGCATCGCGGGTCTACTCTTCTCTCAACTGTTGGTCATGCAATCTTGTCACCGTCGGTCCGTAGGCCCCTCTCCACCTGAGGAGACCCATGTTCCGATGTCTGGTGCTCGTCCTGGCCACCGCCCTGTCCGCTCTCGCAGCCCCCGCCACCGCGGCCACCGCCGCCCCGGCGGTGCTCAACGTCGCGCACCGAGGCGCGTCCGCGTACGCTCCCGAGAACACGATCGCCGCCTTCGAGCTGGCAGGCAAGCAGCGGGCCGACATGTTCGAGCTCGACGTCCAGGAGACCAAGGACCACGAGCTGGTCCTCATGCACGACGCCACCCTGTCCCGCACCACCAACGTGGAGCGCGTCTTCCCCGGCCTGTCGCCGTGGAACGTCGACGACCTCACGCTCGCGCAGATCAGCAAGCTGGACGCCGGCTCCTGGTTCAGCGACGAGTACGCCGGCGAGCCGGTGCCCACGCTGGGCGAGGCGCTCCGCGCGATGAGCGGCTCCGGCATGGGCCTGCTGCTGGAGGTCAAGAAGCCGGAGCTCTACCCGGGGATCGAGCAGCGCATCGCCGACGAGCTGCGCCGCCACTCAAGCTGGCTCGCGCCGGGGCGGCTGGTGGTGCAGTCGTTCACCGTCGAGTCGATGCGGAGGTTCCACCGGCTGCTGCCGGATGTGCCGATCGGGCTTCTCGGCACGCCCTCCACCGCCGAGCTGCCCGAGCTGGCGACGTTCGCCGACCAGATCAACCCGCCGTACACCACGCTCACGGCGTCCTACGTGCGCCGCGTCCACGGCCTCGGCATGCAGGTCCTCGCCTGGACGGTGGACAACCCCGACGTCATGCGGCGGATGCTGACCTACCGAGTGGATGGGATCATCACCAACAAGCCGGACGTGCTACACGACGTGCTCGACACCTGAAGTCCGGGGGAGACGGCCTCCGCCGTCTCCCCCCGATCTTCCGCGATTGCCGTGCGAATACTGGGGGAGTGCACCTCTTCCAGAGGTGCAGTATTCCTCCAACGATCGCGCCAGCAAGATGCCGTTGCAGCGGTGCCGCGTCGACGCCGACATCTCCATCCGGGTTCTGTCGGGGGCATGTGGCAGAGTCCAGTGGTCCGGCGAACAGTACGTCCGAACCACACAGGGGGCTGAGAGTGATGGCGGGGAGAAACAGAGTACGTTCAGACTCCACCCTGGCGTCGCTCCTGAAACTCACTCACTCGCTCGCAACGTCCGCGCAGGTCAAATCCGCTGTTCAGGACGTCCTGGATCACATCGGCAGTTCCTATCGGGGCGGGAACGCGATGCTGGACCTCATCCGGTTCGCGATCCGGCAGGCGGAGACCGGGAACGACCTGGAGTCGGCCGCCCGACTCGACGACGCGCTTGGATATGCCACAGGCAGGGTGTTGAACCCTGAGCTGGAGAACAAGTACCAGCTGCTCGACGGGGCGATGAGCCGTAATTTCACCATGTTCGAGTTGGTGATGTCGAACGTGCACCTGGCGATCTCGTCGATCTTCGACGAATTCCTCGAGGAGCACCCACAAGCCGGCGTCGCCGAAGCACGAGAGTATTTCAGGCGGCTGGCCAGAGCATCGATCCAGGTGGTGGAGGATCGGGAGGCGGGAATCTACCGGGTCCGCCGACTGGACGAGGAAGCCAGCATCTGGCTGGCCGATACTTTGCTTAGGCGTTCATCATACGGGCCGCTCACCGCGTCGAACCGCCTCGCCGATGACCTGCCGCCAGAGTCACGGGCGATCCTCACTCGGGCCGACGCTGAATCGGTTCTCGCCGGCATGCAACTCCAGATTCGCCGCAGAAAACTGGCCGAGATCCGACGGGTGGTCGAGCATCCGTACAGCTCAGAACGTCAAATCCAGAAAGCTATCACCGGCGCATGGTGGCTGTTCGGAGGCGAGTACGTCGGCCAGTCCCTACGCCGCCGACTGACCCGCGGCCTGGAACTCGACATCCCTTTGCTCCGCCCTGACGGCGTCCTGCATGTGGTCGAGTTGAAACGAGCCGCTGTCAGGGTCATCCAGAGCCATCGGACAGCAACGATCCCCACCGAAGAAGTCCACAAAGGCGTGGTGCAGGCCCAGAATTATCTGAAACTCCTTGATGAGAACCGAGACAAGATTCTCGGCCACGGCGTCGACACGCGTCGTGCCACAGCTGTTCTCGTCATCGGCCACCCTGCTTTCCAGGACAAATTCTCTGAGGTCCAAGTCAACGAGACCCTCCGGGTCTACAACTCCCACCTCTCGCGAATCGAGGTCATCACCTATAAACAACTCCTTGACGCGGCGAAACGGGTCCTCGACCTCACTGATCCGTCAGCGTCTGACCTCGCCTGACGAGCAATCGCTCATCCATCCCTCACAAGTAACTCCATAGCGAAGCGGGGAGCCGGCATCGGCTACCCGCTTCGCTATGGTCATCTACCTGGTGCATACCGCTTCGCGCTTGTTCCTTATAAAGGGATCGGGCGAATTTCCCTCACGCTGCAAACACCGCACGCCGAGCTGTTTCAGCTGCAGCCGCTGGTGGAGCCGCAGCCCTCGCAGACGTAGCAGCTGCCCGCGGGACGCATCTTGGTGCCGCAGGTCATGCAGAGCGGCGCGTCGGCCGTGAAGCGCTGGTGGCTCTCCAGCGTCAGCTCCTCCTGGGCCGCCGGAACCGGGTGGGTCTCCTTCGGCTTCTGCTCGATCGGCGCCGACTGGGCCAGCGCCTCGCGGTCCACCGTCTCCTGCAACGCCGCCGGGTCCTCCCCGCGCTGCTGCGCGGCCCGCTCCGCCGCCGAGAAGATGCCCAGGGCCGCCCGCTCCTCGTAGGGCAGGTGGTCCAGGGCCAGGCGGCGGAAGATGTAGTCCATCACCGACGTGGCCATCCGGATGTCCGGGTCGTCCGTCATCCCCGCCGGCTCGAACCGCATGTTCACGAACTTGCTCATGTACGTCTCCAGCGGCACCCCGTACTGGAGTCCGATGGAGATCGCGACGGAGAACGCGTCCATGACGCCCGCCAGGGTCGAACCCTGCTTGGACATCTTGAGGAAGACCTCGCCGAGCCCGTCGTCGGGGTAGGACGAAGCGGTCATGTAACCCTTGGCGCCGCCCACCGTGAAGCGGGTGGTCATGCTCGGCCGCTGGTTGGGCATGCGCCGCCGGGTCGGCCGGTTGATCTCGATGACCTTGACCTCGGGCTCCTTGGCCGCCTCTTCCTTCTTGGCGCCGTTGCCGGCCGACAGCGGCTGGCCGACCTTGCAGTTGTCGCGGTAGACGGCCAGCGCCTTGAGCCCGAGCGTCCAGCCCTCCATATAGACCTGCTCGATGTCGTCGATCGTGGCCGACTCGGGCAGGTTGACCGTCTTGGAGATGGCGCCGGACAGGAACGGCTGCGTGGCCGCCATCATGCGGACGTGTCCCATCGGCGCGATCGCCCGCTCGCCCATCGCGCAGTCGAACACCTCGTAGTGCTCCTTGCGCAGGCCGGGCGCGTCGATGACATGGCTGTGCTCGGCGATGTACTCGACGACGGCCTCGATCTGCTCCTGCTGGTAGCCGAGCTGCTTGAGCGCCCGCGGGATCGTCTGGTTGACGATCTGCATGGAGCCGCCGCCGACGAGCTTCTTGAACTTGACCAGCGCCAGGTCCGGCTCGATGCCGGTCGTGTCGCAGTCCATCATGAGCCCGATCGTGCCGGTCGGCGCCAGGAGGCTGGCCTGAGCGTTCCGGTAGCCGTTCTTCTCGCCGAGCTTGAGGCACTCCGCCCACTGGCGCGACGCCTCAGCGTGGATCTTGGCGTCCATCGAGCCGATCGTGCGCATGGAGTCATTCGCCGCCGAGTGCTTGCGCATGACGCGCTTGTGCGGCTCGGCGTTCCTGGCATAACCGTCGTACGGCCCCACGACCCCCGCCAGCTCGGCGCTGCGGCGGTAGGACACGCCGGTCATCAGCGACGTGATCGCCCCCGCCACGGCACGGCCGCCGTCGGAGTCGTAGGCGTGGCCGGTCGCCATCAGCAGCGCACCCAGGTTGGCGTAGCCGATGCCGAGCTGCCGGTACGCCCGCGTGGTCTCGCCGATCTTCTCGGTCGGGAAGTCGGCGAACGTGATCGAGATGTCCATCGCGGTGATGATCAGCTCGGTCAGCTTGACGAAGTCGGCGACGTTGAAGGAGTTGTCGTCCTTCAGGAACTTCAGCAGGTTGATGCTGGCCAGGTTGCAGGAGGAGTTGTCCAGGTGGACGTATTCGCTGCACGGGTTGCTGGCGGTGATCCGCCCCGTTTCCGGGGTGGTGTGCCAGTCGTTGATCGTGTCGTCGTACTGCAGACCCGGGTCGGCGCATTCCCAGGCGGCCTTGGCCATCTTGCGGAACAGGTCCTGGGCGTCGACCGTCTCGATCACCTCGCCGGTGAGGCGAGCGCGCAGGCCGAACTTCTCGCCCTTCTCGACGGCCCGCATGAACTCATCCGAGACGCGCACCGAGTTGTTGGCGTTCTGGTATTGGACGGAGACGATGTCCTTGCCGCCCAGGTCCATGTCGAACCCGGCGTCCCGCAGCGCGCGGATCTTGTCCTCCTCGCGCGCCTTGGTCTCGATGAACTCCTCGATGTCGGGGTGATCGACGTCGAGCACGACCATCTTGGCCGCCCGGCGGGTGGCGCCACCGGACTTGATCGTCCCCGCGGACGCGTCGGCGCCGCGCATGAAGCTCACCGGCCCGCTCGCGGTGCCACCGCTCGACAGCAACTCCTTCGAGGAACGGATCCGGGACAGGTTGACCCCCGACCCCGAGCCGCCCTTGAAGATCACACCCTCTTCCTTGTACCACTCCAGGATCGACTCCATCTGGTCGTCCACGGAGAGGATAAAGCAAGCGCTTACTTGCTGAGGTGATTGGGTGCCCACGTTGAACCAGACCGGCGAGTTGAACGCGAACACCTGGTGCGCCAGCGCGTGCTTCAGCTCGTGGTCGAAGATCTCGGCGTCCTCGTCGCCGGCGAAGTAGCCGTGCTCGATGCCGGTACGCGTGTAGACGCCGACGACCCGGTCGATCAGCTGCTTCAGGCTCCACTCGCGCTGCGGGGTGCCCACGGCGCCGCGGAAGTATTTGGTGGTCACGATGTTGGCCGCGTTGACCGACCAGAACGCGGGGAACTCGACGCCCCGCTGCTCGAAGTTGACCGAGCCGTCGCGCCAGTTGGTCATGACGACGTCGCGGCGCTCCCACTGGATCTCGTCATACGGGTGCACGCCGGGCTTGGTGAAGATCCGCTTCATCTTCAGCCCCTTACGCGGACGCTTGCCCCCGCGCGCTACTGAACCGCTGGCCGTCTCCGTCATGACTCCCCCTTCTCCGCCTTCAACTGTTTGATCTCGGCCTCGAAGTCCGCCAGGCTCTCGAAACCGCGATACACCGATGCGAAACGCAGGTAGGCCACCTCGTCGAGCTCCCGCAGCGGGCCCAGGATCGCCAGCCCCACCTCGTTGGAGGGGATCTCGGCCGCACCCTTGGCCCTGATGGCCTCTTCCACCCGCTGTCCGAGCTGCGCCAGTGAGTCCTCGCTGACCGGTCTTCCCTGGCAGGCCCGCCGTACGCCCGCGACGACCTTGTCCCGCGAGAACGGCTCCGTCACTCCGCTGCGCTTGCTCACCATGAGCAGCACGGTCTCCTGCGTGGTGAACCGGCGCCCGCACTCCGGGCAGGTGCGCCGGCGCCTGATGGCCGCGCCGTCGTCCGTCGAGCGGCTGTCGATGACCCTGGTGTCAGGGTGGCGACAGAACGGACAGTGCACGCTTCGCCTCCTCGACCTGCGGCCACCACACACGCAAATGGGTTGTGACGGGACGCTCACGCACGCTCCACGGCTGGCCATGGAGCGGTCACGGAAACACAAGGTGTGGTGAACTACATCGGTGTAACTACTAGATGTTGTGGTCCAACCGTAGAAGCGCGCGACCATGAACGCAAGTTGGGCGGGCCCATCCGGCTGAAGTCGCTGATCAGCCCACGGTCATCTGGAGCCTCGGGCGTGTCGGCCTTCCCGGATGGCAGGATGGAGGCGCGGCCGTGTCACATGTATTGCTAACGGTCACGGGCGTGAACAAACCTCACAACGTTACCGCAGGCCGCTTCCTGTTCGGTCCATCCCGCAGGCACCGCGCCGCAGCGCCTTCACGCCGCCCGCCTTGGGCGTTGTCACCTCACGAGACGACACCCTCGACGTTGCCACCCGCACGACGTTGCCACCCGCACGACGTTGCCACCCGCACGACGTCGTCAGGATCCGCGCCGATCAGCGCACCACCCCGGCGATGTCCCTCGGGACATAGAGGCGCGTGCCGGGATGGATGATCGAGTCGGGGAGCCCGTTCAGGCGCTTGATCTCCGCGACCACGGCTCCGGGATCTTCGCCTCCGGAGAGCACGTCGGCGATGGCCCAGAGCGTGTCCCCCTGGCGGACCTCCACCCACGGCAGCCCGGCAGTGCTGGGAACGACGACCTTCACCGCCGCATGGCTGACGGCACGTGTGCCGAGCCAGAACCCGCCCAGGGACAGTAACGCCACCGCCACCACCAGCACGGCCCGTCCTCGGCGCGTCAGCCGCACCGGCGGCGCGGCGCGACGCTCAAGCCGCGACGCCGCGCGACGATCATGTCGCGCACCGGCCCTGCGCTTCCACCGGCGATCAGCGCTCTTCGCGCCGCCGCCGCCTCCCCGCCGGCGACGCGACCCAGGCGTTCCCGGCCCGACTCCCGCCGCCGGCTTGGCCCGCATCCTGCCCGCGACCGACCCGCCACGCCTCTTGCCCATCCCGGGCCCGCCGCGCTCCACACCACGACCGATCCCAGCACGAGTCCCGGCCCCGCCGCTGCTCGCGGCGCCGCCCAGCCTTGCACCAGCTCCAGCGCCGCTGCCGCCCGCGCTGCCGCCCCGCCTCGCACCAGCTCCAGCGTCCCCGCCTCCCACAATGCCGCCTAGCCTCGCGCCAGTCCCAGCGCCACTCAGCCGCGCATCAGTCCCAACGCTGCCCGACCTCGTACCAGCCCCAACACCGCCGCTCCGCGCGGCACCGCCCTGCCTCGCAACTGTGCCAGCGCCGCCGCTGCCCGCACTGCCGCCCTGCCTCGCAATGGTCCCAGCGCCGCCACTTTCCGCGATGCCGCCCAGTCTCGCACCGGTCCCATCGCCGCCCAGGCTCGCACCAGCCCCGCCGCTACCCGCGGCCTCGCCCAGGCTCGCACCAGCCCCAGCGCCCGCGGCGTCGCCCAGCCTCGCACCAGCCTCGCCGCCGCCCGCACTGCTGCCCCGCCTCGCACCAGTCCCAGCGCCGCCGCCAGCAGCGCCGCCCGACCTCGTGCCAGTCGCCTGTCTTCCGCGGGGTGTGCCACCGCCGGGCCCCGCATTCGCCCCGAGCCTGCCGCGCCCCGCGGCAGCGCCGGGGCTCCCGCCGGTTCCAGGCCCTCCCCGACCCGTACCGGCTCCGTGCTCTCGGCGACCCTGGCCGCTCGATGCGGGGGTGTCGTCCGCATTCGTCCCTGGATGCGGCGGTGGGACGAGGCGCAGGCGAGGCCTCCCCCGACCCCGGGACGCCGCCGCGTCCGGCGAGGGCCCTCCGCGCCTCGCCCCATCACTCGAACGGAGCCCCAACCTCTTACCGGAATTTCCACGGGAAGCGATCTCGGTCCGCGTATTGTCTCCCCGTCGGTCCTTACTCTGCGTAGCATCGGCAATGAGGGTGAGCCGCTTGGCGTCTTCGCTGGTCGTGTTCGTGTTTGTGGTCGTTCGCATGGATGACCTCCTGCCGTGTGGCCTGAGGAAAAGGCCGAATAAAGATCAGCAAATCGAACACGGTGTCGATCGAACTCCCGTACGATGTTGTACACCACACTGGCGACAATTTCGAGGAAGACTCGAACAATTGTTTGAAGATGATCTTCAACAGCGATAACGTCGCTGTGTGCGACATCGAGACCACAGAACGGCAGGTCCGCCGGTGAGGCGGGCGGCCGGGCGAGGAGGCAGGGCATGACCGAGCGGGATGACGCAAACGGGGTCAGCGACCTCGCGGTGCGCAGACGTGACTCTCTGGGCCTGACGCCCAGGCAGCGCAAGATCCTCGAAGTGATTCGCGACTCGGTGCAACAGCGCGGCTATCCGCCCTCCATGCGGGAAATCGGCGAAGCGGTGCAGCTGACGAGCACGTCCAGCGTGTCCCATCAGCTGACGGCGCTGCAGCGCAAGGGTTACCTCAGACGCGACCCGCACCGGCCGCGCGCCCTTGAGGTGCGCCTGCCGGGCGAGCCGGTGTTGTGGGTGGACCCGGACGCTGCGGATGACGAGGCGACGATCAGCCGTCCCACGGCCGCCTACGTCCCGCTCGTCGGCCGCATCGCCGCCGGTGGTCCGATCCTGGCCGAGGAGAGCGTCGAGGACGTCTTCGCGCTGCCCAAGCAGCTCGTCGGCGAAGGCACGCTGTTCCTCCTTCAGGTCGCCGGTGACTCCATGATCGAGGCCGCCATCGCCGACGGCGACTGGGTGGTCGTCCGCCAGCAGCCGGTGGCGGAGAGCGGCGACATCGTGGCCGCCATGATCGAAGGAGAGGCCACCGTCAAGACCTTCAAGCGCAAGGACGGCCATGTCTGGCTCGTCCCGCACAACACCAATTACGAGCCCATCCCCGGTGACGAGGCCACCGTCCTGGGCAAGGTCGTAGCGGTTCTGCGCCGGCTCTGACCAGGTCGGCGGCTTGGGCGCGCGTCACCTCGCCGCGCCGCGTTCCGGCGCGCGCCACAACATGCACTGACGGGGCACGGCACCGCACCGCCGACCTCGCCGGCTCGCTTCGCGGCGCGCGCGACTCGGAGCGCAGCACACGAACCGTCGTGTGGCACGCGAACCATCACCCGGCACACGAGCCGTCGCGCCCGGCGGCGCGTCGGAGGCCACGTGCGCGCACGGGCCCCCGACGTCAGCCCCACAGCCCCAAAGGCGGGCGTCACTCCAGGATGAAGCTGGCGCTGTCCCGGAAGGCGCTGGTCCCGTCGTTCCGCTCGAGCCACACCTGTCCGCCCCGATGTCGCACGAAATACCCGGGGAAGTTCACCGACTCGAACGAGACCGTGCCCGAGCCCTCGAGCCCGCCCCGCCGGTGGAAACTGGCGTCGGCGTTGAACAGGCTCGTGCCGTCGCGCCGCTCCACCCACGCCTCATGGTTGCGATGCCGCAGGTAATACCCGGGAAAATTGGTCGACTCCAGCGACACCGTCCCCGTCCCGGACAGCCCCGTGACGATCCTGAACTGGGAGTCCGCCAGTGGCGTGACGTTCGCCTCCAGGCGGGCCCTGTAGTCGTAGTGCCTGATCGCCGATCCCGGCGTGTCGTACGACATGAGCCGCACCGGCGTCGCCCCATCCGGCACCGGGATGCCGAAGTCCGGAGTGCCGTCCGCCCGCCAGTACACCTTCTGTACGCGGGTCCGCCGGTTGGGATCGTTCAGGGGATCGCCTGAAATATCGCGATAGTTGCGATCATGGTAGACGAGGATGTCGCTCTGCCCGTCTTCCGACGTGGTGAAGGAGTTGTGGCCGGGACCGTACTGGCTGGTCGCGGCGCTGGAGGCGAAGACCGGATTGGAGCTCTTCGTCCAGGCGGACGCCTGGAGCGGGTCCGCTGACGCCGAGGCCGTCAGCAGGCCGAGGCAGTAGTTGGCGTCCGTGGCGCTGGCGGAGTAGGTGAGGAAGAGCCGCCCGTTGCGCTGCAGCACCGAGGGCCCCTCGGCCACCTTGTAGCCCCGGGTCTCCCAGGCCAGCGTGGGCACGGTCAGCCGGGTCGTGGGACCGCTGATCGTCCAGGGGTTGGTGCCCATGCGGGCGATGTAGAGGTTGGAGTTGGTCGCGATGCCCGGCTCCTGCTGGGCCCAGAGCAGGTAGCGCACGCCGTTCGCGACGAAGGTGGTGGCGTCCAGGGAGAAGGTGTCCCAGGGGGTGGTGATCCGTCCCCGCTCGGTCCAGGCGCCGGTCAGCGGGTTGGCGCTGGAGCTCTCCAGGACGTACATCCGGATCCGCCACACGTCGTCGGCCCGGCCCGCCGCGAAGTACACATACCACTTGCCGTTGATGAAGTGGATCTCCGGCGCCCAGATGTGCGCGCCCATCTCGCCGGTAGTGTGCTTGCGCCAGATGACCGTCTCCGGCGCGCTCGCCAGACCCTGGATGGTGGTGGCCCGGCGCAGCACGATGCGGTCGTACTCGGGGACGGTGGCGGTGAAGTAGTAGTAGCCGTCGGTGTGGCGGAAGATGTGCGGGTCGGCGCGCTGGGCGGCCAGTGGGTTGCTGTACTGGACGGCGGGCGAGGCGCCCGCGGGCGTCACGTTGGCGATCACGGCGAGGAGCGTAGCCAGGACGAGGGCGGCGACCCTGCGGAGGGTGGCGTTCATGACAGCGGCGAGGTGACGGTGAAGGAGGCGTCGCCGGCGAACACCGAGCCGGACGCCCACAGGTCCAGCCGCATCTCGTAGTTGTAGTGCCGCAGATAGCGGCCGGGCAGGTTGTAGGACTCGAACGAGATCGTGCCCCCGCCCGCCAGTCCGGCCCGCCCGCAGTACGTGGCGTCGCCCTTGAAGATCGCCGACCCGTCGTCCCGTTGCAGGGTCAGCCGCATGTTGTAATGCCGCAGGTAGTAGCCGGGCTGGTTGACGGCCTGGAAGGAGTAGCAGCCGGCGTGCGCCAGCCCGGCGACGACGGCGAACGTGGCGTCCCTGCGGTCGGCGAGCGGACTGGCGGAGTTGAGCGGGTCCACGTAGGCCAGGTAGTCGCGGTGGCGTACGTACCGGTCGGGGAAGTTGGCCGAGCGCAGCGAGCGGTTGCCGGTGGGCACCGCGGTCGTGTCGCCGACGTCCTCACGCAGCACGGTGAAGTGCCTGGCGGTGCCGGACAGGCCGGCCAGCTCGACCCTGGCGCCGAACGAGGTCAGGTTCGAGCTGTCGGCGTAGTAGTAGCGGCCTCCGGTGTAGTTGTCGAAGTAGATCCGCCACCGGCCGTCCGGCAGCCGCGTCAGCGCCGGGCCCTCCAGGCCCGAGCCCCAACCGGCCCAGTTCCCCGTGCCGGTGAACTGCCAGGGGCCGTTGAGCGAGGTGGCGGTGGCGTGCTCGATGTACTTGGTCGTCTCGTTCTTGAGGAAGTTGTGGTACGTGGAGCCCACCTTGACGACGAAGCTGTCGATGTAGTTCGCCGGAATGCCCAGGGGTGTCGGGGCGCTCCACGACGACAAGGCGCTGTTCGCGGCAGTGATCCGGTAGGGCCGGAATTGCCCTGCCGTGCCCGTCGTGGACGCCGAGTAGATCACGTGGACGCTGCCGTCGGAGTCCCTGAACCACTCCGGCGCCCAGGTGCTGCCGGTGGCGCCGTTCAGGCCGACGGTGACGTTGCGGAGAAAGGTCCAGGTCACGGAGTCGGCGCTGCGGGCGAAGCCGATGGTGTCGCCGGTCCAGTTGGTGGTGTAGACGAGGTAATAGTAGCCGTCGGTGTGCCGCAGCACGCTCGGGTCGCGGATCAGGCCGGACGGCGGGGTGTACGCATTGGCGCGGACGAGGGTGAAGGTGGTGGCGTTCACCGAGTCGTAGACGTACATGTTGGACTCGCTGCTGTTGGTGAACGCGGTCATCAGGTAATGCGGCGCCGGCCCGGCGGCGTGGGCCGCCCCGGGTGCGAACACGACGGCCGCGATGGCGGCGAGCAGCGCGACGACGCCGGTTAACGCCTTTCGAGTGACTCCACGTGTACGCATCCGCGGCCCCTCTGTGATGTTAGCGCTAACATTTCACCACGCCGACGAGGGCGCGGTGATCGCATTCGTACCCCAGGGGCGATCCGCCGTCAATCCCCAGCGGTGTACAGGTCGTGCGCGGCCTTGATCGCCTGGTCGGCGAAGTCGAGCACGTCATGCCGCCGTTCGAACGGGGAGCCGTACAGCGAGCGCCGGGGTGTGCCGAAGTGCTCGCCCAGCCCCGAGACCAGGCACCCGAGCGAGGGCTCCGCGGTGTCGTCCGCCCGCAGCCGCAGCGCCTCGTCGATCACGCGGTGCCAGCGCTCGGGGAACGTTTTCCGCGCGTGCCGCGCCGCGCCCGTCTTGGACGTGAGCTCGCCCGTCGCGAGCGTGTAGTGCAGCCGGGAGACGCCCGTGACGATCCACACGGTGGCGTACGGGCCCAGCGAGGCCAGCCCCCACGGCGAGAACAGGTGGGAAGCCCGGGTCACCAGGCGCCGCCAGTAGCGGTCGAGGTTGGCGTCGGTCCAGGCGGCGAGGACGGCGGGATCGGTCCAGATGTCGAGGTCCCCCGCCTTGGGACCGCGGCAGGTCACCCCGTGGCGGGCCAGCGTATGCCAGGTGACCGGGTTGAGGCCGCCCTGGGGGTTGAGCTTGCCGGCGTGGGCCTGCGGGCGCGCCCCGAGGTCCAAGGGGTTGCGACGGAGGTCGTCCCAGGTCACGTAGACGCCTTCGAACGGGTGGGCGCCGAGGCTGGTGTGGATGCGCTCCAGGGTCTCGATCGGCGGCCCGGCGGCCGTGACCGCGACGAAGTCCACGTCGCTCGTGGCCGGCCGGTAGTCATCCAGCGCCGCTGACCCCTCGAGGTAGAGCCCTTCGATGAGCCCGGGAGCCGCCGCGTCGGCCACTGACAGGTATGTCTCGACAATCGCGTCGATCTTCGGGTGGGGCGTCATCACCGCTCAGCCTGCCACAATCGACGCCGCCGCCTCATCACAATCTAAAATCCTAGAATGTCCAGGTGAATACCGCATACTGCCTAGAAGACCTCAAGGCACGAAATGATGGATTTAAATGGGCAAAGGCGGGTCCAGGGATCATTCCCGCCTGGATAGCCGACATGGACCTGCCCACCGCGCCCGAGGTCATCGAGGCGCTGCGCCGGCGGGCCGGCGCCGACCTCGGCTATCCGGCCTGGCTGGACAAGCCCAACGCGGGGCCGCTGGCGGAGGCGTTCGCCGAGCGCATGGCGGGCCGGTACGGCTGGTCGCCCGACCCCTCGCAGGTACGTTCGTTCAACGACCTCAACCAGGCACTCCAGGTCCTGCTCCATGTCTGGACCAAGCCCGGCGACGGGGTGGCCGTGCACACTCCCGCCTACCATCCGTTCCTCACGACGCTGCAGGTCATGGAGCGCCCCTTGCACGCCATCCAGGCCGAGCCCGACGGCGATTCGTGGCGCTTCGAGGTGCCCGACCTGTCGGGCTGCCGGGTGCTGCTCTTGGTCAACCCGCACAATCCGACCGGCCGGGTGTTCACTCGCGAGGAGCTGACCCACCTGGCCGAGCAGGCCGAACGCCACGATCTGCTCGTGATCGCGGACGAGATCCACGCCGACCTGACCTTCGAGCCGCACCGGCACATCCCGTTCGCCACGATCCTCCCCGAACGCACCGTCACCCTCACGTCCGCGACGAAGGCGTTCAACCTGGGCGGCATCCGCGTCTCGGTCGCCCACCTCGGGCACCAGGGGGTCCGCAAGGCCCTGGAGGCGCAGCCGCCCTTCCTGTACGGCTCCGCCAACCTGTTCGGGGTCGAGGCGACGGTGGCGGCGTGGCGGCATGGGGACGCCTGGTTGGACGGGGTTCGCCTCCTGCTGGATCGTCACCGGCACACGATCGCCGCCCGCCTGCCCAGCACCTTCGGCTATCGGCTTCCTCAGGCGACGTATCTGGCGTGGCTGCATGTGGGGCGGACGGGGATGGCGGAGGTCATCGAACGGGAGGCCAAGGTGCTACTGACGGACGGGGAGGGCTTCGGGCCCGGTGGGGCGGAGTACGTCCGCCTGAACTTCGCCACCAGCGAGCCCGTCCTCGCCGAGATCCTCGACCGCCTGTCCAGCCTCCGCTGACCCCGGCCCGGCCACGCCCCATGGCGCCCCCACCCGGCGGCACCGCTCCCAGACAGGCGACTCCCGGCCTGACGCCGAGCCAGGCTTGGGGCCGCGGGGCGCCGTGGCACGTGGGTGCGGTCGCACGTGAGCGCCGTCCCACGTGAGCGCCGTCCCACGTGCGGCGCCGTCCCACGTGCGGCGCCGCAGACCGTCAGGCGCAGCCCCGCGCGGGGCGTCAGGGCAGGGGTGGCAGGTCGGGCGGGGTGGCGGGCGGGTTCTCCGCCAGGGCGGCAAGCGCGAGCTCGATCGCCTTGTCCAGCTGCGGATCCCGCCCCGCCGCCCGATCCTGCGGCGTGATCACCACCTCGATGTCCGGATCAACCCCATAGTTCTCCACACCCCATCCAGGCCCGTCGAGCCAGAACGAGTACCGGGGCTGGGTGACCCGGGTCCCGTCGACCAGGTTGTACCGGGAGTCGATCCCGATCACCCCACCCCACGTCCGCGTCCCCACCAGCGGCCCGATGCCGCGGTTCTTGATCCCAGCGCTCACGATGTCCCCGTCCGAGCCCGCGAACTCGTCCGTGATCGTCACGATCGGTCCCCGCGGGGAGTCCATCGGATACCGCCGGGGTTCGTACCCGCGCGCCCGCGCCCACCCGGTGACCTTGCGGGACAGCTTCTCCAGGATCAGTTCCGACAGGTGCCCGCCGCCGTTGTGCCGCACGTCCACGATCAGCCCGTCGAAGGCCATCTCGGTACGCAGGTCGCGATGGAACTGCGCCCACCCTGTTCCCACCATGTCCGGCACGTGCAGATACCCGAGCCGCCCGTCCGACGCCTCCCGCACCAGCGTCCGCCGGCCCTCCACCCAGTCGTGGTAACGCAGCGGCGTCTCGTCCGCGATCGGGCTGACCACGACGCGGCGCGGGTCGCCGCCGGAGGCGGGCCGGACGGTGAGCTCGATGGGCTGGTTCGCGGTGCCGGCCAGGAGGGCGAGCGGCCCGCGTACGGGATCGACCGGACGCCCGCCCACCGCGATGATCGCGTCGCCCGGACGGACGGCGACGCCGGGGGCGAGCAGGGGCGAGCGGGCGGCGTGGTCGGAGGACTCGCCGGGCAGGATGCGCTCGACCCGCCACACGCCGTCGGCGTCCCTGGTCAGGTCGGCGCCGAGCAGCCCCTGGCGGCGGCGCGGGTCGGAGCCGCCGTTGGGGGCGGCGGCGTAGGCGTGGGAGGTGCCCAGTTCGCCCTGCGCCTCCCAGAGCAGGTCGATCAGCTCCGAGTGGGCGCCGATGCGCTCGACGAACGGCGCGTACCGGTCGAGCACGCCCTGCCAGTCGACGCCGCCCATGTCCGCACGCCAGAAGTGGTCGCGCATGAGCCGACCGGCCTCGTGGAAGCCCTGCCGCCACTCGGCGACCGGGTCGATCTGGATGGTGATCCGGTCCAGGTCGATGGTGACGACCTCGTCGCCCTCGGTGGCGGCGCGGGTCTGCAGGCCGTTCTTGCCGTTGGTGACGAGCCTGGTGCCGTCGCCGCTGACCTGGAACGAGCGCACTTCCTTGCCCAGCTCGCTCTTGGCCCGCTTCTTCAGGTCGTATCGCTCCAGCACCATCTCCTGCGACGGCTCGTCCCCGTGCTGCCCGGTGAGCGGGTATCGCAGCCAGAGCAGGGCGTCCTTGGCGGTACGCAGGTTGCCGTAGCGTCCGGCGGGCACCGGCACGGGCACCACGCGCGAGCCGAGCCCGTCAGGGTCCACCTCGGTCCGCGGCGGCGCGTCGTCCTGCTTGTCGTCCTTGTTCGGCTTGTCGTCCTCGCCGTTGAAGCCCCGCCCCTGCAACGACGGGTCGAACGGCGACGGCGTGCCGGCCTGCAGCGGCACGATGTACGGCCGGCACCCGTAGAGGAAGGACATGTCGAAGACGTGGGAGTCGTACACGGGGTCGAACGTCCGCGCCGACAGGAACGCCAGATACTTGCCGTCCTTGGTGAAGACCGGGTCGTAGTCGTCGAACCGCACCGGCGTCACGTCGATCACCGACGTGCCGTCCACCCGGCCCATCTTGATCTGCGACAGCGGGCGCTGGTGCGGATGCTCCCAGGCCAGCCAGCGTGAGTCGGGCGAGAACGTCAGTCCGCTGAGGTCTCCCTGCGTGGTGCGGTCGAGCTCCCGGAGATCGCCGGACTCGAGGTCGACGACCAGCAGCCGCCCGTCGTGCGTGGCGACGGCCGCGTGTTTGCCGTCGGGCGCGGCCTCCAGCTCCAGCACCCGGCCGAGCTGCCCGGTGGCCAGCATGCGGATCTCGCCGCCGGGCGTGCCGATCTCCAGCCCGTCCTCGCCACTGACGTCCGACACCCAGATGGCGCGCCCGTCGCCGTCGAGAACGCGTGGCAGCCGTACGCGAACGCCCGGCTGGACACGCAGCGCACCCGCCGGGCCGTCACGGTGGGGCACCCAGTGCGCGGTGCCGCGGATCTCGACCACGCTGGCCCGCCCGGTGGCGTCGGGCGCATAGGAGCCGGCCCGCGTGGGCGCCGGCCGCCTGGCCCGCCCCGGCCGCGGCCCACCGAGCCGGACATCCAGCCGGTGGGGCTCCGCGTCCAGGCTCTCCAGCAACCACAGGTCCCCGGCGTGGCTGTAGATCACCCGCTGTCCGTCGGCGGTGGCGTGGCGGGCGTAGAACTCCTCGTGGGAGCTGTGCTTGCGCAGGTCGGAGCCGTCCGGCAGGGCGGAGTAGAGGTTCCCGGTCCCGTCGAGGTCGGCCAGGAAGACGATCCTGTCCCCCACCCAGCTGACGGACCAGTATTGCGCCGTGCTGTCGGCGAACAACCGGGCGAACTCCCCGCTCCCGTCGGCGTCCACCCAGATCTTGCCCGCGGTCCCGCCCCGGTATCGCTTCCACTGCGACGGCTCGCGCCACATCGCCGACACGGTGGCGACCCGCCCGTCGCTGACGGCGACGTCGCTGGCCCATCCGTACGGCAGCCGCGTCCCCGGTCCCCCGTCGAGCGGCACCGCGTAGGCCCAGTTCCTGACGCGATGGCTCTGCCCCGTCGAGCTGATCGCCAGCACGGCTCCGTCCTCGGTCCAGCCGCGCACCCGGGTCGTGTCGCTGCCCCAGTGGGTCAGCCGCTCCCCCTCGGGTCCGTCGATCTCGGCCGCGAACACCTCCGGGGCACCCTCCCTGCCGCCGGTCCACGCGATGTGGCTGCCGTCGGCCGAGAACCGCGGATCTGACACCGGCACCCGATCGGCGGTGAAGCGCCAGGCCCTTCCCCCCGCGAGGGGAGCCAGCCAAACGTCGTCGTCAGCTACGAAGGTGACCAGGTCACCGTGCAGATGTGGATATCTCAGGTATGCGCCGTTCGTCACAGCTGAAGATTAATGCCCGACACCAAGCCCAGCCCATGAATTCCCCTCCTGGCGGACCCACCAGGCCCAGGGAACGGTCAAGTCCAGGGTGTGCCGCCCCGCCTGCCGCCGCCGCCATCATCCTGAGCTCCGGACTCGACAAGACGAGCGTGGACGATCAGGGCCCGCCGGCCTGCACGGGATGGCCGCGGGCACGTACCCGTTCCTCGGCCGCCTGGAGCCGGTGACCTTCGCCCGGCTGCTGTCGCGGGCCGAGATCGTCCTCGGCACGGTCCTGCTCGTGCCATTCGTACCGTCGCTGCCGGCCGGGGCGGCGTTGACCGGGTTCGCGGGAGGGCTTCTGGGCATCGGCCTGGGGCTGGTGCTCGAGGAGCTCGGCCATCGATGATCTCCGGCCCGGCGCCGCTAATACGGACAAACACGGGTAGTCCGGACGCATGGTGCAAATCGGCTACACCTTGATGTCCGAACAGACCCCGGCCCGCGAGCTCGTCGACTACGCCGCGACAGCCGAGCGGATCGGCTTCGACTACGCGGTCATCTCCGACCACTACTTCCCTTGGCTCGAGGAGATGGGGCATTCCCCCTACTGCTGGTCGGTGCTCGGCGCGGCGGCCCAGGTCACCGAGCGGCTGCCGCTCATGACGTACGTGACCTGCCCCATCATGCGATACCACCCGGCCGTGGTGGCGCAGAAGGCCGCGACGATGGGCGTGCTGAGCCACGGCAGGTTCACGCTGGGCCTCGGCGCGGGCGAGAACCTGAACGAGCACGTCATCGGCGAAGGGTGGCCGCCCGTGGACACCAGGCACCGGATGTTCGCCGAGGCCATCCAGATCATCAAGGAGCTGTTCGGCGGCGGCTACGTGACCTACCAAGGCGAATTCTTCGACGTGGACTCGGCCAAGCTCTACGACCTGCCGGACGAGCGGGTGCCGATCGGCATCGCCGCCTCGGGGGGCCAGTCGGCGGAGATCGCCGCCGAGTACGGCGACCTGCTGGTCGTCAACGAGCCGATGCCGGACGTCGTCCGGCAGTTCAACGCCGCGGGCGGCCAGGGCAAGCCGGTCTACGGCCAGCTCGCGCTCGCCTACGACACCGACCCCGAGGCCGCAGAACGGCGCGCCCACCAGCTGTGGCGCTGGGCCGCGGCCGGCTGGAAGGTCATGGCCGAGCTGCCCGCGCCGGTGAACTTCGCCGCCGCGGCCGGCACGGTACGCCCCGAGGACGTGGCCCAGAGCGTGCCGTGCGGCAACGACGTGGACGCGGTCGTCCAGGGGGTCCAGAAGTTCGCCGA
Source organism: Nonomuraea sp. 10N515B (assembly GCF_052245915.1). Lineage (NCBI taxonomy): Bacteria > Bacillati > Actinomycetota > Actinomycetes > Streptosporangiales > Streptosporangiaceae > Nonomuraea > Nonomuraea sp. 10N515B. The sequence continues at coordinate 165,874 of NZ_JBQQBQ010000006.1, forward strand.
TGCGGGCTACACGCACGTGGCGCTGGTCCAGATCGGCCACGACCAGCAGCAGTCCTTCTTCGACTGGGCGGAGAAGGAACTGCTCCCGGCCTTGCGCGCCCTCTGACGCCGTGCGCTAGGGGACGATGTTGACCAGCTTGGGCGCCCGGACGATCACCTTGCGGGGCATGCCCGTCAGGTAGGCGGACACCTTCTCTGAGGCCAGGGCCAGCTCCCGCAGCTCCTGCTCGGTGATGTCCGGCGACACCTCCAGCCGGTCACGCACCTTGCCCGCCACCTGCACCACGCAGGTGACCGACTCCTGCACCAGCAGCGCGGGGTCGGCGCTCGGCCACCCGCCGAAGGCGACGGGGCCGGTGCGGCCCAGCCGCTCCCAGCCCTCCTCGGCGGTGTAGGGAGCCACCAGTGACAGCATGATCGCCAGTGTCTCCGCGGCCTCGCGGACGGCGGGGTCGGCGGGGCCGGGGCCCACGTCGATGGCCCGCCGCGCGGCCGAGGTCAGCTCCATCATCCGCGCCACTGCCACGTTGAACTTGTAGGAATCGATCTGCCGAGTGACCTCGTCGATCGTGCGGTGGGTGACCTTGCGCAGCTCGACGTCGCCGCCCTCGACCGCCACGCCGGGCTCGCTGGTCACCTCCGACATCACGCGCAGGGCCCGGGCCAGGAACTTCTGCGAGGCCAGCGGCGAGACGTCCGCCCAGTCGATGTCGTCCTCGGGCGGCCCGGCGAACACCATGGTCAGGCGTACGGCGTCAACGCCGAAGTCGTCGATCTGCTGGCCCAGGTCCACGCCGTTGCCCAGGGACTTCGACATGGCCTTGCCGCCGTTGATCACCTGCCCCTGGTTCAGCATGCGCTGGAAGGGCTCGCTGAAGTCCAGCATGCCCATGTCGTGCAGGACCTTGGTGAAGAACCGGGAGTAGAGCAGGTGCAGCACCGCGTGCTCGATGCCGCCGACATATTGGTCGATCGGGCCCCACTTGCGCACCTGCTCGACGTCGAACGGGCCGTCGGTGTAGCCCGGCGAGCAGTAACGCAGGAAATACCAGGACGAGTCGACGAACGTGTCCATCGTGTCAGTGTCGCGCTGGGCGCGTCCGCCGCACTTGGGGCACTCGACGTTGACCCAGTCGGCCGCACTGGCCAGCGGGGACACGCCCTTGGGCGCCAGCGCCTCGCCGCGCAGGTCGGGCAGCGTGACGGGCAGCTGCTCGTCGGGGACGGGGACCTCGCCGCAGTCGGGGCAGTGAATGATCGGGATCGGCGTGCCCCAGTAACGCTGCCGGGACAGCAGCCAGTCGCGCAGCCGGAAATTGACCGCGCCCGTGCCCTTGCCCTCGGCCTCCAGGACCTCGATGATCTTGCGGATGGCCTCGGCCTTCTCCAGCCCGTCCAGCGGGCCGGAGTTGACCAGCGTGCCCTCGCCGGGCGTGGCCTCGCCGGTCTCGCCCGGGTCGGCCAGGCCGGTGTGCACGACCACCTTCACCGGCAGGTCGAACTTCAGCGCGAAGTCCAGGTCGCGCTGGTCGTGGGCGGGCACGGCCATGATGGCGCCGTGGCCGTAGTCGGACAGCACGTAGTCGGCCGCCCAGACCGGGATGCGCTCGCCGTTGACCGGGTTGATCGCGTAGCGGCCCAGGAAGACGCCGGTCTTCTCCTTGTCCGTGGCCAGGCGCTCGATGTCGCTCAGCCGGGCCACCTCGGTGCGGTAGGCCTCGAACGCTTCCCGCCACTCGTCGGTGACGATCTCGTCGGCCAGCGCGGCGTCCGCGGCGACCACGAAGAACGTGGCCCCGAACAGCGTGTCGGGCCGCGTCGTGTAGACGTGGACCGGCTCCTCGCGGCCCTCGATCGTGAACAGCACGTCGGCGCCCTCGGAGCGGCCGATCCAGTTGCGCTGCATGGTCAGCAGCCGCTCCGGCCAGCCGGTCAGCTGGTCCATGTCGTCCAGCAGCCGCTGCGCGTAGTCAGTGATCTTGAAGTACCACTGCGTCAGCTCGCGGCGGATGACGTCGGCACCGCAGCGCTCGCACTTTCCGGCCACGACCTGCTCGTTGGCCAGCACCGTCTGGTCGTTGGGGCACCAGTTGACCAGGCCGCCCTTGCGGTAGGCCAGGCCGCGCTCGAAGAAGCGGTTGAACAGCCACTGGTTCCAGCGGTAGTAGTCGGGGTCGCTCGTGTGCAGGCGGCGCGACCAGTCGAAGGAGATCCCGTAGCGCTTGAACGAGTGCGCCTGCGTCTCGATGTTGGCGTAGGTCCACTCGGCCGGGTGGGCGTTGCGCTTGATCGCGGCGTTCTCCGCGGGCAGGCCGAAGGAGTCCCAGCCGATCGGGTGCAGGACGTTGTAGCCCTTTTGCATCCAGTAGCGCGCGACGACGTCGCCGATGGCGAACACCTCGCCGTGGCCCATGTGGAGGTCACCCGACGGGTAGGGGAACATGTCGAGCATGTAGCGCCGCTCGCGGGGGTCGGCGGGCTCTTCGCTCGCCCGGAAGGGCTCCTGCTCCTCCCAGCGCTGCAGCCACTTGGCCTGCAGCGCCTGCGGGTCGTACTCACTCACGGCTACTGTCCTTCTGGCTTGATTCGGACCCATAAGAAAACCCCCCGTGCACACGACGAGGGGTAGCCGCGACGGCGAGATCTCAGGGCCGTCGCGGCCCGCTAAGAAGCAGGGTCGCGGAACGCATGTGTCAAGCCTAGCGCACCTCTTCGGATGAATGCAGGTTCTCGATCGAGGTGCGCATGCACAATGGACCCTTCAGGTCCAGCGAGACCTGATGGTGATGTATCCGTTGTGACCTCATTCGTCCCTCAAGAATACCCTTGTCGCCGTGGTGTACCGAGCTGAGCCTGATCGACCGGAGGACGGCCTGCCCTTGCAGGATCCGCCCACCGATCCTCATGGCTTCGCTCGTTTCGCTGCGGAACCACCGGCATCTCCTGGAAAATCCCATGAGATCATGCCTGGTACGTCAAATCCGGATATAAGGGTTGATCCGGACACAACTTCGGGAGGGCCGGCAGCAATGGCAACGGATAACTCCGGACCTCACCTGCCCCCATCCTGGCCTGAGTCGTCTCCCTCTCCGTGGCCCGGCTCCCCCGCGCCCGACGCCCCTTCCTCGTGGTCTTCCGCGGCCGACGGCCCTTCTTCCAGGTCCGGCTCCCCCGCGCCCGAGGTGCCGACGTCGTGGCCGGAGACCCCGCGGCCGCCCGCGCACCAGGACCCCGCCTGGCCGGAGCCGCCGCGCCAGGACGCCTCCTGGCCCGAGCCGTCACGCCCCGAGCCGCGCCGCGACGCCACTCGCCAGGACTCCGGCCCGTCCTGGCCGGAGCCGCCCCGCCAGGACGCGGGCTGGCCCGAGCCACCGCGTAAGGACGCCGGCTGGCCGGAGCCGCCGCGCCAGGACATGCCGATGTCCTGGCCCGACGCCGCCCCGCAGCCCGGACCGTCCTCTTCCTGGCCCGACGCCTCCCCACAGGCCGGACCCTCGTCTTCCTGGCCCGACGCCGCGCCGCAGCCCGGACCCTCGTCTTCCTGGCCGGACGCCTCCCCGCAGGGTGGACCCGCGTCCTGGGCGGAGCCTCGGGACGTGCCGACCTCGTGGCCCGAGGCCGCGCCACAGCATGCCGCCGGGCCGTCCGCCCCGGCCGGTTCCCGTGCCGATGCCCAGGCCGGCTCGCGTGCCGATGCGGGGATCAACCCCGGGGGAGCGCAGCCTCCCGTGCCGGACCCGGTGCCCGCGTGGGCGCAGCCGCCGACCCCGGCCCCCGGCGCCTGGTCCAACCTGTCCGCCCCGGCCCCCTGGCCGCAGGGCGAGCGCGGCCATGCGAGCCAGGCGCCGGACCCGCGCATGGCGGCGTACGACCAGGCCGCCCCGGCCGGCCCCCCGCCGCACGACGCGTTGTCCGCACCCCACGGCCCACCGCCCCAGCCCCACCCCGCCCAGCACTCCGAGAACCAGCTCAACGATCGCGCGGTCCCCTCCACCCCGATGGATTCCACCCATATAGGCACGCCCCCCACCGAGGACGGCAACGAGCCTCCGGGATCCCGCCCGGGCTCCAAACTGAGCCGCGACCCCTCGGACCCGGAGCACCGGTTCGTGACGGCGGGCCAGATCAGCGGCTCCCGCACCCCTCCGCCCGAGCGCCAGCAGGAGCTCTGGAACACCGTCTTCGGCGAGAACTACCAGGCCATGGGCGACCAGGAAATCCTGGACGACGACGAGGGCGAGGGCAGGCCCGTCTGGATCTACGCCCTCGGCGGGTCCGTGGCGGTCGCGCTGGTCATCGCGCTGTTGTGGGCGTTCCTCGCGGGCCCGCTGGCCGGCGAGGACCCGACCTCCGCCGTCGCCTCCGGCCAGCCCACGGCCTCGGCGAAGCCGAGCGCCACCAAGTCCTCGACGACGATCGGCAAGCTGCCGGCCTACCCCGGCAAGGCCTCCCCCGTCCTCGGCAGGGTGCCGGACGCCGCCGCGGGGATCTCCGTCCCGCGCCTCGGCGGCAAGTGGCAGCTGGACCAGCGCGTCACGGTCAAGGGCACGTTCGGTTTCGACACCCGCCAGTACGTCGAGGTCGCGCCCGAGCGCTACGCCCAGATCATGTCGGGCCCGCTCATGCCGAAGCTGGCCTCGTACTACGAGCAGGACAACCTGGAGCCGGTCATCAAGCAGGTGGTGCTGACCGCCCGCAAGCGCTTCTTCCCGGCGGACAACAAGGTCCGCAAGATCGCCCAGCAGCCGATCAAGGTAGGCGACCAGACGGGCCGGCTGATCGCGTACTCGCTGACGTCGGAGACCGAGAAGGCCACGATCGTCACGATGGCGATCAACACCGGCGGCAGCGTCCCGGCGATCGTCTACATGTCGATCCCGTCGGAGAGCAAGCAGCTCCTGCCCGACATCCGCACGGTGATGAACCAGCTCAGGCTCTCGACGCAGGGCTAGCCGCTAGAACGTGCACTCCATGTGCTTGATGCCGTTGATGAACATGGAATGCAGCCGGTCCGGCTTGCCCGCCTCGATCTGCGGGACGCGGCGCAGCAGCTCGCGGAACATCACCGTGATCTCCCGCCGGGCCAGGTGCGAGCCGAGGCAGAAGTGCGGGCCCGGGCCGCCGAAGCCGACGTGCGGGTTGGGGGTGCGGGTGATGTCGAAGCGGTACGGGTTTGCGAACACGGCCTCGTCCCGGTTCGCGGCCCAGTAGAACAGCACCGCTTTCTCGCCCCTGCGGTAGAGGTTGCCGTTCATCTCGAAGTCCCTGGTGACCTTGCGGCGCATGAAGTTCACCGGGGAGGCCAGGCGGACGATTTCCTCCACGGCCCCGGGAGCATGGCCGTCGAGGTCCTGCAGCCAGAGGGCGCGCTGGTCGGGGTTCTTGGTGAGCAGGCGCAGGCCGTACGAGATGGCGTTCCTCGTGGTCTCGTTGCCGGCTACGACGAGCAGGATGAAGAACGACCCGAGCTCCTGCATGGTGAGCCGCTCGCCGTCGATGTTGGCGTTGACCAGGGACGACGTCAGGTCGTCCGTGGGGTGCTCGGCACGGTGGGCGGCCAGGTCCTGCACCAGCTGCTGCAGCTCCATCCCGGCGTTGAGCAGGCGGGTGGCGATCTCGCTGACGTCGGTGCCGCCGTATTCGGCGTCGAAGCCGCCGAGGATCGTGTTCGAGCGGTCGAAGACGAACTTGTAGTCGCGCTCGGGGATGCCCATCATATCGCAGATGATCTTCAAGGGCAGGCGGGCGGCCACCTCGGTCACGAAGTCGCAGCCCGGACCCTTGGCGAGGAGGTCGTCCACGATGCCGACCGCCGCCGCCTCGACGTCCGACTCGAACTGCTTGATCATCTTGGGGGTGAAGGCGCGGGAGACGATCCTGCGGAGCCTGGCGTGCCGCGGGTCGTCCATGTTGATCATCGAGCCGAAGTACTCGGCGAATTCCGCTGGCATGTCCGGGATGCCCGTCGCTCCGCCGTCACCCGAGCAGAAGATCTCCGGGTTGCGACTGGCATCCAGGATGTCGGCGTGCTTGACCAGCGCGTAGTAGCCCGGACCCTTGGGGGCGAAGCCGATGTCCATCTCTTCGAAGAACGCGGGGGTGGCGCGGGCACGCAGGCGGTCGAACGCCTCCTCGCGCTGTTCCATGGGCTTGGCCCAGAAGTCACGGTCCGACAGGTCGAAGTCGAGGACGCTCATATGCCCATCATTCGGAAAAGCGGCCACTTACGTCAATGGTTATGACGTACGGCGTACGTAGGGCCTGGAAAACGGGTGGCGGGAGGTGGCGGCCGGCCCTATGGTGATCGCCATGACCTTCTTCTACCTGCGTTAGCGAGCCGCCGGCGGGGCGCGGACATCCCACCGCCGGCGATGCGGGACGGCTGAGCGACCGCCGTCCCGGGTTCGCGACGTGGGAGAAGGACACGTGCATACTTTTGCCGTGGCCAGGGCGGTGCACGGCATCGAGCCCCTGGTGGCCACGGAGATTCGGCGTTCCCGGCTGGGCGTGGTGCGCGGGGTGCGGCATCGCGAGGTGTGGTTCGAGGCCGCGGACGAGGCCGGGCTTCTGGCATTGCGTACGGCGCCCCTGGGATTGCGTACGGCGGACGACGTGCTGCTGGCCGGGGCCGTGGTGGACGGGATCGGCGTCCGCCGCTCCGCGCTCGCGCGGCTGGCGCAGGCGGCGCGGGGCGTGGACGCGGTCCGGCTGGCTCGCCTGGGCGGCGGGCGGCCGGACGCGCGTGGTGGGCTGGAAGTGTCGGCGTCGTTCGTCGGGCGGCGCAACTACACGAGGTTCGAGATCGAGGACGCGGTCGGGGGCGAGCTGGCACGGGCCCTGCGGGTGCGCTACCACTCCAGGACGGCGGGAGGGCGGCCGCCGCTGGAGGCGATGTCGTGGCGGGTCACGATCGAGGGCGAGCAGGCGGTCATCGCGCTGCGGCCTGCCGACCGGCCGCTGCACCGCAGGCCGTACAAGACGGCCTCCATCCGGGGCACGCTGCATCCGCCGGTGGCGGCCGCCATGGCGGAGCTGGCGCGGCTGGAGGGCGCGGGCACGGTGCTCGATCCGTGCTGTGGCGCGGGCACCACCCTCATCGAGGCCCACGCTCTCGCGCCGCACGTGCGGCTGCTGGGCTTCGATCACGACCCGGCCGCGCTCGCGGCCGGCGCCGCCAACGCCCACGCGGCCCTGACGGGTCGATCGCCCATCGAAGGCGGGCGACCTCCGGCGAGCGCGCCACCATCCGGCAAGCCGACGCCGACGAGCGGCCGTCCGTCCGGAGGCCACGAGCCGGCACCTGCGGGCGGCCGAGCGGCCGGAGGCGGCGGGTCGCCGTTCGGGTGGGGTCTGGCGGATGGCGGGCGGATCCCCGTGCCCGACGGCGGCGTCGAGCGCGTGCTGGTGAACCCGCCCTGGGGGTGTCAGGTGCCGCCGAGGGGGCTGCTCGCCGGGGACCTCGGACCCCTGTGGCGGGAGGTGCGGCGCGTCCTGGCCGCCGACGGGCTGGCCGTGGCGCTGGTCCACGGCGGGATCCCGCACGGGTTCGCCGTGGAGGAGGCGATCCGGGTGAGCCTGTCGGGCCTGCACCCGGTGATCGCGGTTCTGCGGAAGCAGGGCCACGGCTGACCACCCCAGGGCGCGGCCGGCCGTCTTGAGGCGCGGCTGCCCTCAGCGGGCGGGGCCGAGCCAGTCCAGGATCAGGCGGTTGATTTCGGCGGGCCGTTCCAGGTGGAGGAAGTGACCGGCGTCCCCCACCAGCTCGGCCCGCGAGCCGGCCGGAAGGTGGCTGAGCACGTCCTTGACCAGGTCGGCGCCCAGGCAGCCGTCCTGGGCACCGTGCAGGTAGAGGATGGGCCCGGTCACCCCGGGCTCGACGGCGGGGTAGCGACCGGACCGCGGCGTGGTGCCCAGCATGGCCCGGTAATAGCCGAGGGCCGCGCTCAGGTTGGCGGGCGCGCCGATGCTGCGCCGTACGAACTCCAGGTCCTCGCTCGCGTCGTACCCCGGGGACCAGTCGCGCCACAGGTTCTCGAGGAAGCCCGGGCCTGCGGCGGCCGTCTCCGCCAGCGCGGTCTGGAAGAGGAAGATGTAGAACGAGCGCTTGAGCTGCTCATAGTCGAGGAACGTGCCGGCCAGCGACCCGGGCGGCGGCACCGCGAGCGTGACGGCGCGGCGGAAGCGGCCGGCCAGGGGGTAGACGGGGAAAGCGCCCCAGTCGTGCCCGATGATGACCGCGTCGGCGTCACCGCCGAGCTCCTCGTAAAGGGCACGGACGTCGGCGACCAGCGCGGCGTCCTCGTACGCGCCGTCAGCCGGGACCTCGGTCGGCGCGTAGCCGCGCGTGAACGGCGCGACCGCGCGGTAACCGCGCTCGGCCAGCGCCGGCATCAGATGGCGCCAGGTGTGCGCGGTGTCGGGGAAGCCGTGCAGGCACAGCGCGAGCGGCCCCTCACCGAGGGTCAGATACGCGAACTCCACCCCATTGGCGTGGATAGTCCTGATCTCCATGACTGCGAAACCTAGCACCCGGCCCCTTCGAGGAGTACGAACTTCACAGGGGTCCGCGACGCGAAGGGGCTCGCATGCGACGGGGATGGGTGCTCGCACTGGCCTCGATGACGATCGTGCTCGTCGTGGTGGACCTGACCGCCGTGACGATCGCGCTGCCCGACATCCGCGCCGACTTGGGCGCGAGCCTGGCGCAGGTGCAGTGGGTGGTGGACGCCTACGCGCTCACGCTGGCCGCCGCGCTGCTGCCCGCCGGAGTCCTGGCCGACCGGTACGGCAGGCGCAGGTTGCTGGTGATCGGCGTGTCGATCTTCACGGTGGCCTCGCTGGCCTGCGCGCTCGCCCCCACGGCTCCCCTGCTGGACCTGGCCAGGGGCGTGCAGGGCCTGGGCGCCTCCGCGTTGTACGGCACCACCACCCCGCTGATCGGCGCCGCCTACCCCGAGGGCCCGGACCGGGGCAAGGCGCTTGGCATCTTCAGCGCGGTGTCGGGGCTCGCCATGACGCTGGGACCGGTGGTCGGCGGCGCGCTGACGAGCGCGTTCGGCTGGCGGGCCATCTTCCTCATCAACCTGCCCATCGGCGCGTTCGTCCTGGTGGCGCTGCGCCGGCGGGTGGCCGAGTCGCGCGGCAGAGGACATCTCGACCCGCTGGGCATCCTGCTGATCACAGCGGCGCTGTTCGCGATCATCCCGGCGCTCATCCACGACCTGCCGGCCTTACTGGTGGCCGGGCTGGTGCTGCTGGTGGTGTTCGTGCTCGTCGAGCGGCGCGCCGCCAATCCGATGATCGATTTCGGGCTGTTCAGGAACCGGGTGTTCGCGGTCGGCTCAGGAACGACGCTGCTCATGCTGGCGGCCCTGCTGGGCGCGTTCACCTATCTCACGCTGTACGTGCAGGGCCCGCTGGACACGAGCCCGGCGGAAGCGGGGGCACGCTTCCTGGCCTTCAGCGTGGCGGCGGTCATCGGACCCGTCGCGATCGGGCGGGTGCTGCACAAGTGGCCGATGGGCGTGCTGATCGCCGTCGGTCCTGCGGTCATCGCGGTAGCGCTGCTGGTCATGGCCGTCCCGGCGGCCGATCCGTGGACGCCCATCATGGTCGGGTTGTTCCTCGGCGGCCTGGGGCTCGGCGCGGGAAACGTCGTGGCCAACCAGGTCGGGCTGACCGCGCCGATGGACCGGGTCGGGATGGCGACCGGGATCGTGAACACGCTCAAACAGGTCGGCACGGCCGTGGGCGTGGCGGTGCTGGCGGCGCCGTACCGGTCAGGGCTCGTCCCGCTGCTGGCCGTGGCGGCCGGGCTGGCGCTGGCCGGCGCGCTGCTGCCGGTGGCGCTCAGCGGACGTGCTCGGCGCACCCCGTCAGCAGGCACATCGGCCCGAACTCGAACCGATCATGGAGGCTGAGGTCGTCCGCCTGCTCGGCCAGCTCCTTGGCCACGGAGCCGAGCACGGAGTCGCCTGGCGCGGGCTGGCCGAGTCGATCACAGATGCGGTCAGAAGGTGTAACGCAGGTGCTTGACGCCGTTGATGAAGTTGGAGAGGAGGTAGTCGGGTTCGCCGGCGGACCTGAGGCGGGGCAACCGGGTGAACAGCTCGCGGAACATCACGGTCATCTCCCTGCGCGCCAGGTGCGCGCCCAGGCAGTAGTGCGGCCCCGGCCCGCCGAAGCCGACATGCGGGTTGGGGTCGCGGGTGATGTCGAACGTGTCCGGGTCCGAGAAGACCACCTCGTCGCGGTTGGCGGAGTTGTAGAAGAGCAGCACCTTGTCGCCCTTCCGGTATGAGGTGCCGTTCATCTCGTAGTCCTGCGTCAGCGTGCGGCGGAACTGGATCACCGGCGTGGCGTACCGGATGATCTCGTCGCACGCGGTGCCGATGAGCCCTTCGAAATTCCCGAGCAGGATCGCGCGCTGGTCGGGGTGGTCGGTGAGGAGCTTGAGCCCGTGCGCGATCGCGTTGCGGGTGGTCTCGCTGCCGGCCACCACGAGCAGGATGAAGAACGACCCCAATTGTTGCGGGGTGAGCCTCTCCTCGCCGTTGACCAGCAGGCTGACCAGGTCGCCCGTGGGCCGCTTGCGCCGCTCGTCGCCCAGGCGGGCGGCCAGCCGGTTGAGCGTGTATCCAGCGCGCAGCAGCTTGGCCAGGCCCTTGGCGACGTTGCGGCGGGTGAGGTCGGGGGCGACACCGGTGTATTCGGGGTCGGTGTTGCCCAGGATGACGTTGGTCTGCTGGAGCACCAGGTCATGAGATTCCGCGGGGATCCCCATCATGTCGCAGATGACCCGTACGGGGAGCTTCGCGGCCACCTGGGCGACGAAGTCGCGCGGCCCTTCCTCGATCGCCCGATCCACGATCTCCGCGGCGGCCCTGGCGAGGTCCTCCTCCATCTTCGCCAGGATGCGCGGCGTGAACGCCCTCGACACGATCCGGCGTAACCGGGCGTGCCGCGGGTCGTCCATGTTGATCATCGAGCCGAAGTAGACACTCAGCCAGCGCGGCATGTCAGGGATGCTGTTGGAGCACGGCTCGCTGCTGAACACGGCCGCGTTCCTGCTGGCCTCGATCACGTCGGCGTGGCGGACGAGGGCGTAGAAACCCGGCCCGCCGCCGATGAACGGCACGATCTGCTCCCGCATGAAGACCGGGCGGTCCAGCTGCCTCAGCCTGCGGAAGGCCTCCATACGCTCGGACTGCGGCAACCCCCAGAACGGGATCTGCGACAGGTCCAGGTCCGCGGACAGCGTCATATCAGACAAGCCTTCTGCAAGTGGTCACTTACGTCAAGAGGAACGGATCAGATCGGCCCCCTTTTCGCCGATCATGATAGCGGGGGCGTGGGTGTGGCCGCGGTTCAGTGTCGGCATGATCGACGCGTCCACGACCCGCAGCCCCTCGATGCCGCGCACCCGCAGGGAGGGGTCCACGACGGAGGCGTCGTCGGCGCCCATGCGGCACGTGCCGACCGGGTGGTAGAGGGTCTCGCCGCGCTCACGCACCCACTGGGCGAGCTCCTCGTCGCTCTCCGGCGCCCAGTACGGGGCCATCGGCCCGCCCACGTACGGTTTCATCGCGGCGGTGGCGTTCATCGCGGCGGTGGCGAACACCTGCTTGGCCGTCTTCAGGCCCGCGACGAGCCGCTTGACGTCCGCCTCCGCGGTCAGGTAGCCGGGGTCGATCGTCACGTCCCCGCCGTTCAGCCCGATCCTGCCGCGGCTCTCCGGCTGCAGCAGCACCACGCCGACGGTGAGCCCGTGGCCGGTCGGCGGGGTGAGGCCGTGGTCGATGAACGGAGCGGGAGCGAAGATCAGCTCGATGTCGGGCGCGGGCTCCTCCTCGGAGGTGCGGATGAACGCGACCGCCTCGCCCACGTTCGTGGTCAGCATGCCGGAGCGCAGCACGAGGTAACGCAGCAGGTTGCCGAGCGACTCCGCCTTGGTGAGCGTGACCGGCTGCTTGCATTCGACGTACACGCCGCTCGCCAGGTGGTCCTGCAGGTTCTTGCCGACCGCGGGCAGGTCGCGCACGACCTCGATCCCGGCGTCGCGCAGCTCGCCGGCCGCGCCCACGCCGGAGCGCATGAGCAGGTGCGGGGAGCCGATCGCCCCCGCCGACAGGATGACCTCAGCCTTTGCCTTGATCTGGGCGCCGCCGTCGTGCTGGATGCCGATCGCGCGCCGGCCGTCGAACAGCACCCGGTCGACCGTCGCCGCGGTGATCACCGTGAGGTTGGGCCGCCCGGCCGCCGACCGCAGGTAGGCGTCGGCGGCGCTCCACCGCCGGCCGCGGTTCTGGGTGACGGGGGTCGGGCTGTAGCCCTCGTTGGAGCGCCCGTTGAGCTCCCCCAGCCGCCCGAAGCCGAGCTCCTCGCACGCCTTGAGGAAGGCCGCGGTGGTGACGTTGGGGCTGCGCAGCTCCGAGATGTACAGCGGGCCGGACGTGCCGTAGACGTTGCCGCCGTTGCTGCCGACGCGGTGCTCGGCCCTGGTGAAGTACGGCAGGACGTCGTCGTACGACCAGCCGGGGACCTGCCACTCGTCGTAGTCGCGCTGGCAGCCGCGCACCCACATCTGGGCGTTGAGCGAGGACGAGCCGCCGATGACCCGGCCACGGGGCCAGTAGAGCTCCCGGCCGGACATCTCGCTCTGCTTGGCCGTCGTGTAGTTCCAGTCGTATTCGGTCTTGAACAACTTGGCGAAGCCCGCGGGCATGCGGATTTCGAGCTTGTCGTCCTGCCCGCCGGCCTCGACCAGTGCGACCGACACGTTCGGATCCGCCGACAGCCGGTTGGCCAGCACGCACCCCGCGGAACCCGCGCCGACGATCACGTAGTCGTACTCCATAACCCCTTGCTTACTCCCGACGGCGGGGCGCGTCCATATCCAGTTGTAACCTCCGTTTACCTACCGGCCGGTATGAGGTGGCTGCTTAGATGGCGCCCAAGCAGGCTTAGAGAGAGGAAGGCGTCATGCTGAATCTGTCGATCGTCCTGGAGGACAGCGCCAGGAACAACCCGGACGGCACGGCCATCGTCTTCGGCGACATGCGGCTGCCGTACTCGATGATCGACACGATCGCCAACCAGGTCGCGAACCTCCTGGTGGCGCGCGGGATCCAGAAGGGCGACAAGGTCGCGCTGGCCTGCCCGAACCTGCCGTACTTCCCGTTCGTCTACTTCGGCATCCTCAAGGCCGGGGCGACGGTGGTGCCGCTGAACGTGCTGTTGCAGTCGCGTGAGATCGCCTACCACCTCGACGACAGCGACGCCAAGGCGTTGTTCTGCTTCGAGGGCACGCCGGAGCTGCCACTGGGCGAGCGCGGCAGGAGCGGCTTCGAGGCGGCGGCGGGATGCGAGCACTTCTTCGTGCTGCCCGCGACGCCGCTCGCGACCGAGTCCGAGTACGGCGAGTCGATCTGGGCGGCACTCGGCGGGACGGCCGGCACGTTCGAGACCGTGCAGACGGCGCCCGACGACACCGCGGTGATCCTCTACACCTCGGGCACCACGGGCCAGCCCAAGGGCGCCGAGCTCAGCCACCAGAACATGCTGATGAACGCCATGGTCAGCGACAAGATGTTCCCGCGGAGCGAGGAGGAGGGCGACACCTATCTGGCGGTTCTGCCGCTGTTCCACTCCTTCGGCCAGACCGTGGTCATGAACACCGGCTTCCTGCGCGGCGCCACCGTCGTGCTGATGCCGCGCTTCGACCCGGGCGACGCGCTCGCGCTCATGGTCAAGGAGAACGTGACCTTCTTCGCCGGGGTGCCCACGATGTACTGGGGCATGCTCACCAAGATCCACGCCGAGGGGGCGGAGGTTCCCCGGTCGCTGCGCGTGGCGGTCGCGGGCGGCGCGTCGTCGCCGGTGGAGGTGCTCAAGGACTTCGAGACGACCTTCGGCATCGGCATCCTGGAGGGGTACGGGCTGTCGGAGACCTCGCCGGTGGCCAGCTTCAACCAGCTCGGCCGGCCGACCAAGCCGGGCACGGTCGGCACCCCGATCTGGGGTGTGGAAATGAAACTGATCGATGGTGACTGGAAGACCGTCGAGGGCGAGGGCCCCGGTGAGATCGCCATCCGCGGGCACAACATCATGAAGGGCTACTACGGCCGTCCGGAGGCGACGGCCGAGGTCATGAACGACGGCTGGTTCCGCACGGGCGACATCGCGACCCGGGATGCGGACGGCTACTACTCCATCATCGACCGGGCCAAGGACATGATCATCCGCGGCGGCTTCAACGTCTACCCCCGAGAGCTCGAAGAGGTCCTGCTGACCCATGAGGCCGTGTCGCTGGCCGCCGTGGTGGGGGTCGCGCACGAGTCCCTCGGCGAGGAGGTCAAGGCGTACGTCATCCGCACGCCGGGCGCCACGATCACCGAAGACGAGCTGATCGCGTGGGCCAGGGAGAACATGGCGGCCTACAAGTATCCGCGGATCATCGAGTTCCGCGACAGCCTGCCGATGACGGCCACGGGCAAGATCCTCAAGCGCGAACTGCGGTAACCGTCCCTGCGGAGGGCGCGGGCCCCGCCCGCGCCCTACACTGGCGATCATGCTCGTCCTTTTCGAGCTGGACAACACGCTGATCGACCGGCTGGCGGCGTTCGAGCGGTGGGCCGCCGAGTTCGCCGGGGAGCGAGGACTGGGCGCGGCTGCGGCGGCGTGGCTGGTGGAGACCGACGCGGACGGGTCAGTGCCCATGGACGTGTTCTTCGCACGGGTGCGGGAGCGGTTCGGGCTGGCCGAGCCGGCGGAGGAGCTGTGGCGTGCGTACCGGGCGCGGCTGCCGCACCTGGTCTCGTGCCCCGACGAGGTGCTCGACGGGCTCGACCGGCTGCGAGCGTCCGGGTGGGCCGTCGGGATCGTGACCAACGGGATGGCCGACAACCAGACGGGCAAGATCCGGCGTACGGGGCTGGCCGAGCGGGTGGACGGGTGGGCGATCTCCGGGGCGGAGGGCGTGCGGAAGCCCGACGTGCGGCTGTTCGAGATCGGGGCCAGGCGGTGCGGGAGATCGCTGGCCGGGGGCGGATGGATGGTCGGGGACGATCCGGAGAAGGACGTCGCCGGCGGGCGGGCCGCGGGGTTGCGGACGATCTGGATCGACCGCGGGGTGGCTCCCTGCGGGGAGCCCGACCACGTGGTGAGCGACGTCCAGGCCGCCCTAGGGCTCTTAATGGAGATGAAGCCGGGCGGCCCGGGCCTATAGCGTGATCGGCATGCGAGATCGGCCGGAAGGACTGGACGAAGGGCTGCTGCGGCCCGCGCTGCGCGAGTGGGGCATCGACGCCGTCGCGCTGGACTACGCGCCGGTGGGGTTCGGGGATTATCACTGGGTGGCGGACCGGCGGTGGTTCGTCACGGTCGCGGACGTGCGGCGCAGGCCGTACGACGGGCTCCAGCAGGCCATGGAGACGGCGGCGGTCCTCAGCGAGCAGGCGGGGCTCGGCTTCGTCGTCGCGCCGGTGCGGGCGGCCGACGGCACGACGCTCCGGAGGCTCGACCGCCACCGTTACGTCATGAGCGTGTTCCCCTACCTGGACGGCGCCGGCGGCGACTTCGGCGACGAGGTGTCCGCCGAGGAGCGCGGCCGGGTCATCGACCTGCTGGCCGAGCTGCACCGGACCCCACCCCCGCTCTCGATCCCGGCCCGGCCGGTCGAGCTGGCGGGACGGGCCTGGCTGGAGGACGCCATCAGGGAGACGGACCACCCGTGGCTGGGCGGCCCGTACGCCGAGCCTGCCCGGGCTCTGATCGCCGATCACGCCGTGACGCTGCGCCGCCGTCTGGAGGAGCTGGACCGGATGGCCGAGAAGGGCGGCGAGCCCGTCGTCACCCATGGCGAGCCGCACCCCGGCAATCTGCTGCGGAAGGCGGACGGGCGGCTGCTGCTCGTGGACTGGGACACGGTGGGGCTGGCGGTCCCTGAGCGCGATCTCTGGCATGTCGCCGAGGATCCTTCCGACCTCGCCCGATATGCCGAGGTCTCGGGGCGCGCTCCTGACCCGGCCGCTCTGGAGCTGTACCGACTGCGGTGGGCGCTCGACGACTTGGCCGAGTTCGTGGCGTGTTTCCGCTCGCCGCACGGCCGCACGCCGGACGCCGAGCAGAGCTGGGCGGGGCTCACCGGGACCCTCGAAGGGCTGGCCGGCTAGCGGCCGAGAACGGCAGGCCGAGCGGGTGCTCGCCCTCCTCGGTGCCGTCTCGTGAGTGGATTCGCCAGGGGAACGCACTGACGGTAATCTCATGGCAACGTTATGCAACCAAGCCAGGCAAGAGGAGGTCGCGTGGGCCGGCACGAGAAGCCCCACACCCCTAAGGACACGCCGGACGAGTCCAAAGAAGGCTCCAGCGCCAAGGAGCACCAGGCGAGCCGCGGCAAACACGCCGCTCCGGCCAAGGACAAGAAGTGATCCCCACCAGGAACACCTAGGCGCGCCGACGCGCCCTTCCGGTCGGTCCGGCCTTTAGGCCCGTCCTGTTTCGGGGCGGCTCCCGCGCCAGACGCGCACGTGGTAGCCGCGCTCGATCAGCGAGCCCGCCGCCTCGGCGGAGGTTCTCCCGTCCCCGCCGAGGTGGCGCCGAGCAGCGCCTTGGCCATCTCCTGGACTGAACGGGTGAAGCGGCGCGGGTCGCCGGGCTGGGTGAGGTGGCGAATCAGGGCGCCGTCGAAGACCGCGAGGATGGCGTGCGCCAGGAAGTCCGCGTCGAGATCGGAGCGTTCGGCGGCGAGCAGCGCACCCACGTGGGCGTGCCAGAAGCGGTAGCTGGGGTCGTCGTACTTGTCCTCGGCGCAGGCCTGCTCGTGGGCGGCCAGCAGAATGGCGTTGCCCTCGGCGATCGCACCCAGCCCCTCGAGGAACGCCAGCAGTCGCTCTCGTGCGGGCGCCCCTGGGCCGAGCGGCGGAGGGCCGGTCGTGATCGCGTCGCGCAGGTCCTGTGACCGTTCCTCTAGCAGGGCCTGCAACAGCCCCGCACGGCTGCCGAAACGGCGGAACACCGTGCCTTTCCCGACCCCGGCCAGGGCGGCGACGCGATCGAGCGACACGTGGTCGCCACCGCCCTCGGCCAGCAGTTGCTCGGTGGCACGGAGAACGGCGTGGCGGTTACGCGCGGCATCGGCGCGCTCGACGCGCCGTCCGCTACGACCGCCTTCGGTCCGGTTTTCGGGCATCGCCATCCTTGTTTCCCGTTGCGGACTATCGGTCCGCATATGATAGCGTGCGGCACTATCCGGACCAACAGTCCGGATATATCCCCTGAACCTGGAGATGGCCATGCGCGCTCTCATCGTCGATCCGGACGCCCCCGGTTCCCTTCGCCTCGGTACGGCCGCCGAGCCGGAGCCCGGGCCTCACCAGCTGGTGGTCGAGGTCCGGCACATCTCACTCAATCGCGGGGAGGTGGCCTTCGCCGGGCAGCTGCCGCCGGGGACCGTGCACGGCTACGACGCCGCCGGGGTCGTCACCCACCCGGCAGCGGACGGCAGCGGACCGGTCCCGGGCACCAGAGTGGCGGCGTTCGGCACCGGAGCCTGGGCGGAGCGGATGGCGGTGGACACTACCGCCGTGGCCGATGTCCCCGCACAGGTCGATCTGGCCGACGCCGCCGCACTCCCGATGGTCGGCGTCACCGCACTGCGTACCCTGCGGTCCCGTTCCATCCTGGGGCGGCGGGTGCTGATCACCGGCGCGGCAGGCGGGGTCGGCCGGTACGCGGTCCAGCTGGCGGCACTCGGCGGCGCCCACGTCATCGCGTCGGTGGGTTCGGTGGCCCGCGCCGAGGGCCTCGCCGAGTTGGGCGCCGACGAAGTGGTGATCGGCCTGGACGGCGTCGACCGGCCGGTCGACCTCATCCTGGTAACGTGGGCGGGCCGCAGCTGGCCGACGCCTGGAAGCTGCTCGCGCCGGGCGGGGGCGTTCAGAACATCGGGTGGGCGTCCGGCGAGCCCGCCGTGTTCGAGCCGTACTCGCTGTTCTCCATCGGCCCGGCCAAGACGATGAGCACCTTCGGCGACGTTCATGAGGTCGGTCCAGACCTGGCGACGCTGCTCGGGTTCGTCGCGGCCGGCAAGCTGTCGCCGGAGGTGGACTGGCGTGGTTCGTGGGAGCGGTTCGCCGAGGCCGGCCAGGCTCTGCTCGACCGGCGGATCGGCGGCAAGGCGGTCCTGGACGTCCTTGCGTAATCTGCAAACCAGCGTGCAGATTACGCAAGGACACTGCCGTCGGACTCAGGGCCAGGTGACGGACGGGCGGAGGGGGACGCCGGAGCGGCCCTGCTCGTCCAGTCTCACGCCCAGGACCTGGTGGAGCTGGACCTTGTTGCGCTCGAAACCGACGATGCAGCCGGCCATGTAGAGCGCCCACACGCGGGCCGTGCCCATGCCGACCTCCTGGACCGCGTCCTCCCAGTTGGCGTCCAGGTTGTCGCACCAGTGCCGCAGGGTCTTCGCGTAGTGCTCCCGGAGGTTCTCCTGGTGGCGGATCTCGAAGCCGAGGTCCTCCATCTCCCTGATGAGGTGGCCCACCGACTCCAGCTCCCCGTCGGGGAAGACATATTTGTTGATGAAGCCGCCCTTGTTGAACGTCTTCTCCTTGCCGGTCGGCCGGGTGATGCAGTGGTTCAGGAGGCGGCCACCGGGCTTGAGCTTGCCGTACAGGAAGGAGAAGTACGCCGGGAGGTTCGCCTTGCCGATGTGCTCGGTGAGGCCGATGGAGCTGACCGCGTCGAACCCGGTCTCCCGGACGTCGCGGTAGTCCATGTGACGCACTTCGGCCAGGTCCTGCAGGCCCGCGTCGGCGATGGCCTGCTGGGCCCACTCCGCCTGCTGCTTGCTCAGCGTCACGCCGAGCACCTTGACGCCGTAGTGCTTGGCGGCGTGCATGACCATGCCGCCCCAGCCGCAGCCCACGTCCAGCAGGCGTATGCCGGGCTCGAGCCCCAGCTTGCGGGCCACCAGGTCGAACTTGGTGTACTGGGCCTCCTCCAGCGTCGCGTCCTCCTCGGGGAAGGCGGCGCAGGTGTAGGCCATCGACGGGCCGAGGACCCACTCGTAGAAGCGGTTGGAGACGTCGTAGTGGTGATGAATGGCCTCGGCGTCGCGTTGCTTGGCATGCCGGGAGCCGAGCTTGGCCAGCGTGCTCTGCCGCATCTCCTGCGGGGGCGGCGGCACGCGCATGAGAAGCGGCTTGACGCCCAGCGAGCGGACAGCGGCGATCTTCTCGGATGTTGTCAGGTCGTTGGTGGTGATGTTCCACATGCGGTCGAGCAATGTGTACATGTCGCCGTGCACGTCGATGTGACCGGCGATGTACGCCCTGGCCAAGCCCAGTTCCCCCGGGGCTTGCGCCAGATAGGCCACCGCGATCGGGGACTTGACCTCAAGGGTGATGTCGGCCCCGTCGGGCCCTGCCTTGCTGCCGTCGTACGCCAGGAACGCGACGTTCGCGTCCGTACCGACGATCTTTTCAAAGATGGTTGCGAGAGCCATCCACTCACCTTCCCCGCACACACTTGTCGTACAGGTCCAGCAGGCGCCCGTTCGGGTCGTATTCCCGCTTGACCGGCCAGTAGGCGTCGCCGTTGTACAGCTGCCAGAACTGCTCACGGGCGTAGAAGGACGTCGAATAGAGCGACTTGTGCCCGTCGAGGTCGTGCACCGCATGTTCGATGAGCCGGTTGTAGTAGCCGTCGAACTGCCCCCGTGGCAGCGGCACCATTCCCCAGAAGCCGAAGTTGACGTAGAGCTTGCCGGGTTCGAGGGGATAGAGCGGCCAGCGGGTGCCTGCTCGCAGCGGGCACATCCACACCGGCGTCATCCCGACCTTGTCGTGGAAGAACTCCAGGAACTCCGCCCCGCGCTCGACCGGAACCTCCACGTCCTGGATGACCGATTCCTGGACCGGCTGGTTGCGCCACCGGTCGACGCGGGCGGTCACGCCGTATTTGCGGTCGAGGGCGACCAGGCGGCGGTAGACGTCGGAGCGCATCCAGCGGCGCGGCATGAGCGAGCGCACCACCGGCTGCTGCACGCCGAAGGCCCGCGAGCACCAGAACCAGTCGGTGTCCCAGCGCCACAGGTAGTCGCGGATGGTCAACCAGTCGCGGCTGCGGTGCCTGATCGACTGGTAGTAGATGCGCATGCCGGTGTAGTCGGAGGCGTAGGGCGCGCGGTCGGCGAAGCGGCCGACCGTGAGGTACATCTCGCCTGGGCCGAAGAAGACCCCGTCCACGAAGTCGATGCTTTCGCCGTCGTGCACCATGGTGTCGCAGATCTCCTGCATGGCCAGCATGCATTTGGCGACGTCGGTGAACTTGACGTGCGTGAGGTGCACGTACGGCTGGACCTTGCGCAGCCTGATCTTGATGCGCAACGCGTAGCCGAGCGTGCCGTAGGAGTTGGGAAAGGCGCGGAAGAGGTCGCTGTGCTCGTTGTCGGGGCGGGCCACGACAACGCGCCCGTCGCCGGTGAGGATCTCGAGCTCCTCGACCGACTCGTGCGGCAGCCCGTCCCTGAAACTCGTGGACTCGATGCCGAGCCCGGTCACGGCGCCGCCGAGCGTGATGGTTTTGAGCTGCGGCACCACGTAGGGCATGAGCCCGTGCGGCAGCGTGGCGTCGACCAGGTGCTCGTACGTGGTCATGCCCTGGACCTCGGCCGTCATGGTCTCGGGGTCGACGCTGATGACCTCGTCGAGATCCCTGGCCGAGAGCTTGGCCGTCTTCGTGGCGTCGCGGAACCTGAACAGGTTGGACGTCGACTTGGCCAGCCGCGGCGCGGCGTCACCCGGGATCTCGGCGTAGGAGTGCCGGATCTGCTCTACTGCCCGTTGGTGTGTCGACATCGTCGTCGTCACGGCCCCTCCTTCGTCGGGGCCGTGACGACGGTCGTGCTACGTTCGATTGTGCGACGCTCGTTACGCTCGTTCACGAAGCACCCCCTTGAGCCGGTAGAGATCGTCCGTAAGACCGTATCTCCCACACGGCACCTCGAACAGACCGGGGTCGTTAAAGACACGAAAACTGTTCATGGTGCCAGGTGAAATGCCTATGTGGTAGACGATTCCGTAAACTTCCTCCGCACGATGGGCGCTACGCCATTGAGCACCGCGTCCACCTCGCGGCCCTCGACGGCGGCGGTCAGGTTGTCGAGGGTGGCGGTCAGCAGCCGCCCGGTGGCCTCGGGGGTGACGCCGGCGACGTGCGGGGACAGCAGGACGTTCGGCAGGTCACGCAGCGGGTCGCCGGCGGGCAGCGGCTCGACGTCGAACACGTCCAGCGCCGCTCCCCCCAGATGCCCCTCACGCAGCGCGGTGACCAGCGCCTGCTGGTTGACGACGCCGCCTCGGGCGGCGTTCACGAGCAGCGCGCCCTGCTTCATGCGGGCCGGGTCGATCAGGTCACGGGTCTGGTCGGACAGCGCGATGACGACCACCACCACGTCGCTGCCGGAGACGAGCGTCTCCAGGTCTTCGAAGGCGGGGTCCTCGCGCGGCGTGCGGGTCCAGAACGTCACGTGACAGCCGAGCGCCCTGAACATCTCGGCGCAGGAGACGCCGATCGGGCCCCACCCGACGATGCCGACGCGGCGGCCGCGCAGCTCATGCGGCTGCAGGCCCTGCTGCGGCCACTCGCCCGCGCGTACGGCGGCGTCGGCCGCGGCGAGCTTGCGCGACAGCGAGAGCGTGGCCGCCAGGCACCATTCCGAGACCGCCACGGCGCTGACGCCGGGCGTGTTGGCCAGCGGCACCCCGGCCGCGGCCAGGGCGCCGAGGTCATGACCGTCCACGCCCACGGACGGCTGCTGCACGAAGGCCAGCCGGGGCGCGGCCGCGACCGCCGCCGCGTCCATGACGAGCGTGCCCGTCCAGTCGCCGAGCACGATCTCCGCCTCCGGCAGCGCCGCGAGGAGCGCGTCCCTGTCGCGGGCCGCGGGCACGCGGACGTGCACGCGCTCGCCCAGCGGGGCGAGCAGGCCCCGCATCAGCTCCTCCGGGAGCGGGGGCAGGGCGAGCAGGTTCCAGGGCCTCATGCCCCCACAGTAAAGCTGCTGATCACCTGTCGCATCAGTCCCCTGTTGCGCGGCCACTGGTTCTCGGCGACCGTCCAGGACACGATGTACGCGGTGTCGCCGATCGCCAGGGCCCGGCGCACCTCCCGGTAGCGGGTGCCGGCGGCGGCCCACCGCGCCCCGCCCGCCGCGCCCGCCGTCCAGGAGAACTCCCACTCCACGCCCTTGACGCCCTGGTGCGTGACGGTGCGGCGGCCGCGGGTCACCACGCGCTCGGCGTTCTGGCGCATCGTGTCCTCCGAGGCGCGCAGGAGCTCGTTGATGTCGAGGTTGGAGTAGACGGCCTCGATGCCGAGATGGGCGTTCCTGTCCCGGCGCGTCCATTCGGTGCCGGCCTCTCGCCGCGCGCCCTTCCAGCCGACCGGCCGCAGGATGGACCAGCCGTCAGGCGACGTCCACGCCCGTACCACCGGCGCCACCCGGGTCACGCTGGGCGTGGGCGAGACAGTCGGCTCCGGCGTGCGGGTGGCGCTCGGCGTGAGCGGGCTGGTCGCCGCGGCGGGCAGAGCGGTCGCGCGCGGCGCGCCTTCGGCGGGGGTGGCGAGCTTGAAGTAGGCGACCGAGCCGCCCGCGATCATGACGACCGCCGCCGCGCCTGCCGCGAGCAGCGCCCGCCCGCGGCCACTCTTCCGCTCGGGCACGTCGCGGTCGGCGGCGGCGGGCTTGGCCGCGACGATGGCCGCGAGCAGCCGGTCGGCCTCCTCGGCGTCCACCCGCTCCTCGGGCTCCTTGCGCAGCAGGCCGCGCAGGATCGGATGCATGATCGGCGGGATGCGCCGGTAGTCGGGCTCCTCGGTGAGCAGCGCGTTGAGCGTCGCCATGGGGTCGCCTCGCTCGAACGGCGAGCGCCCCACCATGCACGCGTACAACGTGGCGCCCAGCGACCACAGGTCGGAGGCCGGTCCTGCCTCGGCGGCGCGGACCCGTTCCGGCGCGAGAAAGCTCGGCGAGCCGGTCACCATGCCGGTCCTGGTCAGCGACGCGTCGCCCTCGACAGTGGCGATGCCGAAGTCGGTGAGGACCGCGCGGCCGTCGTCGGTGATGAGGATGTTGCTGGGCTTGACGTCGCGGTGCAGGATCCCGGCCGCGTGGGCGGCCTTCAGCGCCGACAACACCTGCCGGCCGACGTCGGCCGCCTCGCGCACGGGCAGGGCTCCCGAGCCGAGCACGACCTGCTCGACCGTGGGGTGGCTGAGCAGCTCCATGACGATCCAGGGGCGGCCACCCTCCTCGACGACGTCGTAGACGGCGACGACGGACGGGTGGTTGAGCTTGGCGGCCGTACGGGCCTCGCGGACGGTGCGCATGAGCTGGCGTTCCTGATCGCCGGGCGACAGCCCGTCGGGCAGCACGACTTCCTTGATGGCGACCTGCCGGTTGAGCAGCGTGTCCCGGCCTTCCCAGACCACGCCCATCCCCCCGCGGCCCAGTTCGCGCACTAACTCGTAGCGCCTGGCGATGAGCCGGCTGTCTTCCGAAACCATGTCCGTCCCCTGTAGACCACCACGAACAGTGGGCAAGTTTCCCATACCTGATAGGCCTTCGCCGGGGAGCCGCTTGCCAGAGATCACCGAATGTTGTTCTACTGTCCGTATGTCTGAAGTTCGCCGAGGCCCGCTGGCCGGAGTCCGCGTGCTGGAGCTCGCGGGCCTGGCTCCCGGGCCGTTCGCGGGGATGATGCTGGCCGACCATGGCGCCGAGGTGCTGCGGGTGGATCGGGTCAAGGCGGTCTCCGACCAGCCGCGCAGGGATGTCATGGATCGGGGCAAGCGCACGATCGGGCTGGACTTGAAGGCGGCCGAGGGCGTGGCCGCGTTCAAGGAGCTGGCCAGGCACGCCGACGTGGTGATCGAGGTGTTCCGGCCCGGCGTGGCCGAGCGGCTCGGCATCGGCCCGGCCGACCTGCGCGCGGTGAACGAGCGGCTGATCTACGGCCGGATGACCGGCTGGGGTCAGGATGGGCCGCTGGCCCCGACGGCCGGGCACGACATCGACTACATCGCGATCTCCGGCATCCTGTCGATGCTGGGACGCGAGGGGGACAAGCCCACGCCGCCGATCAACATCCTGGGCGACTTCGCCGGCGGTGGGCTCATGCTGGCGTACGGGGTGCTGCTGGCCCTGTTCGAGCGGGAGCGCACCGGGAAGGGCCGGGTGATCGACGCGGCCATGGTGGACGGGGCGTCGGTGCTGTTCGCGATGTTCTATCAGGGCGTGCAGAGCGGCTTCTGGGGGCCGCGCGGCACGAATCTGCTGGACACGGGAGCCCCGCAGTACGACACGTACGAGACCGCCGACGGACTGCACGTGGCCGTGGGAGCGCTGGAGCCGCAGTTCTGGGACACGATGGTGTCCTTGATGGGCCTGACGGATCTGCCCGACAGGAACGACCGGGCCCAGTGGCCCGCGCTTAAGGCCCGTCTGGCCGCGGAGTTCAAGACCAGGACGCGGGCCGAGTGGGAGGAGCTCTTCGAGGGCTCCGACGCGTGCGTCTCGCCCGTCTTGTCCATGCCGGAGGCCGCCGCCCACCCGCACAACGTCGCGCGCGGCAGCTTCGCCGAGGTCGGCGGCGTCACCATGCCCGTGCCCGCGCCCCGCCTGCTGGGCGCCGCCGACCCCGACCTGTCGCCGGCTACCCGGCTCACCGACCTCTCGGAGTGGGGCTTGTCCCAGGGGGAGGCGGAGAAGCTGCGGGGCCAAGGGGTGCTCGCCTGACCTCGTGCGCGGAGTAGTCCTTCAGCCGGATCGAGTCGTGCAGGCGCACACCCTTGCTGGTGATCTTGGTGGCGGCCCTGGTGAGCGCGGCCGGCAGATGCGTGACCAGCCCCACGGCCGCGCCGAGCGCCCAGAGCTCGAAGCGGCTGCCCGGGACGATGCGCTTGGCCGCGTTGACGGCGAACGTGCGGCTGCGGCGCACGTAGTCGCCGATTTCCGCCTCGTAGGCGGGGAAGGCCCGCGTGTGGTCGCCGCCGTGCGCGGCCAGCTCCCCCGCCAGGATGTACGCCCCCACGACGGCCAGGCTCGTGCTGCCGCCGACGGCGGGCCCCGGGCAGTAGCCGGCGTCGCCCACCAGCGTCACCCGGCCGCGTGACCAGGTGTCCAGGCGAAGCTGGGTGATCGAGTCGAAGTAGAACGCGGGCGTGTCGTCGAGCTCCGCCATGATCCTCGGCACCTCCCAGCCCATTCCGTCGAAGTGCTCCCGCAGAAACCGCTTCTGCGCAGCCACGTCCCGGTGGTGGTAGTCGAGCGGCTCCGGCGTCCTGAACAGGAACACCGCCCGCGCGTCGGCCATGCGCGGCGCGCCCATGCCGGCCATCCTGCCCACCCCCGCGATGGCCTCCATGCGGCCGTCGAGGCCCAGGAAGTTGGGGACCGAGACCACGGCGAGGTAGCCGCCGATCCAGGTGGAGAATGCGGACTCGGGACCGAAGACCAGGCGGCGCACGTTGGAGTGCAGGCCGTCTGCACCGATCACCAGGTCGAAGCGGGCCGCCCGCCCGCTGTCGAAGGTCACCTCGCCGTCGTCGGAGATGGAGGCGATCGAGTCGCCGAAGACGTACTCGACGTCGTCGCGGGTGGCGTCGTAGAAGATCTCGCTCAGGTCGTCGCGCATGATCTCGACGTGCCGGTCGGAGACGGCCGCCATCAGCCGGCGCACCTCCAGGCGGATGGGGCGGTCGTAGCCGACCCTGTGGACCGTCAGGTGCTCGAGGCCGGTCTTCTTGGCCACGACCTGCTCCAGGACGCCCATCCGCTCGACGATGTCCATCGCCGGCCTGAACAGGTCGATCGCGTGCCCGCCCGTCTTACGCAGGGCCGGGGCGCGCTCCACAACGGTGACCGCGAACCCGTACCGGGTGAGCCAGTAGGCGAGAGCCGGCCCTGCGATGCTCGCGCCGGAGATGAGGATTCTCATGCCGATCCCCCTTACTTAACGGAAGGTAAGTCGACGCTAGCATACTTAACGGTAAGTAAGCGATAGTCTTGGGCCATGCCCAGCGATACCAAGTCCCGCATCCTGGAGGTGGCCCGCGAGCTGTTCGTCCAGCAGGGCGTGCAGAACACGAGCCTGCGCCAGATCTCCGAACGGCTGGGCATCACCAAGCCCGCGCTCTACTACCACTTCGCCTCGCGCGAGGATCTGGTGCGCAGCATCGTCCAGCCGATGGTCGAGGACGTGGAGCGGTTCGTGGCCACGCGGGAGCCGGGGGGCGACGCGCGGGAACTGCTCGAGGACTACTTCGAGCTGACCTGGCGGCACCGGGAAGTGATCGTCATGATCGTGCGGGAGATGTCCACGATGGGTTATCTGGACCTGGGCACGCGCATGTTCGAGTGGCGGCGCACGCTGGTCCGCCTGTTGCTCGGGCCGGAGGTCACCCTCGAGCAGCAGATCCGGGCGACTGTGGCGCTCGGCGGGATGTCGGACTGCTCCGCCGAGTATGCGCACCTGCCGATGGAGCAGGTCAAACCGACGGCCGTCGAGGCCGCGGCCGCCGCTCTCGACCTTTCCTAGGTCCGGGCCTCTCCAAGCCCGGACCTGCCTAGATGGCGATGTAGAGGTCCGCGCCCTGCGGGTGATGCACTTCGAGGTCCGTCGTGTACGAACGCGACGGCGTGCCGCCCGACTCGGTGTGCTTCCACACCCGCTGCCACGCCTCGACGAGCGACTGCGGCATCGGCCCGCGCGCCTCCACCCTCAGCGCCTGCCCGGCGGGCACCCGCACGGCCACCATGCCCTCGGGCAGCCGCGGCACCGTGCGCACGCCGATGCCGACGATCTGTGTGTAGGCCCCGTTGTGGTCGCTTTCGTAGTCGGTCAGCACGGCATAAAGGTTTTCATCGACGCGGCCGGGCACGTGCGCGAAGGCCCCGGGCGCGCCGGCCCGCTGCCACAACGCAGGCAGCTTGGCCCGTGCCGGATCCATCTCGTCGGCATTGGTAGTGCGTATGACGTAGCCGACGACGGTCAACTCGGCCCGTTCGGTGACATCCACAGACCCTCCCTCCCCCAAAAGTGTCCCGGCCGATCATAAGCCCCCGCGAAAGGGGGAAACTCCTTGGTGACGAATCACCGCATATGATGGACGAACGTGAAATTCCTTAATGGCCTCGAGCCGCACCACGATCTGACCTACAGCGACGTATTCATGGTCCCGTCGCGCTCCTCGATCGGATCACGGCTCGCAGTCGACCTGTCCACCCACGACGGCACCGGCACGACCATCCCCGTCGTCGTGGCCAACATGACCGCGGTCGCCGGCCGGCGCATGGCCGAGACCGTGGCCCGGCGGGGCGGCCTCGCCGTGATCCCGCAGGACATACCGCTGGACGTCGTGGCGAACGTCGTCGACTGGGTCAAGAAGCGCGACCTCGTCCACGACACGCCGCTGACGCTGACGCCGCACGACACCGTGGGCGAGGCACTGCAGCTCCTGCCCAAGCGGGCGCACAACGCGATCATCGTGGTCGACTGGGACAACCGGCCCGTCGGCGTCGTCACCGACGCCGACTGCCAGGGCGTGGACATGTACACGCAGCTGTCGCAGGTCATGTCGAGCGAACTGCTGACGCTGCCGGCCGGCCTCGATCCGCGGACCGCGTTCGACCGGCTGCACGAGGGCCGGCACCGGCTGGCGCCCATCGTGGACGCCGACGGGCGGCTGGTCGGCATCCTCACCCGCACCGGCGCGCTGCGCGCCACCCTCTACCAGCCCGCGGTCGACGCCCAGGGACGGCTGCGCATCGCGGCGGCGGTCGGCGTGAACGGCGACGTGGCCGCCAGGGCGAAGGAGCTGCTGGAGGCCGGGATCGACGGCCTGGTCGTGGACACCGCGCACGGCCACCAGGAGAAGATGCTCTCCGCCCTGCGCTCCGTCAAGGCCCTCGACCCCGGCGTGCCCGTCGCGGCGGGCAACGTGGTGACGGCGGGCGGCGTACGCGACCTGGTGGACGCCGGGGCCGACATCATCAAGGTCGGGGTGGGCCCGGGGGCCATGTGCACGACGCGGATGATGACCGGGGTGGGGCGGCCTCAGTTCTCCGCCGTGCTCGAGTGCTCCGCCGAGGCCCGCCGGCTGGGGCGGCACGTGTGGGCGGACGGCGGCGTGCGCCACCCGCGCGACGTGGCGCTGGCGCTGGCCGCCGGGGCGGCGAACGTGATGATCGGGTCGTGGTTCGCCGGCACGTACGAGTCGCCGGGCGACACCCACACCGACGCGAACGGGCGCAAGTACAAGGAGAACTACGGCATGGCCTCCGCGCGGGCCGTGCGGCTCAGGACGGCCGAGGACTCGGCGTTCGAGCGGGCCAGGAAGGCGTTGTTCGAGGAGGGCATCTCGACGTCCAGGATGTACCTGGACCCGAAGCGGCCCAGCGTGGAGGACCAGATCGACGCGATCGTGGCGGGGCTGCGGTCGGCGTGCACGTACGCGGGGGCCTCGGATCTGGAGGAGTTCCACGCGCAGGCGGTCGTGGGGATCCAGAGCTCGTCGGGGTACGCCGAGGGGATGCCGTTGCACCAGAGCTGGTGACATCCCAGCGGGCGCGGGCGGGCGGTTGCGTTGGGCGGAGGCGGGCGGGCGTGGCGTGCGATCAGGTTTCGGTGCGCCGCCAGCCGCCGGCCGCGTGGATGCCGCCGTCCACGTGCACCGTTGTCCCCGTGACGAACCTCGCCAGGTCGCTCGCCAGGAACACGGCCGCCCCGGCCGCGTCCGCGGGGTCGCCGAGGTGACCGAGGGGCGGATTGCGTACCGGCTCGTAGGGCAGCGGGCGCGCCAGCATGTGCTCGCGCACACCCGCCTCACCCTCGGTCGGCAGCGCGTCGGGCGCGATCGCGTTCACTCTGATGCCCCTGGGCGCCAGCTCCAGGGCCAGGGACTTCGTCAGGCTCTCCAGGGCGGCCTTCATCGCCGCGTACACCGCGAATCCCGGCGCCGCCTGATGGGCCTCGCTCGACGTCACATTGATGATCGAGGAGCCGGGGAGCATCATCGGCAACAGATGCCGGATCATGCCGGTGACCTGCGTGAAGTTCTCTTCGATGAGAGCCTGCTCGCCGCGCGGTGAGGTGTCGGCGAACGCGGCGTGGAAAGTGCCGCCCGCGTTGTTGACCAGCACGTCGACGCGGCCCCATCGTTCCCGTACGGCCTGGGCGAACACCTCCACCGCCGCCTGGTCGCGCACGTCGAGCGTCATCGCCAC
This sequence comes from Nonomuraea sp. 10N515B, assembly GCF_052245915.1. NCBI lineage: Bacteria > Bacillati > Actinomycetota > Actinomycetes > Streptosporangiales > Streptosporangiaceae > Nonomuraea > Nonomuraea sp. 10N515B. The sequence goes on from NZ_JBQQBQ010000006.1 coordinate 195,164, forward strand.
CTCGGCGTGCGGCGTGTCACGGTCGCAGCTCGCGACGTGGGCGCCGAACGCGGCGAACGTCTCCGCGATCGCCAGCCCGATGCCTCGGGCCGCCCCCGTGACCACGGCGACGCGCCCGGTGAGCAGGATCGCGTCGGGTGTGATGGCGGTCATGAACGATGACGATATCCCGAGCGCATAGAGTCGTCGGGTTCACATTTCATCGTCCGTCATCGTTATCAGGAGCACGTCGTGGCACTCGAAAAGCCCGAGATCGACTTCCCCGAAGGCAACCCGCCCACCGACCTGGAGATCGTCGACCTGGTGGAGGGCGACGGCCCGGAGGCCAAGCCCGGGCATCGCGTCCGCGTCCACTACGTGGGCGTCGCCTTCTCGACCGGGGAGGAGTTCGACGCCTCGTGGAACCGCGGGGACGCGTTCGAGTTCCCGCTCGGCGGGGGGCGCGTCATCGCGGGCTGGGACCAGGGAGTCGCCGGCATGAAGGTCGGTGGCCGGCGCAAGCTCGTCATCCCGCCGCACCTGGGGTACGGCAGCCGCGGCGCGGGCGCGCGCATCAAGCCGAACGAGACGCTCATCTTCGTCGTCGACCTGCTCGGCGTCAGCTGACCTGCGTCCCGTCCGTCAGCTGACGACCTTCACCACCGTCAGCTGACGGACGCCGGCAGGCGATCAGCCAACGCACAGCCGGTCACCATACGGCGCTCGACACACGGCGCTCGAGACCGGGTAGGGAATGTCGGCGGCGTGAGGCACGATAGGCGTGTGCTTCTGATCGACGTGGTGCGAGTTTCCGAGGCGGTGACGCGCACGTCCGCCAGGCTTGGCAAGATCGCCCACCTGGCGGAGCTGCTGGGCCGGGTCGGCCCGGACGAGGCGGAGATCGCGATCTCCTACCTTTCTGGCGAGCTGCCTCAGCGGCAGGTGGGCGTTGGCTGGCGCACACTGGAGGACCTGCCCGAGCCCAAACTGGCCGCCACCGCCACACTGACCACGGTCGACGCGTTGCTGACGAGGATCAAGGCCGTCTCAGGCCCGGGCTCACAGGCGGCGCGCAGGGCCCTGGTGGCCGAGCTGTTCGCCGGGTTGACGAGCCAGGAGCAGCAGTTCATGCGCCGGCTGCTGCATGGCGAGCTGCGGCAGGGCGCGCTCGACGGCGTCATGATCGAAGCGGTGGCCAAGGCGTCCGGCGCGCCGTCGGCGGACGTGCGGCGCGCGCTGACCTTGCGCGGCTGGCTCCCCGCTGTCGGCGCGGCCGCGCTGAGCGGTGGGGTGGTGGCGCTGCACGCATTCCGCTTGGAGGTCGGCCGGGCGGTCGCCCCCATGCTGGCCGGCAGCGCGCCCAACGTCGCCGCGGCCCTGGACAAGGCGGGCACGCCGGCGGCGCTGGAGTGGAAGCTCGACGGCATACGCGTTCAGGCCCACCGCTCCGGCTCCGAGGTGAAAGTCTTCACCCGTACGCTCGACGACATCACGCCGCAAGTGCCCGAGTTGGTCGAGGCCGTGCTGGAGATGCCGTCGGAGGATCTGGTACTGGACGGTGAGGTGATCGCGCTGCGCCCCGACGGCCGCCCGCACCCGTTCCAGGTCACGGCGAGCCGGGCCGGCAGCAAGACCAACGTCGCCCAGTTGCGCGACCAGACGCCGCTGAGCGTGTTCTTCTTCGACGCGCTGCGCGTGGACGGCGCCGACCTGCTCGATCTCACCTATGCGCAACGGCAGGAGGCGCTGGCCCGCACGGTCCCGCAGGGCCTGCTGACGCCGCGGCTGGTCACGGGAGACGTGTCGGAGGCAGAGAAGTTCTTCACCGATGTGGTGAAGGCCGGTCATGAGGGCTTGGTGGTGAAGTCCCTGTCGTCCCCCTACGCGGCGGGCCGCCGGGGCGCAGGCTGGATCAAGGTCAAGCCCCGCCACACCCTCGACCTGGTGGTCCTGGCCGCCGAGTGGGGGCATGGCCGGCGCGAGGGCAAGCTGTCCAACCTCCACCTGGGCGCCCGCGATCCGGAGGGCGGCTTCGTGATGCTCGGCAAGACCTTCAAGGGCCTGACGGACGAGCTGCTGGCCTGGCAGACCGCGCGTTTCCTGGAGCTGGCCGAAGGGCCGACCGACACCTGGACGGTCAACGTCCGGCCCGAACTGGTGGTGGAGATCGCCTTCGACGCCGTCCAGCGCTCGCCCCGCTATCCGGGCGGCATGGCCCTGCGCTTCGCCCGGGTCCTGCGCTATCGCCTGGACAAGCGGGTGGAGGACGCCGACACGGTGGAAACCGTCCGCTCCCTCATGTTCTGACCTCTGACGTCATTCATGTTCAGGGCGCTGACGTCGCTCACGTTCTGACGCCTCAGTGCCTCACGCCTGACCTCTGAACGTCTCCCCTGTTCCGACCGCCGTTGGACGTCACCCCTGTTCCGACCGCTGACGCCCTTCGCGTTCTGACGCCTCACGGCCTCGCGTTCTGATCTTTGACTCCTGCGGACCGGTTATGGACGTTGCCCGCGCGCTTCCAGCCGGTGACGTGACGCGGCACGGTTGTCCCGAACTCCCAAGATCCATGGCACAGATTGGCGTTATGGGCGATCTTGCGAGCTAAGTGAGATACATCACTGAATGTCGCATTATGTTGTCTTTACCTGCCGTTTGTCGCATATGTTCGTCCTCACCGCGCGGACCCCCTGCCGCGCCGACGGATCGGCCACCGCACACCCCTCCCACCCTGCGGACCGGCCTTTCCCTTCCCTAGCCCCTACCTAGGACCGTGGTTTACCTTGGGCCTGCATTCCCACAAGCCGTCCTCCGCAGGCAGACGCCGCTGGACCGCCATAGCCGTGGGGACCGCCGTCCTCGCCACCGCCTCGTCCGCCGCATGGGCGGCCCTCGCCAACGACGACTTCCCCAAGCACACCGCCGCCTCTGCCGCAGCAGCCCAGGGATCGGCCCCCAGCACCGGACCGGCGGCGGCCAACGAAGCCGCCCGCCAATCCGCACCGAAGACCCCCTCCCCCGCCCCCAAGCCGCCGTCGGCCGCCCTCCCGAACCCGACCAAGCCCGCGGAACAATCGGTGAAGCCGACTGATCAGCCGACCAAGCCCACCGAGGCGTCGGCCAAGCCCTCGCAGCAGCCGGTCAAGGCCAAGACCGAGGTCGCGAAGCCCAAGGTCCGCGTCCTGTCGTCCGGCTCATGCGGCGCCTCGTTCTATGACGAACCCCAGATGACGGCCAGCGGCGAGCGCTTCAACCCCTCCGCCATGACCGCCGCCCACAAGACCCTCCCCCTGGGCAGCAAGGTCCGCGTGACGAACCCCAACACCGGCGAATCGGTCACGGTCCGCATCAACGACCGGGGTCCGTACATCGGCGGTCGCTGCCTCGACCTCTCCGCCGCCGCCTTCTCCGCCATCGGCAACACCGGCGCGGGCGTCATGAGGGTCAGGTACGAGGTCCTGGCCCGCTGACGTCCGCAGAAATCACGATCACGCGAAATATGGGCGAGAGCTCATTTGACCAGGCGAATGGTCATGGGATAGCGGAAGTTGCTCTCCGAGAGCGCGGAGACGCCGCCGACGATGGCGAGCACGACGGACGCGACCCAAATGACCGGCACCAGCACGATGCCGATCACGGTGAACGGCAGCAAGAACGTCGCGCCGACCACCGTGATCTGGAAGTTGAGCGCCTCTAGTGCGTGCCTGCGAATGTAGGGCGACGTCCTGCCGCCGGTGAGCAGCAGAATCAACGGGCCCGCGATCGGAATCCCGAGAAGGACGAGGAGGTGGGCGGCGGCCGCGCCGAGGCGCTCGTTGCTTTCCGGCGCGCCGGTGATCGGCTGCGGACGCACCGGAGCCGGCCGCGGGGCGAGCTGGGGCGCGACCTGGGTGCCGTACAGCTCGGTCATGATGGGCATCAGGTCCCCGTGGGTACGCGCGGTCATCGCGCGCTCCAGCCGGTCGTCGAACTCGAGCTTGTCGAAGCGGCCTTCCGCGTACGCCGCCTTGACGTGCTCGACCACGTGCTCTCGGTCCTGGTTGGTGGCGCGCAAATGCGCTGGCGGCACCTGTCCCGGCCCGGGGGTTGTCGGTACCCCAGCCATAGTCGCCATGCCTCTCCTTAGGTAATTGAGCAGTCCCCCTCATACTGCGTCGCCAATGCCGCGGGTGGTATCGGGAGAATCCCGGATATGTCCCCTAGATCATCCCCGACGCACGCGGGCTCCAGACGGTATAAAAAGGATGCATGAGATGGCGAGACCGCTACGGCCTTCGTCGGCAGCGCGGCCCTAAGGTTGCGAAGTTCGACCGTGAGGCGACAGACGCCGACATCGAAGCGCTTATCGCCTTTGCCCGTTCGCGGCGTGGCGTTGAGTTCTATGTCGAGCCAGAGACGTTCGCCACCGACACCACGGCTGTGGCGGTGGCCGACGACGGTGAGTGGACCAGGCGAAGGGTCGGATCCCCCGCGGTGATTCACAAGGTCGCCCGTGATCTTGCCCTTCCGGTGTACGACGTTCAGCTCACGGGGTATCCGCCGCGCATGCGTGCTTATAACGAGCGGCGGCGCCGCGAGGAAGGAACCCTCTAGTCCAGCCCGATCGTCACCCCGCACCCTCGGCCCCCTTTCGTCCCCGATCACTTCCCTTCCGACCCCACCCTCGTTTCCCGATCGTCACCACGACTCCTACGTGCGTTTCGCTTCTCCGCCCTTTCGCCGTTCTCCGGCCCGAGGCTCTTTGGGGAGGAGGGCCGAGGGGCGCGGGAAAGGCGCTCAGTGCGAACCTGTCCGGGCACGTCCCCCCGCCGTGGTGAACCTCTTCGAGGACCGGCCCTTCGAGGTGCGGGTCAAGCAGCCGACGACGGCGTCGCCCACCCGCACAGTGCCGGGCGTAGGCGACTCGCACGGTGCCAGGCGTAGGCAACCCGCACAATCCCGGGCGTAGGCGACCCGCACAATCCCGGGCGTAGGCGGTGGCCAGGCCACCGCTCGGCGGGTAGTGGAGCGAGGGGCGCAGGGCCGAGGTCATTCGAGAGGGACGGTCGGGTCTTCCTCGTCCAGGAGGTTGACCAGCGGGAGGAGCCAGCCTGCGTGCGCGCGGCCCATGGCCGCGTCGAGCTCGGCAGGGGTGGGCATGCGGTCTCGCATGATGGCTGGGGACAGCAGGTTTTGGACCGCGTGCATGAGGAGATTCGCCATCGAGTAGGCGGGGTCGATGGTCAGAGCGCGTTCGAGGGCGATGGTGGCCTGCACGCTGTTTCCCGCCCGCCAGGCCGCCATGGCCAGCAGGGACGCGGCCGGCGGGATGAAACGGGGCTCGAGCCTGCGGGTCAGGTCTTTCCACAGCGAGGCATGGGAATCGCGCATGAGCGTCCACGCCTCGTCGCGAACCCTGGTGATCGCGAGGTCGAGGCCCAGCCTCGCCGCTTCCTCGTCGCGCAGTCGGCCGCCTTCGGCGTGCGTGGTCAGCGCCGATCGGACGCGTGCCAGGCCTTCCGCCACGTAGTGCCGGGCGAAGGCGTCGAGGTCCGCGCCGGCCGCCGCCAGTCTGGACCTGAGCTCCGCGATCGCGTCGGCCGTGGCGCGGCGCATCGCCATCCGTACGGGGCCCGTGACGGGCGCTACGGTGCGTTCCAGGGCCTCGCGGTCGGGAAGGGCGACCAGACCCCGCACAGTCGCCTCGGCTGCGATCTGGCTCGTCGAAGGGTCGTAGGGCGTGCCCTCCGCCGGGCAACACGCCGGTAGATCGCAGACGTATGACCAGTAGCGGCCCTCATGGGCCCGCAGTGCCTCACCAACGTGGACCTCGGCCTTGGCCGCCAGGAGCCTGGCCTCGTCCACTACGGGCGTGACCACGTCTCCTGCGCCGTAGCCGATGATGACGACCTGGGTGACGCCCTCTCGGTCGAGCAGGGGCGGCAGTGGGGCGAGCGCGTCCGGTGGGAGCGGCAGACCCCATCTGACCACCATCTTGGCCTGGCCGCGGTCGAGCCCGATGATGACGAGGCTGTCGCTCGGGTGAAAGCCAACAAGGTAGGGGACGGCGGCCAGGATGTCGGCGGGGGTGGTGAGGGTGAGGCACGACCCGGAGAAGGGCGGGGAAGCGGAGGAGGCGGATGGGGAGGCGTTGGTCGTCATGGACGGAAGGGTGCCGGGCGGGGCGGTAGCGGCGTGGGGCCGAACGCGGTTCTGGGGATGAGGGCGGGTTCCTCGGTCGGCCTGTGGAAACCGCAGAGCGCCCCCGGCGGGCCGGCCTGGCCAGGGCGGGCTAGAGCTGGCCGGAGCGGCCGGAGCGGGCTAGCGCGGGCACACGCGGCCGGAGCGGGCTAACGCGGGACAGGGCGGGCCAGCCAGGGCGGGCCAGGCCTAGGGCGGGCGGAGGCGGCAGGCTCGCGTCAGGCGGGCGTCCCGGGGCCCGGCGTCAAAGGGCCCGGATGGGCGGGGGCCAGGCGGTTGCGTACTAGGAGCGCGGCGCCCGCCACCGCGGCCGGCATGGCGATCACTGCCACGAACGGCACCAGGAACAGCAGGAACACCGCCACCCCGAACCCCAGCGCACTGGCCTTGTTCGCGCGCAGGAGCGCGAAGCGCTGCTTGCGGGCCATGCCCCGCCGCTCCAGCGCCAGCGTGGTGAGCTCGACTGTCAGGAAAAATCCGGACACGGCGGCCCCCAGCACCGGCACCACGGTCTGCCCGACGACGGGCACGAAGCCCAGGAAGAACAGCGGCACCGTGAACAGCAGCACATAGAACAGCGTCACCAGGCTGTCCCTGATCGAGCGCGGCAGCGTACGCCAGAACGGCTGCTCGTCCTCGCGCTCGAGCGCGTCCACCGCCGATGACAACTTCTCGTAGAACGGCTCCCCGATCGCCAGGGTGACCGCCGCGAAGGTCAGCACCGCCACGGCCAGCCCGGCCAGCACCAGCGCGATGCCGATCAGCGTGCGGAACACCTCGCGCCAGCTCCACGAGTCCGCGAACGGCGTCAGGAACTCGGCCACCTCACTGGCGTTGGTGCCGAGGAAGATCAGCGCCACCACGTAGATGGAGAACGCGACCAGCGCCGGGATCAGCCCGAACGCCCACCACCGCCCGTTCCTGGCCACCCACCCGAACCCCTGGAGGAAGAACCCTATGCCGGAGGTGAAGTCACGCACTGATCGCATGCCCGGCAGGCTAACGCCAGAACGCGGTCACCGCGTAGCCCAGCTCCGCGAACAGGTCACGAAGCAGCGGCAACGAGATGCCGAGCACGTTGCCGTGGTCGCCCTCGATCCCCTCGACGAACCACCCGCCGCGCCCCTCGATGCTGAACCCCCCGGCCAGGTTGAGCGGCTCGCCGGTGGCGGCGTAGGCGGCGATCTCCTCATCGGACGGCTGGCCGAAGCGGACCACGGTCGTGGCCACCTCCGCGACCTGCCGCCCGGTCGCAACGTCGATCAGGCAGTGGCCCGTCACGAGGCGGCCGGTGCGGCCGCGCATCAGCCGCCACCGCTGCACGACCTCCTCCTCGGAGGCCGGCTTGCCGTAGGGGCGGCCGTCGAGCTCGAGGATGGAGTCGCAGCCGATGACCAGCCCCTCGTCGAGCCCGCTCGCCACGGCCTCCGCCTTCGCCTTGGCCAGCATCAGGCTGAGCGCGGCGGGGCTGTGCGCGGTGTAGGCGTCCTCGTCGACCCCGCTGACGATCACTTTGGGGTCGAGGCCGGCACTGCGCAGGAGGGCCAGTCGGGCGTTGGAAGCTGAGGCCAGAACGATCACCGCACCAGCCTACCGGCCCTCACCAGTCGGAGTTCGACCTGCCCGGAGTGGAGTGCCCCTGCTCCGGCTCGCGCGAGGGTCCCGGCTCCAGTTCGCCGTACGCCCCGTACGACATGTCCGTCGCGAGCTCCCTCCCCACGTACGGCCAGCCCGGCACGGCGCTGCCGAAGATGTTCGATAGCAGCCCGTCGAGCGCCTCCCCCAGGCCGCCGGGCACCGCCTCCCGCTCCCGCTCCAGCTCGCGGGCCACGTCCCTGGCGTCCATGTCGTGGCGCGCCGCCCGGTCGGCCAGCAGGAACATCACCATGGGGGCGATGAGCGGCAGCAGCTTCATGACGGCGCCGGTGTCGATCCCGGCGAGCCGCGCCAACCCCGCCGCGGCCTGCTCGGTCCCCTGGCCGCCGAGCACGTGTCCGAGGATGCCGTGCCCGTCTCGGGTCAGCGAGGCCACGTCGCCGTTGAACGGGTCGGCGTCTACGTGGTCTTCCAACGCCCCGCGCAGCGCCTCGGCGCCGTCCGGGTGCTGGGCGTTGCGGGCAAGGCCGCCGACGATGATGCCGCTCACGGCCTGGACGACGTCGCGGGCCTGGGCCGGGCCGGTGCCGAGCATTCCGGCGACCTGTTCAACACCCGGCTCTCCGAGCTGCTCGAGAAGCTCGTCGTGCAGCGTCACCGCTCTCCCCCGATCCTCGTCGGGGGAGAGCTTCCCGAGACACCATCGAGCCAATGCCCGTCTTGCGCTAATTCTCGGAAAATCTATTACTGGACGGCGGCCGTGGACCGGCTGGCCACGCCGGCGGCGGCGTACGCGCTCACCTCGTCGAGCGTCTCGTGCTCCAGCAGGGCGGCCACGATGCCCTCGAGCTTGTCGCGGTTGTCGGTGAGCACCTGGATGGCGCGTTCGTAGCACTCGTCCACGATGCGCCGCGCCTCCTCGTCGACCATGGCGAGGGTGACGGGCGAGGCCTGCGGCGGCTGACCGTCGTTGGGCAGGATGGTCAGCGGGCCGATCTTCTCCGACATGCCCCACCGGCCGACCATGCCGCGGGCGATCATGGTGACCTGTTCGAGGTCGTTCTCGGCGCCGGTGGTGATGACGCCGTACACGACCTGCTCGGCCGCCATGCCGCCGAGCGCGCCGGTGATGCGGCCGCGAAGATATTGCTCGTCGTAGGCGTACCGGTCGGTGTCCGGGGTGGACAGCGTGACGCCGAGCGCCCGGCCGCGCGGGATGATCGAGATCTTCCTGACCGGGTCGGCGCCCGGCTGGAGCATGCCGAGCAGCGCGTGGCCGGCCTCGTGGTAGGCGGTCCTGGTGCGCTCCTCCTCGGGCATCACGATGCTGCGGGCCGCGCCGAGCTGCAGCTTCTCCAGCGCGTCGGCGAAGTCGGCCATCGTGACCTTCTCCTTGCCGCGCTTGGCGGCGAGCAGGGCGGCCTCGTTGACCAGGTTCGCCAGGTCGGCGCCGGTCATGCCGGGCGTGGTCTTGGCGAGCTGGTCGAGGGCCACCTCCCCGTCCAGCGGCACGCCGCGCGAGTGCACCCCGAGGATCGCGGTACGTCCGGCCGCGTCGGGCAACCCGACCTGCACCGTACGGTCGAAGCGCCCGGGACGCAGCAGCGCCGGGTCGAGGACCTCGGGACGGTTGGTGGCCCCGATGACGATCACGCCCTCGGCCCCGGAGAAGCCGTCCATCTCGGTGAGGATCTGGTTGAGCGTCTGCTCGCGCTCGTCGTGGCCGCCGATGCCGCCGGCGCCGCCCCTGGCGCGGCCGATGGCGTCGATCTCGTCGATGAACACGATCGACGGCGCCACCTTCCGCGCCTCCTCGAACAGGTCGCGCACCCGCGAGGCGCCCACGCCGACGATCATCTCGATGAACTCGGAGGCGGAGGCGGAGAAGTAGGGCACCTTGGCCTCGCCCGCGACCGCCCTGGCCAGCAGGGTCTTGCCGGTGCCGGGAGGGCCGGCGAGCAGCACGCCCTTGGGCAGCTTGGCGCCGAGCCTGCGGTATTTGCCGGGGTCCTTGAGGTAGTCGACGACCTCGACGAGCTCGTTCTCGACCTCGTCGATGCCCGCGACGTCCTCGAACGTGACGCGTACCTTGGCGGCCTCGACGGGCTTGGTCGCCTTGGACTTGCCGAGGCCGCCCAGGCCGCCGCCCATCATGCTGGCGCCGCGCCGCATGATCCAGATCCACAGGCCGGCCAGCAGCAGCACGGGCAGCAGCGACAGCAGCAGGTTGGAGAAGAAGCCGCGGGTGATCGGCTGCGAGGTGATCTCGACCTGGCCGGTCGCGAGCTGCTGGTCGAGCTGGTCGGTGTTGGCGAAGGCCGGGATCTCGGTGGCGAACTTGGTGTACGACTCGCCGGTCTCGGGGTTCTTCGCCCCAGACCTCAGGTCGCCCTCGACCGACAGGCCCTGGGCATAGATGTCCTTGACGTTCTTGGCGTCCACCTGCTTGGTGAACTCGGTGTACGAGATCGTCTCGACGGATCCGCTGTCGACGAAGGACGACACGACGAAAAAGGCCGCGTACACCACAAGCAAGGTGACGACGAATCGCCACCAGTTGATCTTGGGCTTGCCTCCCGGCAGCCCTTCAGAGCGCCAGGGCGGCTTGCCCTTGCCCTTCTCCGCTGACTGCGGCGGTCCAGAGCGTTCCACGGCGTCACTCCCCATATCGCCGCAACCATGATCTTTCTAGCCTAGAACACGCACCCCGGACACCACTCGACCGATGTCCCGCCACTGCTTTCGCTGCGCGTCAGGCACTGTGACGAACACCAGACCGGGCTTGCTCATTCCCCCGTCCATGATCACGACGGCCGCCCGCGACGTGTGCTTGCCGTAGGTGACGCGGTAGACGAGCATCCAGCCGCGCTTGACGGGTTGCGAGGCGAGCCAGCTGATCTTGGCGCCCTTGGGGTGGTGGTTGAGCGTCCAGCGGGCGGCCAGCAACGCCGTGTCGCGCGCGGAGTCCTGCGCCATGATCGGCAGCGGGCAGGTGACGACCATGCCGCGCAGGCTGGTCCCGCGCGTCTTGGGAAGCACCTGCTTGGTGCTGAACGGCGCGGGCCCGTACGACTTCCACGGCTTGGGGAGGTTGGGCAGGGCCAGGCCGGTGCGCTCGTCCTTGACGACCTGCCGGGACGGCGACGACAGGGACATGCGCTTGACCGCGCCGGTCAGGCGGGGGACGCGTGGGTCGGCGGCCAGCGCCTCCATGGGCGTGTAGCCGGGCGCGAGGGTCGGGCCGGGGCTCGGCGTGGCCCGTTCCACAGGCGCGTCACCGGCCGCGGGGCTGGCCGAAACGGTGGGGCCGGCCGACACGGTGGCGCTCGCCGAAACGGTGGGGCCGGACGAGGACGGCGCGGCCGGCGGCGCGGTTACCGGCCGCGCGACGACCTCGTCCGGCTCCGGCGGGAGCACCGCGACCACCGTCGCGGCGACTGCCACGACGGCGGCGACCACGGCGAGCCCCCGGTACACGTCCCGCATGCGGAGGTCTCCGATGCGGGAGCGTCTGGGCGGAGAAACAGGGGTTCCAGGCCTGGTGACGGTTCTCACTCGGGAACCCTTGATCTCATCTTCCCCATCGAGCACGACGGGAGCGTACGACATATCCCGCCATTACGCCCAGGAAGCTACCGAAGTGCAATCATGGGCTCGTGGAACAGGTGGAGCTGCGATTCGACCACGCCTCGCAAGCGTCTCAAACACACACGAATCTCTCAGCGATCCGGCAGAGCGCGAACGGTCTCTGGGTCGCCGGCGACGAGACCGCGACCTTCGAGCATCTGGCGTGGTCGGGCGACCACTTCGGAGACCAGCACACCTACCGGCTGGCCGACTACGTCGACCTGCCCGCGGGTCCGGAGGACGAGGCCGACATCGAGGGCATGGCCCGGGCGAACGGCTGGCTCTGGCTGGTCGGCTCGCACAGCATGAAGCGCAAGCGGGTCAAGTCGAAGGACCCGGACAAGGCCGCCGACCGGCTCGCCACGGTGATCAGGGAAGAGAACCGGTTCATCCTGGCCCGCCTGCCGCTGCACGACGAGGTCCCCGGTCCCGGCGCGATCCTGGCCGGGACGCACAACCTCACCGCGCACCTGCGCGAGGACCGGCACCTCGCTCCGTTCCTGGCGCTGCCGGGCAAGGACAACGGCTTCGACGTCGAGGGCATCGCCGTCGTCTCGGAACAGGTCTACATCGGGTTGCGCGGCCCGGTGCTGCGCGGCTGGGCGGTGGTTCTCGAGTTGCGGCTCGACGACTCCGGCCGGCGGCGGCTGCGCCTGCGGGAGCCGTACCGCAAGCACTTCCTGGACCTGGACGGGCTGGGCGTGCGGGACCTGTGCCCGGACGGCGACTCGCTGCTGCTGCTCACCGGCCCCACCATGGACCTCGACGGCCCGGTGCGCATCGTGCGCTGGCGGCCGGCCGAGCGGCAGGGCCTCGTGCCCAAGGACGAGCTGGAGATCGTGCGCGAGCTCCCCTACGGCGTGGGCTGCGACCATCCCGAGGGCCTGGCGCGGCTGGACGACGGCAGGCTCATGGTCGTGTACGACAGCCCGTCACCCGCGCGGATCACCCCGGCGGGCGGCGTGCTGGCGGACGTGTTCACGATCTAGGGACCCGCCCGTGCGCTACCTGCGGTGAGTCGCTGAACGCGACCCGCCGTAGAGCCAGGGCGCGTCCGCCACGAACGTGCACGAGCCCGGCTCGATCTCGGTGAACCCGGCGTCGCGCACCACGGGCAGCCCGGCGGCCACCTTGGCGGGGAAATCGTCCCGGGCGGCCGTGCGGACCGAGACGGCGAGCCCGTTCGCCCGCCAGGCCGCCCGCTCGGCCGCGTCGCTGGCCCACCAGGCGAGCTGGGCGGCGTGCCCGGCCTGTGCCATGGCCTTGCCCGCGGACATCTCCAGCTCCGGGTTGGCCCACAGGATCGGCGGCTCGACCGGCGGCGGCTCGGCGCTGTCGACCAGCTCGGTGCCTCCCACCTGGAGTCGCGCCAGGTCTTTCGGCCAGCCGTCGAGTGGCACGGGCGGGTGCACGCGCACCTCCGCCGTGCGGTGCTCGACGGTGCGCCCGGGCAGCGCGATCGCGCGGCGCCACTCGGCGCCCCTGGCCCGGCGCACGACCTTGCGGATCTTGCCGGTGGACTGCCAGGCATGGAGTTCGGCGGCCCACTCCCCCGGATCGTCGAGCAGGCTCAGCACCGCCATGGCGGCGGCTTCCAGCGCGTCGGTGCGCTCAGGGGGTGTGGCCCGCTCGATCCTGACCACGAGCGGCAGCACATACAGTTCGTTCATCGCCCTCTAGCTTGCCCGATCGCCAGGGACATGCCGGCGGCCAGGAGGCAGAGGGCGCCGGCGCCGTACCAGGCGAGGTCGTAGGCGCCCAGGTGGTCGCGAGTGAGGCCGGCGCCGACGGCCGCGATCGCGGCGCCGATCTGGTGCGAGCCGAACACCCAGCCGAAGACCACGGCCCCGTCGGCGCCGTAGATGCGCCGGCACAGCGCCACCGTGGGCGGCACGGTCGCCACCCAGTCCAGCCCGTAGAACACGATGAAGATCAGCATGCTGGGCTCGGTCGTGGCCGCGAACAGGCTGGGCAGCACCATCAGCGACAGCCCGCGCAGCCCGTAGTAGACGCCGAGCAGGATCTTGGGGTTGATCCGGTCGCTGAGCCAGCCGGAGGCGACCGTGCCCACGATGTCGAAGATCCCGATGACCGCCAGCAGAGAGGCCGCGACCGGCTCGGCCATGCCGTGGTCGTGTGCGGCGGGGATGAAGTGGGTGCCGACCAGCCCGTTCGTACTCATTCCGCAGATCGCGAAGCCGCCCGCGAGCAGCCAGAACGGCCGCGTCCTGGCCGCCTGGGCGAGCACGGTGACCGCCCGGACGGCCGCGTTGACCTTGCCGGGTTCGGTACGCACCGCGCCCGGCTCCGCGCCCAGGGCCGTCGTACCGACGTCCGCTGGATGGTCGCGCAGCAGCCACCAGACGAACGGCACCACGGCCAGCGCCGACCCGGCGACGGCGAGCGAGGCGACCCGCCATCCCGGCCCCTGGGCAAGGTGAGCCAGCACCGGCAGGAAGATCAGCTGCCCGGTGGCGCCCGCCGCGGTGAGGATGCCGGTGACCAGCCCGCGGTGCCTGACGAACCACCGGTCGACCACGGTCGCGGCGAACACGAGCGCCATCGACCCGGTCCCGAGCCCCACGAACACGCCCCAGAGCAGCAGCAGCTGCCAGCTCGCGGTCATCACGACGGTGAGCCCGCTGCCCACCGCGATCAGCAGCAGGGCGATCGCGACCACGCGGCGCATGCCGAAGCGGTCCATCAGCGCGGCGGCGAACGGCGCGGTCAGCCCGTAGAGCACCAGGTTGATCGACACGGCCAGCGAGATCGTGCCGGTGGACCAGCCGAACTCCTCCCGCAGCGGGGTGATCAGCACGCCTGGGGTGGCGCGGAAGCCGGCGGCGCCGAGGATCGCCACGAAGGCGACGGCCGCCACGTACCAGGCCCTGTGGAGCTTGCGGCGGGTGGTGGCCGCGGGGGTGGTGCTCAACGTCATGCGCCAATCATGATTTATCTCCTTACATGGTCGCGAGTGGCCGGAAAGTCAATATGTGAAAGAATCTGGCCATGCCGCATCGCATCGCCGTCGTGGTGCTCAACCACTTCGCCCCGCTCGACCTCGGCGTGCCCGGCCAGGTGTTCTGGTCGGCGGAGACGCCGGAGGGCGAGAAGTTGTACGAGGTGGTGACCTGCTCCGAGGGCCGGCAGCCGGTCCGCTGCTCGGCCGGCTACAGCGTCCTGCCCGACCACGACCTCGACGTGCTGGACACGGCCGACACGGTCCTCGTGCCCGGCATCCACGCGGGCCGGGCGATGAAGGACGGCACGATCTCGGACACCCTGTACGCGGCGCTCCAGGGCCGCCCGCGGACGATGTCGATCTGCACGGGGTCGTTCGTGCTGGCGGCCGCCGGCCTGCTCGACGGGCGCCCGGCCACCACGCACTGGCGCGAGGCGGCCCGCTTCGCCGCGCTGTTCCCGGAGGTGAAGCTGGACGCCGACGTGTTGTTCGTCGACGACGGCGATGTGCTGACCTCGGCCGGGGTGGCGGCGGGGATGGACCTGTGCCTGCACGTGATCAGGCGCGACCACGGCAGCGAGGTGGCCAACCGCGCCGCCCGCCGCTGCGTCATGCCGCCGTGGCGGGAAGGCGGCCAGGCGCAGTACGTCGAGCGCCCCCTTCCGTACGAGGCCGCCGGCGGCACCGCCGCCACCCGCGCGTGGATGCTGGCCCAGCTCGAGACCCCGCTCGATCTGAGCGCGCTCGCCGAGCACGCCAGGATGAGCGTGCGCACGTTCACCAGGCGCTTTCGCGAGGAGACCGGCGTGAGCCCGGCCAAGTGGCTGACCGGGCAGCGGGTGCAGCACGCCAGGCACCTGCTGGAGACGACGGACCTCGGGGTGGAGGAGGTGGCCAGGTGGGCGGGCTTCGGCACGGCGGTCTCGCTGCGCCAGCACCTGCACGCGGCGGTGGGGGTGGCGCCACTGGCCTATCGGCACACGTTCCGCCGCACCTGATCCCCCTCCACCGCATCCCTTGCCCGAATACTCCCCTCTGCCCCTACAATCGGCGCCAGGAAGATCACCAAGGAAAGGTCGTCGCATGACCGAGGCGGACCGCGTACCCTCCGGGATCGACCCGAACGTGCCCAGCGTCGCCCGCATGTACGACTACTACCTCGGTGGCCGGGACAACTTCGCCGCCGACCGCGAAGCGGCCGAGAAGATGATCGAGATCGGCCGGCAGATGGGCAACGACGCCCGGGAGATCGCCCTGGCCAACCGGGGCTTCCTCGGCCGGGCGGTGCGGATGCTGGCCGAGGCGGGCGTGCGCCAGTTCGTCGACATCGGCGCGGGGCTGCCCACCCAGGACAACGTCCACCAGGTGGCGCGGCGGCACGGGGCCGGCTCCCGCGTCGTCTACGTGGACAACGACCCGATCGTGCTCGTCCACGCCCGCGCGCTGCTGGCCAGGGACCCGGACGTGCTCGCACTGGAAGGCGACCTGAAGGACCCGGACGCGATCCTGGACGACCCGCGCGTGGCCGGACATCTCGACCTGTCCCAGCCGTACGCGGTCCTGCTGGTCTCCGTGCTGCACTTCATCACCGACGACACCGAGGCGCGCCGGATCGTCGCCCGTCTCCGCGAGCGCCTGGGCCCGGACGGCTATCTGGTGCTGTCGCACCTGTACGCGGGCGACGCCGCGGACGACGTCACCGAGGCCAGCCGTCAGGTCTATTCGCGTACCTCGCCGGGCGGCCTGGCGCGGCGCGGCTACGACGAGATCGCCGCGTACTTCGACGGTTTGGACCTGCTCGGCCCCGGCGTCGTGCCGGTCGCCGACTGGGCCCAGGACGCCTCCCCCGACGGCTCGTACGATCTCGTCAGGTCCGGCATCCTGGCCGGCGTGGGCCGCGTACGCGGATAAATCATCGAACACCGTCCCTCGCGTACAGCACGGTGGTGGCGGCCCGGACCGCGCCGAAGGCGACGCCGAGCAGCACCGTGACGGCGAGCCATCCCACGTCGAGCGCGGACAGGCCCTGCTTCGCCAGGCCGTGCACGCCGACCGCGACCAGCACGACCGGCGGCACGTAGACATCCTTGGCGATCGATCCGGAAGCACGCCGGGACGAGGTCGTCGACGCGGTGTTCCGCGTCGTGCGGCGCGCGGGCTTCGAGCAGGCGTCCCTGCGCAACGTGGCCGAGGAGGCCGGGCTGGCCATCGGCTCGGTCAGGCACTACTTCGACGGCCACACGGACCTGATGGTGTTCGCGATGCGGGCCTCGCTCGACCGGGTGAGCGCCCGGCTGACGGAGCGGGTCGGCCCGCTGCTGGCCACCCAGGACGAGGACGAGCGGGCCGAGGGCGTCGAGCTGATGTTGTCGGAGCTCCTGCCGCTGGACGAGCGGCGGCGGGACGAGGCCACCGTCTGGCTGGCGTTCGCGACGGCCGCCCGCACCCGGCCCGAGCTGCGGCCGCTCGCACGCGAGTCCTACGATGGCATGCGCACCCTGGTGCGGCGGATCATGGACGGGATCGCCCGGCGCGGCGAGCGCGCCGCCCCTCTGGACTCTCACGGACCAGTGTGCCCGTACGCGTTAGATTGAGGGCATGTCCCTGACCCTCGATTTCGTCAGCACGATCAGGGCCGATCGTTCTGGATTGATCGACCTGCTGGCCGACGTGGACGCCATGACGGCGTGGGTGCGCGAGCATGCGGCCGAACTGGACGTCGATCCCGGCTTCACCGCGACGGAGGAGGCGCGCGAGGAGATCGTGCGGCTGCGCCAGGCCGTACGCGCGCTGTTCGCCAGAGCCGTGGCCCCGGAGCCGCCGAGCCGGGCGGATGCGGCCCGCCTGCCCACGCTCGCGGAGTCGCTGGCCTTGGTCAACGCCATCGCCCTGGCCGCGCCCCGGGCCCCGCAACTGTCCTGGAACGGGCAACCGACCCTCCTCACGGTCCCCGCCGTGGAGGCCGAACCGTCTGTACGGGCGCGTGGCGCGCTCGCGACGGCCGCCGTGGAGTTCTTGGCGGGGCCGGAGCGCACGCAGTTGCGTACCTGCCAGGCGCCGCGCTGCGTGCTCTATTTCATCAAGGAACACCCACGTCAGGAGTGGTGCTCGACCGCCTGCGGCAACCGTGCGAGAGCAGCCAGACACTACCGGGAACACAAGAAATAACTCTATCTAACGCTTGCAGAGCCGATTTGCCGTTATATGATTCCTAACGGCTAGCCAGTCATGCATTCGTTAGATTTTGAAGGAGTGCGGAATGTCGTTCCAGACCGGGCACATCGGGCTCAACGTCACCGACCTCGACAAGTCCAAGGAGTTCTATCGTCGGGTCTTCGGCTTCACGGTGGCGGGCGAGTCACGGCAGGACGATCGCCGCTACGCGTTCCTGGCACAGGACGGCACGCTGGTGCTGACCCTCTGGCAGCAGAGCGAGGGACGCTTCGCCGCCGCCCAGCCGGGGCTGCACCACCTGTCGTTCCAGGTCGCCGACCTCGCCGCGGTACGCGAGGCCGAGGCGGTCATCAGGGAGATCGGGGCGACCCTGCACCACGACGGCGTTGTGCCGCACGGCGAGGGCGCCTCGTCGGGTGGCGTGTTCTTCGACGACCCTGACGGCATCCGCCTGGAGATCTACGCTCCGGATGCCGCCGGCGACCGGCCCGCTCCCACGTCCGGCGCGCCGACCTGCGGGTTCTTCTAATGCGACACCCAGGCGAGATCGCCGTGCAGCGGCGGGCGGGGGTGCGCGGAGAAGACCGCGGCAGCTCCCGCACCCGCCCCGAGATCCCGGACGTGGCGGCCGCCTTCCTGCGCGAGCAGCACCTGCTCGTCGCGGGCGCGGCCGACGACCGGGGCCGCTTCTGGGCCGGTGCGATGACCGGCCCGCCCGGCTTCGCCTCACCCGAGGACGACCGCACGATCGTGGTGCACGCCCTGCCCGGTCCGCCGCTGGATGGGCTGTTCGCCAGGGAACGCGCCATTGGACTGCTGGCCATCGAACCGCACACGCGGCGCAGGATGCGCGTGAACGGCACCGCCGTACAGGCGGGAGATGCGCTGGTGGTGTGGACGGAGCAGGTCTACTCGAACTGCCCCAAGTACATCCAGACCCGCGAGCCCACCTCCGAGCCTGCCGGCACGCCGGCGAGACTCGGGGGCGGGACCACGCTCCTGGCCCGTCACCAGGAGTGGATCGGCACGGCGGACACGTTCTTCATCGCCACCGGCGTCGAAGGTCTCGGCGCGGACGTGTCGCACCGCGGCGGCAATCCCGGGTTCGTGCAGGTCACGGGGCCGGCATCACTGGTGTTCCCGGACTACGCCGGCAACTCGATGTACATGACGCTCGGCAACCTGGAGCTGAACCCGGCCGCCGGGCTGCTGTTCGTGGACTGGGAACGCGGGGAGACGCTGCACCTGACCGGGCGGGCCCAGGTGGACTGGGATCCGGGCGACGTGCCGGGCGCGCAGCGGCTGGTGCGGTTCGAGCTGGACGAGTACGTCCACGTCGCGGGGACCGTCGCACCGGGCTGGACGGCCCCGGGCTACCACCGTTTCAATCCGCCGGCTCCTGGAGACGCTTCTCGAACCAGTGGTGAGCGTACGGCTCGTCGTTGAAGGGCTCCACCTCGCGGTAGCCCGCCGCCCGGTACAGGGCGATGGCCTCGGTGAGCGACCGGTTGGTCTCCAGCCGCACCGTACGCAGCCCGTTGGCGGCCGCCCGACCCTCGGCCTCGGCGAGCAGGCGGCGTCCCAGGCCCAGACCGCGCGTGGAGGGGTCCACCCACATGCGCTTGAGCTCGGCGTACCCGCCGCCGGGGTGCAGCTTGAGCGCCACGCATCCGACCGGCTCGGTGCGGAGCGTGGCGACCAGCAGCATCCCGGCCGGCGGGCGGAGCTCGTGGTCGTCGGCGGAGATGCTGCGAGCCGGGTCGAAGCCGCCGCCGAACCGGCCGGCCAGTTCGTCGACGTACGCCTGGATGCAGTGGCGGGCATGCGGGTGGCGCGGGTCGAGCACGTCGATGGCGACCGTCGAGGCCAGGAGCAGCCGTTCGACCTCCGCCATGGCGGCCACCAGGCGCTCGCGCTGCCGGGCGGAGAGCGGCTCGAGGATCGACGTGGCCGCCTCGTCGGACCTGCGGTCCAGCTCCTCGCGCTCGGCGAGGCCCGAAGGGGTGAGCCGGGCCGTGCGGACCCGCCCGTCGGAGCCGCCCCCGTCGTCGACGACGACCAGCCCGTCGGCCTCCAGCGAGCGCAGCAACCGGCTCAGGTATCCCGAGTCGAGCTCCAGCCGCGCCCGCAGGGCGCGTACCTCGCTCCCTGCCGCGCCGATCTCCCACAGCACCCGCGCCTGGCCGAGCGGGCGGTCCCTGGCCAGGAACCTGTCGTCGAGTGCGCCGATCCGCTGCGTCACGGTCCGCTGGAACCTGCGCACCTGTGCGATCGTCGAAACGTCCATTCTCTGACTCTAGTCAGAGAATTCCGGATCCGGGAGAGGGCAGGTGAATCAGGACCTCACGCCTTCGGCATCGTCGCCCCAGGCCGGCAGGGGCGTGCCGGGGCGTGCGCGATCCAGAACAGCCCGCCGGGCTCGGCTCTGCTCGCCCTGCACGCCAGGGTCGCCGACGTGACCTCGGAAGAGGTCGCCCAGGCGATCGAGGCCGACAAGACGCTCCTGCAGACCTGGTGCATGCGCGGCGCGCCATTCCTGTTCCCGACGCAGGACGCGCCGGTCTTCACCATGGGCGTCCTCCCCGACGGGGAGACCTCCCGGCGGCGTTTCATCCTCGGTGTCGAGCAGGCGCTGGCCACGCTGGGCATGAGCCTGGACGAGGCGGTGGAACGCACGGAGCGCGAGCTGGAGGCGGTCCTGTCGGAGCGCCGGCTCGCCATCGACGAGCTGGGTGCGCGGCTCAGCGCGCGGATCGTGCGTCACCTGCCGCCGGAGCAGGCCCTGGTGTGGCAGGCGGAGGGCCCTTACGCGGCCGGCCAGCCTTGGGGCGAGGGCGTCGTGCACTTCGCCCTGCGGATCGTCGCGCTCAAGGGCGCCCTCTGTTTCGCCCCGCGCAGCGGGAACAAGGCGCCTTTCGTGCTCACGGCCGAATGGCTCGGCGAGCCGCCGCCGGACCCCGATCCCCAGGCGGCGCGGGCCGAGCTCGCCCGCCGATACCTGCGCTGTTACGGCCCGTCCACGCCTAAGGGCTTTGCCGCCTGGACCGGTCTGACAGCCGGGGACGTCCCGCACCGGTGGCGGCTCATCGAGGACGAACTGGCTGAAGTGGACCTGGACGGCCGCCCGGCCTGGCTACTCGCGTCCGACCTCGACGCGTTGCGGTCGGCCGAGGCGGTGCGCGGGGTGCGACTGCTGCCTCCGCGTGATCCGTACATCCAGACTGCCGACAGGCTGCGACTGGTTCCCGACAAGGGCCTGCACCGGCGGATCTGGCGTACGACTGGCGAGCCCGGAACGGTGCTGGCGGAGGGAAGGCTGGTGGCGACGTGGCGGCAGCGGAAGGAGGGCATGCGGCTGCGGATCGAGGTGGAGCCGCTCGCCGCCCCGCCAGGCTCCGCTGCCCGCGACCTGATCGAGGCGGAAGCGGAGGCCATCGCCGTGCTCCGCGGGGCCTCCGGCTGCCGCGTGCGGTTCACCGGGACATGATCAGGACGGTGGCGCGAAGACGTTCGGAGTGCTTCGGCGACACGTTCGGGGACACCGCGGCGGTTGACCTGCGCCTCGTAGCCCACTCCTGCACCACTGCTAAGTCGGACAGGTGCGCCGGGTCCGGGTGCATCGGCTGCTCACACCCGGCAGCCTGGACGAACAGCTGCTGCGGATCCTCCACGCGAAGGCGGAGTTGGTTCGACGCCTACGCCAGGCGCAGCCACCTCGCCGAGTCCACGCCCGAGTCGATCGATCTCTCGGACGAGGTCCCTGGCCGAGCGGATCGTCAAGGAAGAGCGGGAGCGCCTCCCCGCGGCGAAGCCTGCGGAAACGTAACATCCCGTCGGAGTGATCCGATAGCCGGTCAGCTGGTACGACGATCTTCCGCCGCGGCGCATCCTTCCGTACGATCATCCACGTGTCTGGCACTTGGACCGGCTTAGCACGCCGCTCCCGTCGCTCCCGAGCCGGCCGCCGCGCCGCGGCGCTCCTGCTCGTTGCCGGCTGGGGCGTCTATGCCCTGTGGCCGGCGAGCGTCACGAATGAGCCCATCCTGTACGGGGCGCCGGTCCACGACGAGGGTTGGGCGCTTCACCTACGATCCGGGCGCAGCCTAGAGCTCGGCGAGATGCAGGCAGACGACCCTCTCATCGTGAGCGGCGACGGTCACACGATCGTCTACGTCCAGAGCAACCGCGTGCAGGCACGCGACCTGCGGGACGGAACGGTCCACGACCTCGCCGACGCGGGCCGCCTTACCGGCCTGCACGTCTCCTTCGACGGCCGGGATGTCACGGTCTCGTACCGGGATCGCACGCTGATCGCGAACCTCCGGACTGGCGAGCGCCGCACGGTTCCCGATATCTGCAGGGTGTCCGGCTTGTCCGCCACCGTCGTGTGGGGTGCGCCCGGCTGCGAACGCCGTGGGGAGGACGCCCGGCTCGTGACCGTGCGGCGCGATGGCACGGGGGCGTTCGTCGGCAAACTGACCGGCGGGCTGGTATCGCCGGATCTGCGGCTTGTGGCGTCATATGACTTCGACGGCGTTCTGATCAGCGACGCCATGTCGGGCAAGAAGATCAAATTGATCAAGAGAGAGAATCCGGGCATCATCGCCTGGTTCAACGATCACGAAGTCATCGTCGAAGGATCGCCGTACCAGCTCATCGACGTCAGGACGGGCAACAAGCGCCACGACCCGGCGCTGCCGGACGAATGGATCCCTTACGTCGCGTGGCCGGGGGCGGGTAATGACTGGCTGGGCTGAACGGCAGGCACGCGCCGCGTCCCTGCTCGCCGGCCGATCGGCGGCGAGACTCGCCAGGGGCAGCGGCACCCCTGCCAGCTATTTCCGGATGTTTCGCCGCTTCCTATCGCCGCTGCGTCTCTGGGACGCGCCCGCCTGGGGTCGTGGACTGTCCCGGCGGCAGCGGGCGATCCTCGTGGCGACGCTGCATGAGGGATGGGACGAGGAGGACACCGCCGAGTTGTGCGGGTTGAGCCAGGCCAAGGTACGAGCGCTCGCCGTACCGCAGGAGGAAAGGGCGGCGCTCGCCGCCCGGCTTCGGGAGACGGCCACGACGCCGGCACCGGCGTCGGCGCGCTTTCCGAAACTCGTCGCCGGCCTCTGCCTGCTCGTCGTGGCCGGCTCGGCTGCCGTCGTCCCGCTCGCCTCTCCAGCGCCGCCGCTGCCGGTTCTGCCCGCCGTGGCGGCCGAGCCCATTCGGTACGGCATGCGCGTCCGGGAGGAGCTGTTCCCCGAACGGATCGAGCCGTTCGCCTCAGCGGATCCGTCCGAAGGATGGCTGGTGGTCGGCACGTCGGGACGGCGCTGGCGGCTACCGGACGCCCTCCCGCAAACCGACGTGCAGGTGAGCCCGGATGGCCGCAAGCTCGCCTACTACAGCCTCGCCCGGATGCAGGTGGTGATCCAGGACGTCATGACCGGTGCGATCATTCCCGTTCCGACCGCCTTCTACAAGGCTGCCCTGGCTTTTTCCGCCGACAGCCGCCATCTGGCCATGGAACAAGCGGACGACGTGGTCGTCACCGACGTACGGTCGGGCGTCGTCACGCGTCTACGGGTCGACGAGTTCCTTCTTGGCTGGGCGGGCGATCATCTGGTGGTGAGCAACTCCTACGACGGGATCAAGGTCCTGGCCCTGGACGGCTCAGTGATCGCGAAGCTACGGGCAGCGGAACTGGATCCTCAATGGGAGCTGGCCGTTTCGCCGGAGGGCGAGGCGGTCGCCGTGCCCTCCGGCGGGCGTGTCCTGATCCTCGACCTCGACGGCAAGGTGATTCGCAAGGTCGACGCCGACCTGCCGCCGACCGCCGAGCTCAGGCGCGTCTATCGATGGGTGGGACCTGGCGAGGTGCTGCTCTATGCGCCTGGTTACGGTTCAGCCACCGTCTACCTCGTGGACGTGCGCACCGGCGCGGCCCGGCCGGTCGCGCACGCTCCGCAGGTGGCCGGGCACGACATCACGATCGGAGCGGTATGAAGGTCCGGCTCGCCCTGGCGGCACTCCTGCTGACGGCCTGCTCTTCCGCCGCCCCCGAGGATCCGAGCCCGTTCGCGCCCACGCAGTCCCCCGTCCGCTGGGTCCGCACATCAGGCATCGCCCGCCTCGCATCCGGCCAGGATGTGGCGATCCCGAACGTCGCGAAGGTCGTGGCCGTGAGCCGCGATGGTCATCGCATCGCCTACATCGACGACGCCTCGGACCGTTACGTCGCGCTCGACCTGCGTACCGGTCAGATCCGGAAGCTCAACGCGAAACCGGTAGGCCGGGTCATGGCGCATGAGCCGCACCTGGCCATCTCGGGCGACGGCGTGTTCTTCGCCACCTCGCCTGCGGAAGTCGCGGAAACCACGATCACCAACTTTGATACCAGCGAGACCAGGATCATCAAAAATGTCTGCCGGCTCTACGGCGTGACCGCTTCAGGGGTGCTCGGCACGCGGGACTGCGAGGGCGACAGCGACCTGCGCTGGGTCTCTCCAGGCAAGAAACCGCGCGTCTTCGAGTTCCTCAACCGCAACGACGGGCCGTCGCTCTCACCCGATGGGAAGGTCATCGCGGTTCGAGGCTTCACGCTCATCGATTTCGCGACCGGTAAGGCGGTGCGGGACTTCCCAATTCCGGCCACCGAACAGTGGCTCGATGCCGATCACCTTCTGGCCAGGACCGGCAACGGCTATTACGCCGCCGATATCGGAACCGGCACCCTCACCAAACTCACTGTGGAGGCGCCCCCGTACGAGACGGTCCTGTTCGGCCGATGGCAGTAGCGGCCCATTTAATCGCCATCTGGGCACACAAGGCAGTCTTCACCCGCATAAAGATCAAGGGCGGCCGGATCAGCGAGATCGCTTACCGACCGCCCTTTGACGACGATGTTGTGGAGCTATGGGGATTCGAACCCCAGACCTCCTCCATGCCATGGAGGCGCGCTACCAACTGCGCTATAGCCCCGCGCCATGTACGAGTTTATCGGACTCCACGACTCCCAAAGCACGCTCTGGACATCTCACGAGAGAAGGGCCCGGCCCCAGGAGTTCAGGGCCGGGCCGGCGGCCTAACCGACCGAGCGGGCCTTCTCGATGAGCGTGGCCAGCTCCGACACCATCGGGTCCTCGGAGGTCGCGGCCAGCCGCGAGGCGTGCTCGCCGAGCTCGGGCAGGTCCATGCCGAACGCCTTCCTGTCCCGCAGATAGACGGCGAACGCCGCTGCGACCACGTCCACCTGGAGCCGGACCGGTGTCGCCTTGGCCCACACGTCGGCGACCAGATCCTCGGCCTGGAGCGACTTACTCGCTTCGGAGGCGGCGCGGGTGTCGGGGTGCTGCCAGCGGACGGTGGCCTGGGCGAGCTGCCCGGTAGCGCCGGGCTTGAGGCGGATCGAGTAAAGGGCGGTGACCGAGTGGCCGGGGCCGATCTCGCCGCCGTCCTTGCTGTCGTCGCGGAACTCCTCGGTGGTCAGGGCGCGATTCTCGTACCCGATGAGCCGGTAGCTGTCCACGACCGACGGGTTGAACACCACCTGGGCCTTGGCGTCGCGGGCCCGTAGCTCGATGGTGGCGGGCAGCTGGGTGGTGAAGATCTTGTCGGCTTCCTCCTGGGAGCTGACGTACACGGCCAGGCCGTCGCCGTTGTCGGCCAGTTGCTCCATCAGCTCGTCGCCGTACTCCCTGCCGACGCCGACCGTGAGCAGCGCGACCTGCTTGCCCGCGTACTCCTTGACCTGCTCCAGGATCTCCTGCCACTGGGTGCTGCCCTGGTTGGCCAGGCCGTCGGAGAGCAGGACGACCCGGTTGGTGGCGGCGGGGCGGAACGCCTTGGACGCCTCCTCGTACCCGGCGACCAGACCGGCCTCCAGGTTCGTGCCGCCGTCGACGACGAGCCGGTCCACCGCGCTCTTCAGCTCGTCCCTGGCGGTCAGCGGGGTCATCGACGCCAGCACCTCGGCGGCGTCGTCGAAAGCCACGATCGACACCTGGTCGCCGGGCGCGAGCTGGTCGAGCAGCGTGTGCAGGGCCGACTTGACCAGGTCGAGGCGTCCGGGCTCGGCCATCGAGCCGGACACGTCCACCACGAACGTGAGGTTGGCGGGCCGCCGCGCCGCCGTGTCGGACGCGCGCGTCTGCAGGCCGACGCGCAGCACGGCCTCGTCGCGACCGGGCAGCTTCGCGCCGTCCACGTGCACGGCGAACCCGTCGTCCGGCGGCTGCGCGTAGTCCTGCCTGAAGGCGTTGACCCACTCCTCGGGGCGGATCTCGCCGGGCGCGGGCCAGCGGCCCTCCTGGAGGGTACGGCGGGCGTAGCCGTACGAGGCGGTGTCCACGTCCAGTGCGAACGTGGAGATCTGGGCCGTGGTCGTGTCCTGCTCGTCGTTCTCCTGGATGGGCGACTTCGTGGGGGCGGGCCGGTACGGGGACGCGGCCGGCTGCTGGGCGTGCTGGGGAGCGTTCTCGTCGCTGGTCGCCTTGCCGCCGGAGCCGCCGCAGGCCGCGACGGCGAGGAGCACAATGAGCCCGGTGCCGACCGCTAACGGGCGAATTCTCATCTCAACCACCTCCGCCCCGTACGACGGAACTGGATCTTCAGCGGCCGGGCCGGTGACTCAAGCGAGCACAAACCGCGATCGATACGTGATCAGTTGTGACAGCCGGTGCCACCGAGGCATCAGTTCCAGGCGGCCGGCGCAGCCCCTGGGCCATGAGCACGCCCAGGCCGATCAGGACCAGGCAGGCGATCACCAGTGCAGCAGGAGCAACTCGGCGGAGAAGCCCGGCCCCAGGGCGAGGAGTACGGCGGGCGCGTCCGGCCGGGCCTGCGTCTCCTGCAGCACGTGGAGCACCGAGACCGACGACAGGTTGCCGTGCTCACGCAGCGAGCGCCAGGTGACGTCGAGCGCCCTGGGCGGCAGGCCGAGCGTGTCCACGATCTTCTCGATGACCTTGGGCCCGCCGGGATGGCAGATCCACGTGGCGACCTGGTCCGGGGTCAGGCCGTAGTCGGTGAGGAAGAGCCGGATGTCGGCGGCCAGTGCCTGCTCCACGAAGGCGGTCAGCTCCGGGTCCAGCACGATGCGGAACCCGCGGTCGCTCACCTCCCAGCCCATGAGGTGCTCGGTCCCGGGATAGAGGCGGCTGCGGGTGGCCACGACCTCGGGTCCGGGCCCGCGCCCGGTCGCCACGACGGCCGCCGCGCCGTCCCCGAACAGGCCGCTGGCCACGAGGTTCGCGATCGAGGTGTCGTCGCGCTGGATCGTCAGCGAGCACAACTCCACGCACACCAGTGCCGCGGCGTGTCCCGGCCAGCCGCGCAGGTAGTCGTGCAGGCGCGCCAGCCCGGACGCGCCGGCCGCGCAGCCGAGGCCGAACACGGGCGTCCGCTTGACGTCCGGCCGCAGCCCCACGCGCTGGGCCAGGCGGGCGTCGAGCGAGGGCGTGGCCAGGCCCGTGGTGGAGCAGAACAGCAGGTGGTCGATCTTCTCGGGGCGTACGCCGGCCTTGTCGAGCGCGCCGCGCAGCGCCTGCTCGGTCAGGTCGAGGGCGATCTCGGCGTACATGTCGTTCGCGCGGGCGAAGGAGTCGAGCTTGGCGTAATCCTCCAGCGGGAGGGCCAGATTGCGGCCCGTCACGCCCGTCGCGACGTGGAAGCGCCGCAGGAGCTCCTCGTCGCAGTCGGTCAGCCGGGAGAACGCCTCCGTGATCTCCTCCTGGTCGTAGCGGTTTTCCGGCAAAACCGTCTGTACACCCGAAATGTGCATATATCACTCCTGCCGCGGAGAGGCTCCGGCTAACATGCGGGCATGGCGCTGCCCGACCCGTACCGGCCCCACAGGGTGGCCGTGCTCGCCTTCGATGGGATGGCGCCGTTCGAGCTGGGCTGCGTCGTGGAGCTGTTCGGGCTGCCCCGGCCCGAGCTGGACGTCCCCTGGTACGACCTCAAGGTGTGTGCCGAGACGCTGGAGCCGCTCAGGGTGGTGGGCGGGTTCACCATGCGGGCCGAGCACGGGCTGGACGTGCTGGCCGGGGCCGACACGGTGATCGTTCCCGGGGCGGACGTGCACGCGCCGGCGTCCGGAGAGCTGGTCGCGGCGCTGCGACAGGCGCACGGACGTGGCGCGCGCATGGTGTCGATCTGCTCGGGCGCGTTCGCGCTGGCCGCCGCCGGGCTGCTGGACGGACGCGTGGCGACCACGCACTGGAGGTACGCCGACCTGCTCCAGGACCGTCACCCCGTCGTGCGGGTCAACCCGTCGGTCCTGTACGTGGACGAGGGGGACGTGCTGACCAGCGCCGGCAGCGCCGCGGGGCTCGACCTGCTGATCCACCTCGTCCGCACCGACCACGGCCCCGGCGTGGCCAACACCGTGGCCCGCCGCCTGGTCGTGCCGCCGCACCGGGAGGGCGGTCAGGCGCAGTTCATCGAGGCCGCGGTCACGGCGGTCGAGGACGATGACGCGGTGGCCAGGGCGATGTCGTGGGCCATGGACAACCTGGTCCGGCCCATTGCCGTGGCGGACCTGGCCAGGGTGGCGAACATGTCGCAACGGTCGTTCATCCGGCATTTCAAGCGCCAGACCGGCACCAGCCCGTTGCGGTGGGTGATCGCGCAGCGGGTGGCCGCCAGCCTGACGATGCTGGAGTCCACGGCGGCGCCGGTCGAGGAGATCGGGGCGGCGGTCGGATTCGAGAGCCCGGTGACGTTCCGCCACCATTTCTCCAAGACCATGCGTACGTCCCCGTCGGCCTACCGGAAAGCGTTCAGCGGGCGCGCGGGGTGAGCCGCCAGAGCGACGTCACCTCGGCGGCACGGGCCGCGTGCAGGGGATCCGCCGCGTCCTTCGGCCGCCGGTGGCGCGGCGCGACGTCCCGGCGGCCGGCGACCCGCAGCCCCGCCCGCTCGAACGCGCTCAGCAGCTCGTCCCGGCTGCGCAGCCCCAGGTGCTCGGCCAGATCGGACAGAATCAGCCAGCCCTCGCCCTCGGGCTCGAGGTGCTCGGCCAGCCCGTTCAGGAACCCGCCCAACATCCGCCCGCCTGAATCGTAAACGGCCTGGTCGAGGGGCGAGATCGGGGTGGCGGGCAGCCACGGCGGATTGCACACGACCAGCGGCGCCCGTCCCGGCGGGAACAGGTCAGCCCGCACGATCTCCACCGTGCCGCCCAGCCCCAGCCGCGCGACGTTGTCCTCGGCGCAGTCCACCGCCCGCTGCTCGAGGTCGGTGGCCACGACGTGCCGGACGCCGCGCCTGGCGAGCACCGCCGCCAGCACCCCCGTGCCCGTGCCGATGTCGAACGCCAGCCGGTCGGCGGGCAGCGGCGCCTCCGCGACCAGATCCACGTATTCGCCCCTGATGGGGGAGAACACACCATGGTGCGGGTGGACGCGGGCGCCGAGCGCGGGGACGTAGACGCCCTTTTCGCGCCACTCGTGGGCGCCGATCAGGCCGAGCAGCTCACGTAGCTGGCCCACGCCCGGGGGCGCCTGCGGACCGTAGACCTCGGCGCAGGCCTGCCGCACGTCCGGTGCCCTGCGCAACGGCACCACGTGGCCGGCGTTGTAGGGGATGAGCAGCATGCCCAGCGTGCGGGCACGCTGGGATCGGGCCTGGCGGTGACGGTGGAATCCCGATCCCGGGGCGGCGGGCTTGCAGCGGCGGCCCATGGCGCTCAGGAGCTGACGGGCGTTGTGGAAGTCGCCGCGCCACAGGAGGGCAGTGCCTTCGCAGGCGAGACGATAGGCGGTGGCGGCTTTCGTCCGGTCGTCGGCGACCACGACACGCTGGGGTGGCGGCACTCCCAGCGCCGAACGCCACTCCGCCGACCGTTCCCGCCCCGCCTCGGTCCATCGGATCATCAGGACTCGACCGTTTCACAGACCCGCGTCCTCAGGCGATCCATTTTCCATTCGGTGGGCGCGGGCCACGGCCTGGCTCTCCACCGTCGGCTTGACCTGTGACTCACCGATGATCACAATCGAGGCCGCCTGCAAATTGAGCCCGGCCCGCCGGTTGGATCTGCCTGAGCAGCACCGCGTGACCTCCGCGCCGCCGTGAATGCCTCGACCACCTCCCGGCGGCGGATCGCCTCCCGTTCTACGAGGCCGACGTAGGCGGGGTGTGCAGGATCTTGGCCAGGCCTGCCAGGTGATCGGCCGGCCTGCGCGGTCGGTGAGGCCATGATGGGCGAGTTCGGTGGCCAGGCACCCATCTTGGCCTTCTGGTTTATGCCTTGCGGATCTCGCCGGACAGGTTGGCGGAGTAGAACTCGGCCATCAGGGAGTGGATGCCTTCAACCAGGCGTCCGGAGGCGGCCTCTTCGAGGTTCTCGGTAACGCTGATCAGCGTGACGCCGTGCCGCCGTAGCACGGCGCGGATGGCCGCGTGGATCATGCGCACCTGGTTACCAGCTCCGACATCTTTGCGGGCGGCAGCGACGGATTGGCTGACGCCGCCTCCAGCACCTGCCAATCGTCGTCGGTGAGCAGTTCAACGATGACCTTTGGCGGCAGGTGCGGGTGGCTGGCGGCGATGGGCCTGGCCTGCCGGTCAGGCAGGCAGTTCAGCAACGCCGCGGCTGTTGCGTTGCGGTGCCGGGCAACTTCACGGAGCGCCTTTTGAACCGGTGGTCGATGGCGGGTCAGATCCTCCAGCAACGCTGACGTGGCATCGGGGTTCTTTGCCACTGCCGCGACGACCCTCACCCCGTGGAGGTCGACCATGGCCCGCAGTTGAGCTTCGGACAGGCCGGAGTGAGGTGCGATGGACTTGGCCACCTTGGCGCCGGGATCAGCAGCCAGGGCATCGCGGATCTCGGGCGGCAGATCACGCCGTTCGCCGAGGAGCATCCGCAGGGCTGGGGTCGGTGAAACGGCCAGCTCCCAGACCTCGGCGATCGAGGCAGCAGCGATCCGGGGCAACAGGGTGGAGCCGACTTTGGTGGTCGCCGCCAGTTGCGCGAGTACGTCCAGCGGCACATTTGGGTTCTGGGCGAGGCTGCGCTTCACATCGTGGCCGATATCGGTGGAGAGCACGCGGATCAAGTTGTCATCGATCGCGGGATTGGCGGCGAGCGCGGCGCGGACGCCGGGTTCGGGGCTGGTGGCAAGCCGTGTATAGATCGCCGGCGGTAAGTCGGGACGCTCGGCCAGTTGCCAGCGCAGCAGCATGGACGGATGGTCGGCGAAGCCGATGACGGCCGCAGGCGGCGTGGCCGGGTTCTGCACCGCCTTGAGATGCATCTCGTGAGTGGTGGACTCGTGAGAGCCGGCACATGAGGCGCCCGGACGCAGTTCGCAGTCGAGTCTCGGGCATTGCGGATCGTGAATGAACGGTGTTTCCTCGCGGTCACAGACCAGACATCTCCGTGCCGGCGGGAGCCGTTCGCAGCTGAGCAGGGCAGCCAGTACCTCTGGCGGTGTCGCTTCGTTGGCCGCCACCGCGCTGCGGACTTCCGCATGTGGATGCTCAGCAAGTCGCGCTGCCATGTCTGCGGTCGTCCACAAGGCGAGCTCTGCGACGACCTGTACCTCAGCGTCGCCTGCAAGAATCTCCCGCACATCAGGGGGAAGATTGGGGCACGCGGCCAGCTTCTCCCGGCGTTCGACGCTGGAGTCGGTCGCCAGTACGCGGGCCCACGCAGGTCGGCCGAGGCCCTCGGCGAGCAGGGCGAGGGCGATGTCCAGCCGAGCGACAGGATCGACGGCATTGGTTGCCAGCAGACCCCGCTCCACAAGCCGTACAACACTCGGTTCGATACGTGAGGCAAGCGCCACTGCCTGCGCATGCGTGAGGTCCTCGCGCTCCGCCAGAGCCGCCGCTATGTCTTCGTCGGCGGCTGTGATCAGCCGGTCAACCAGATCCGACGGCAGCGCTGGATTGGCGGCGAGCCCGCACAGGATGTGGTTCACGGGGATATTCTGCGGTCCCTGTTGTCTGGAGTGCGTCGCCGGTGTGGCGGAACCCTACCTCTGGCTGACGCGGACAGGTTGTTCCTGGAGGAGTTGTACGAGACCGATCGACAGACGCACAGGCTCGTGAACCAGGCGATTCTGGTGTTGGAACGCAACGGCCCCTCCGAAGGGCGACCGCTGGTGGACACCATCGCCGGATCGAAGATTCTTTTCGTGTTCGCCCCGTGGCGGGCGGCGATCCTGCTGGTTGCCGGCGACAAGGCAGGGAACTGGGAACGGTGGTATCGCGAGGCAGTACCACGAGCCGAGCGGTTGTATGAGTTCTACCTGGTAGAGCGGCACAAGGAGATGGACAGATGAGCGGTTACCGCAGGTGGCGCGAAAGCGGACACCTGGAGCGTGCTGTGGAGACCGCCGGAGGCGCCGAGGAGTTCGAAGACGAGGTTCGTCAACTGCGTGAGGAAGCTCAGGGCTGGCGACTGGCCGAGATGCGGCAGCGCCGGGGCCTCACCCAGGCGCATGTTGCCGAACGTATGGGCGTATCCGTCGCTCGTGTCTCCCAGATTGAGAAGGGCGACGTGTCCACGCGTGAGGTACTAGATCGCTACGTTGCCGCGCTTGGTGGCACCCTCAAACTCGTCGCCGACTTCGGGGACGAGCAACTCAAGGTCAGCTGATTCTGCCCCACGCTGTAATACGGCTGAGAGATGGTCGAGGCTCCGGACGGCCCGACGGCGCACTCGGCCGTCGGCGCGACCTCGGGGAGTACTTCGCGGCCGAGGTGCGCGCCGGGTGTGGATCTCGGTCTCCGACAGAGCGTGGCGGGGCCGAGGACTCCGTGGGGTTCCTGTTCAACGCCGATGTGAGCTGAGCGCGTAGTCGAAGGTGTAGGAGTGCTCGCCGTCCGGGCCGATGACGATGCCCATCTCGCCCCTCAGGCCGCGCAACTCCCCCGTCGCCGAGTCCGGCACCACAGAAATGCGCAGCGACTGCTCGCCCTGGTCGCTCACCGCGTTGTGCTGGACGACGAAGCTGCCGGACCGGCCGTGCAGCGTGCCCTCGATGCGTTCGAGCGCCACGTAGGAGCGCGAGTCCTCCACCGGGGTGCTCGCCACCAGCAAGGTGACGACGCTGGTGCCGGTCAGGTCCCCGTGGAAGGTCTTGGACATGGTCACAAGTCCGAGGGTGACGCCGTCGCGGTCCTCGTAAGGCGGCTTGGCGTTCCAGTCGGCGGTGTCAAAGGTGCCCTTAGCGGTCATGCGGTCCATCGTGCCGAGCTAACCTGTCAGATTCCGTCAGGTACCGGTGAGGCGCTCCACCACCGGCGCGAAGGCGTCCAGGCATTGGGCGTTCACCGACACGTACGAGACCCCGAGCCGGTCCCTGCGCCGCAGCAGGACGTCGGCCATCTCGCCGGGCGTCCCGCGGAGCACGCCGGTGGCGGTGTCGTCGAGGGAGCCGAGCCAGGCGGGCGGCTCGGTGCCGGCGGCGGCGAGGTTCATGCCGAGCTCGAGATCGTCGAAGCGGTCGCCGGCCAGCTCGTACAGCTCGTCCAGCTTCGCCGCCACCTGCTCCTCCGTGGCTTGTGGGGGCACGCCGAGAGCGACCGTGTCAGCCCTGGCCGCGGCCAGCCTGAGCAGCCGGGTGCCGGACGCGGCGAGCAGGATGGGCACGTCCTTGACGGCGTCGATGGTCTCGGAGAGCCGCTCGAGCCGCTCGCTCGGCGTGCCGAACCTGACGCCGAGCTCGGCGGCGTCGCGTTCGGCGTCCGGCCGGCCGGCGCCGAGGCCCAGCTCGAACCGGCCGCCGGTGAGGGTCTGCAGGGTGGCGGTCTCCCACGCCATGGCGCGCGGGGTGCGGTTGGCGACGCTCAGCACGTACGTGCCGACGCGCAGACTCGTCGTGACCGCGGCGGCCGCGGCGCACGCGGCGAAGGGCGAGAGGGTGCCGAGCGTGTCGGGCACCAGCAGCGTGGCGTAGCCGAGGTCCTCGGCCCGGCGGGCCAGGCCGGTCCAGTCGGGGGCGTGTCCGGCGACCGCGCCGAACCTGAACAGGTGATCGGTCATGCCCTAACGATCGCCGACCGGCACCCCGATGACATCGTCCCGGGGGCCGGTGACCGGCTACATCCGGCGGTGCAGCCGCCCGGGACGGACTACTCCCCCAGAAGTATCCGCGTGAAGTCGTTGGCGAACGTGCCCGCCGGGTCCAGCCGCCGCGCCAGCGAGCGGAACCGCTCCGGGCAGGACGGCCACCGGGTGAACAGCTTGCCCCAGTGCGGGCGGGGGTCGAACGGCGCCAGCGTCTCCTCCACCAACTCCAGCACCGGCAGCACACCTGCCAGGTCCTTGACCCAGGTGAAGTGGATGCCCACGCTGTCGCGTCCGCGGAAGGGGCTGAGCCACAGGTCGTCGGCGGCGATCGAGCGGACCTCCGAGATCTGCAGGACGGGGCGGATCCTGTCGCCGATCGCGTACAGCTCGCGGAGCGCCTTGACGGCGTGCTCCCTCGGCAGGATCAGCTCCGACTGCAGCTCGTCGCCGGCGCCGCTGGGCTCGAAGTCGGGGCGGAAGTGCGGCAGGCGCTCGTGCCACGGTCCCGGCACGCCGAGCTGGAGAGTGCAGCTGTCGGCCGGCATGGTCGGCAGCGGGTGGCGTGGGGCGTCGGCGGGGTGGGTGCCGTACCAGTCGGGGCTGGTCAGCTCCTCGGTGCGCTTCAGCCAGACGCGGGTGTCGCGCCAGTCGGTGAAGAGGCTGACGCTGTAGCCGCTCGACATGATCTCGTCGAAGTCGGCGAGCGCGTCGACGGACAGGCCCTCGCGGACGTATTGGCGCACCTCGAAGGCGGGCACCAGGTCGAGCGTCAGCGACGTCACGACGCCGAGGGCGCCCAGCGCCACCACCGCGCCGGGGAAGTCGGCGTCGCCGCGCGACAGGGTCAGCACCGAGCCGTCGGCCGTGACGAGGTCGAGCGACGCCACGGCGGCGGCCAGCCCCTGGATCGTGTCGCCGGAGCCGTGCGTGCCGGTCGCGACCGAGCCGGCCACGGAGATGTGCGGCAGCGAGGCCATGTTCGCCAGCGCGAAGCCGGCCTGGTGCAGGATCGGCGCGAGCCGCGCGTACGTCATGCGCGCGGGCACCCGCACCTGGGCCGCCGCGCTGTCGATCTCCACGGCGTCCGGCATCCGGTCGAGGACCACCAGGTCGCCGGTGGTGTCCGCGATGTCGTTGAACGAGTGGCCGCTCCCCAGCGCCCGCACCTGGGAACTGGCCGAGACGAGCCGCTGGAGCTCGTCGAGCGAGGTCGGGTGATGAACGTCTTGTGCCCGGAATGCGGTGTTTCCCGCCCAGTTGGTCAGCGTCACGGCCTTACCCTCCCACAGCGCGCACCTTGTCAGCCCGGCCCGGGTGTCGCTAGTTTCATGACCCGCTGACGGAGGTGTGCCGTGCTCTATCTGTCCCAGGCTCTCGGCCTGGTCACGCTCGTGCTCTGGCTCTACTGCCTCTTCGACGTGATCACCACGCCGGACACGCTCTGCCGTAATCTGCCCAAGATCGCGTGGGTGGTGATCGTGTTGTTGTTCCCGTTGGTCGGCTCGATCATCTGGCTGGTGGCGGGGCGGCCGCAGCGGGCTGAGACGCCGACGCGGCCCAGCGCGTTTCCCGAGTACGACCGCCCGGGCCGGTTCGCCGCGACCAACCCGGACGACGACGAGGAGTTCCTGCGCCGCTGCCGCGAACGTGCCGAGGAGCAGCGCAGGAACGCCCCGAAGAAACCTGCCGACGAGGACTAGAGGCCCTGGGCCAGGCGGTAGTACGCCTGGTTCCAGCGCAGCTCCTTGGTGAACCGCTCGGTTGTGGTGTCGGCGTCGATGACCAGCAGCTCCACGCCGAGCATGTCGGCGAAGTCGGTCAGCTCCTCGCGGCCGACGGCCGTGGAGAGCACCGTGTGGTGCGGGGCGCCGGCGGTCAGCCACGACTCCGTGGACGTCCGCAGGTTGGGGCGAGGGCTCCAGACCGCGCGGGCCACCGGCAGCTTGGGCAGCGGCTGCGGCGGCGCCACGATGTCGATCTCGTTGGCCACCAGGCGGAACCTGTCGCCCATGTCGGCCAGGCCCACGACGATGCCGGGCCCCGGCTCGGCGTCGAACACCAGCCGGACCGGGTCCTCCCTGCCGCCGATGCCCAGCGGGTGGATCTCGCACGACGGCGTTCCGGCCGCGATGGACGGGCAGACCTCGAGCATGTGCGCGCCGAGGATGAGCTCATTGCCGGGCGTCAGGTCGTAGGTGTAGTCCTCCATGAAGGAGGTGCCGCCGGGCGTCATGGCCTTGAGCGTGCGCAGCAGGACCGAGGTCTTCCAGTCGCCCTCGCCGCCGAAGCCGTACCCGTCGGCCATGAGCCGCTGCACGGCCAGGCCGGGGAGCTGGCGCAGGCCGCCGAGGTCCTCGAAGTTGGTGGTGAACGCCTTGTAGCCGCCGGCCTCGAGGAAGCTCCGCAGGCCCAGCTCGATCCTGGCCGCGTAGCGCAGCGACTCGTTGCGCTCGCTGAGCAGCTCGGGCGCGACGGTGTACTGCTCGGCGTACTCCTTGACCAGCGCGGTCACGTCGGCGTCGGAGGCCGCGTCCACGGCTTCGACCAGGTCGTTGACGCCGTAGGTGTTGACCGAGACGCCGAAGCGCAGCTGGGCCTCGACCTTGTCGCCCTCGGTGACGGCCACGTCGCGCATGTTGTCGCCGAAGCGCACGAGCTTGAGCGTGCGGACCTCGGCCAGGCCCGTCGCGGCGCGCACCCAGGTCATGATGCGCTCGCCCACGGCCGGGTCGCTGACGTGCCCGGCGACGGTCTTGCGCGGCACGCCCACGCGGGTCTGGATGTGGCCGAACTCGCGGTCGCCGTGGGCGGCCTGGTTGAGGTTCATGAAGTCCATGTCGATGGTGCTCCACGGGAGCTCGACATTGGCCTGGGTGTGCAGGTGCAGCAGCGGCTTGCGCAGCGCGTCGAGGCCGGCGATCCACATCTTGGCCGGGGAGAACGTGTGCATCCACGCGATCACGCCGGCGCACGAGTCGTCCGCATTGGCCTCGAGCATGATCCGCCGGATCGCGGCGGCGTCGGTGAGCACGGGCTTCCACTCGACGGAGACGGGCAGCTGCTCGGCGATACGCTGCGACTGCTCGGCCACCTGCCGCAGCGTGTCCTCGCCGTACAGTCCCTGGCTGCCGGTCAGAAACCAGATCTTCAACGCGGGCTCCTCTGTCCGTAGACGTTCTGATAGCGGTCGTAGAGGCGGTCGATGTCGTCCTGCGCGATGGGCAGCGGGGTGCCGAGCTGGCGGGCCACGTGCACGGTACGCGCCACGTCCTCGCACATCACGGCCGCCTTCACCGCGGACTTCGGGTCCTTGCCGATGCTGAACACGCCGTGGTTCTGCATGAGCACGGCCTTCGAGCGGTGGCCCTTGAGCGTCTCGACGATGCCCTGGCCGATGGAGTCGTCGCCGATCAGCGCGAACGGGCCGATCGGGATCTCGCCGCCGAACTCGTCGGCCATCGCGGTCAGCACGCACGGGATGGGCTCGCCGAGGGCGGCCCAGGCGGAGGCGTACGTCGAGTGGGTGTGCACGACGCCGCCGACGTCCGGCATGTTGCGGTAGACGTAGGCGTGCGCGGCGGTGTCGCTGGACGGCGCGTGTTCGCCCTCCACGAGGTTGCCGTCGAGGTCGCACACGACCATGTTCTCGGGCGTCAGCTCGTCGTAGGAGACCCCGGACGGCTTGATGACGAACAGGTCCTCGCCCGGGATCCTGCCGGAAACGTTTCCAGCAGTCCAGACGACAAGGTTGTAGCGGACCAGCTCGGCATGCAGGTCAGCGACAATCTTTCTCATGCGTGTGCCTCGTTCCTGATCGCGCGCAGCGTGTGCAGCATCTGTCCGTCAGCGAAGAAGTCGTGGAGCCTGCGGTATTCGGCGTAGAGCCGGTCGTAGGCGTCCGCACGGGCCTCGTCGGGCACGTACGCGGCCTCGGTGCGCTTGCCCATGGCCGCGGCGGCCTCCTCGATGCCCGGGTAGGCGCCGGCGGCGACGGCCGCGTGGATGGCCGAGCCGAGCGCGGGCCCCTGGTCGGAGCCGATGACCGACAGCGGGCGGCGCAGCACGTCGGCGTAGACCTGCATGAGGAAGGGGTTCTTGAGCAGGCCGCCGGCGACGATGAACTCCTCGACGGGCACGCCCGACTTCTCGAAGGTCTCCACGATCATGCGGGCGCCGAACGCCGTGGACTCGATGAGGGCGCGGTAGACGTCCTCCGGCTTGGTGGCCAGGGTCTGTCCGATGATCACGCCGGAGAGGTTGTGGTCCACGAGCACCGAGCGGT
This sequence comes from Nonomuraea sp. 10N515B, assembly GCF_052245915.1. NCBI lineage: Bacteria > Bacillati > Actinomycetota > Actinomycetes > Streptosporangiales > Streptosporangiaceae > Nonomuraea > Nonomuraea sp. 10N515B. The sequence goes on from NZ_JBQQBQ010000006.1 coordinate 232,976, forward strand.
TGCCGCCGAACCAGTCCAGCGCCACCAGCCCGTGCTGGCCCACCGCCTGCTTCTCGGCCAGCGTCGTGAGGGTTTCGTGCCCGTCGGTCCCGAAGGTGTCCACGAACCAGGCGAAGATGTCGCCGACCGCGGACTGACCGGCCTCGTACCCCCACAGGCCCGGGACGATGCCGTCGCGCACGACGCCGCACATGCCGGGCACCTCGGCGTGCTGGTCGCTGGGCATGACGTGGCAGGTCGAGGTGCCCATGATGGCCACCATCTGGCCGGGCCGCACGGCGTCGGCTGCGGCGTTGGTGACGTGGGCGTCCACGTTGCCGACGGCCACGGCGACGCCCTCGGGCAGGCCCGTCCACGCGGCGGCCTGATCGGTCAGCCGGCCGGCGAGGCCGCCGAGCGGGGCGACCGTGACGCCGCCCACGTCGTCACCGACCTGGCCGGTGGCGAGCTTGCCGACGAAGCCGGCGAAGCCCGGGTTCAGCTCGGCCAGGAACTCCTCCGACGGGTAGGCCCCGTCCTGGAAGATGCCCTTGTAGCCGACCGTGCAGATGTTGCGGCTCTCGACGCCGGTGAGCTGCCAGATGATCCAGTCGGCGGCCTCGATCCAGCGCTCGGCCCTGGCGTAGACGTCCGGGGCCTCCTCCAGCAGCTGCAGGCCCTTGGCGAACTCCCACTCGGAGGAGATCTTGCCGCCGTAGCGCGGCAGCCAGCTCTCGCCGCGGCGCGCGGCCAGCTCGTTGATCCGGTCGGCGTGCGGCTGCGCGGCGTGGTGCTTCCAGAGCTTCGGCCAGGCGTGCGGCAGCTCGGGCGTCTCGAAGCACAGGGGCGTGCCGTCGGCCGTGGTCGGCAGGACGGTGCAGGCGGTGAAGTCGGTGCCGATGCCGATGACCTGCTCGGGCTCGACACCGGCGGCGGCGATGGCCGCGGGCACGGCGATCTTGAGCACGTCGATCCAGTCCTGCGGCGACTGCAGCGCCCAGTCCGGGCCCAGCTTCACGCCGGAGCCGGGGAGGGTCTGCTCGATGACGCGGTGGGTGTACTCGTGGACGGCGCTGCCCAGCTCGGCGCCGTCGCTCACGCGGACGACGACCGCACGCCCGGACAGCGTGCCGAAGTCGACTCCGACCACGTAATTGTTAGCGTTCACATTGAACTCCAGAGGGGGTTTCCGGGGGCATGCCCATCATCTACCGGCACAGGCTGTACTCGACCTCACCACGAAGCTGGGCCTCACGACCAGACGCTCGAACGCGGTGGGGCCCACATCGATCTGCCGCAGCAGCACCTCGATGCAGTGCCTGCCTACCACGTCGAAGTCCTGTCTGACGGTCGTGAGCGGTGGCGAGAAGAATTCGGACTCGGGGATGTCGTCGAAGCCGACCACGCTGATCTGCTCGGGGACCCGCACGCCCAGCTCGCCGAGCGCGCGCAACACGCCGAGCGCCATCTGGTCGTTGGCCGCGAAGACGGCGGTGACGCCGTCCATCGCGGCCAGGCTCTTGCCCGCCTCGTAACCGGCGCGCGGGCTCCAGTCGCCGGCCAGCGGCTCGGGCACCGGCCGGCCGGCCTCCTCCAGGGCGGCACGCCAGCCCTCGAGCCTGCCCTCGGTCTCCAGCCACTCCGGCGGGCCGCTGACGTGCCAGACCGTCTCGTGGCCCTGCTCCAGCAGGTGCCGCGTGGCGAGCTTGGCGCCCTCGACCTGATCGATGCAGACCGCCGACACGTCGGCCCGGTAGGTGGTGCCCTCCACCGCCACCGCCGGCATGCCGGGCGGCAGCCCCTCCAGAGCGGCCGTGGCCGACAGTTGCGGCGCGACCACCACGACGCCGTCCACGCCCTGCTCGGTGAGGTAGTCGATGGCGTCGCGCACATTGTGGGCGTCGATCGTCTTCAGGCTCACGATGCTGACGAAGTAGCCCGCGGTCCTGGCCGCCTGCTCGATGCCGTAGATCGTGCTGGCCGGGCCGTACAGCGTGGTGTCGAAGCTGACCACGCCGAGCGTCCGGGACCGCTTGGTGACCAGAGCGCGGGCGACCAGGTTGCGCCGGTAGCCCAGCCTGGTGATCGCCTCCTCCACCCTGGCCCTGGTGCCGGGCCGGACGTTCGGATGGTCATTGAGCACCCGGGAGACCGTCTGATGCGATACGCCTGCCTCCCTGGCCACGTCGGCCATGACCGGGAGGCGACGTTTGGGGGTGGTCACGGTCTCTCCTTTCGGGGGGCTTCGACGATCTTATTCAGCGCGACGCGCCTGCCCTGCGCTTGGTCCAGACATCGAACGCGACAGCGGCGAGGAGCACGGCGCCCTTGACGAGCATGACCCGCTCGCTCGGGGAGCCGATGAGGGACATGCCGTTGTTGATGACCGCCATGATGAGGCCGCCGGTGATCGCGCCGACCACCTTGCCGACGCCGCCCTGGACGGCCGCGCCGCCGATGAAGGCCGCGGCGATGGCGTCCAGCTCGAAGCTGTTACCCGCGGTCGGACCCGCCTGGTTGAGCCGACCGGCGAAGATGATGCCGGCGATCGCCGACAACACGCCCATGTTCACGAAGATCCAGAAGACCACCGACTTGACCTTCACGCCGGACATGACGGCCGCCTGGAGGTTGCCGCCGATGGCGTAGATCTGCCGGCCGAAGACCGTGCGGTTGGCCATCAGCGAGTACGCCAGCACCAGCACCGCCAGCAGCACGAGCACCCACGGCAGGTTCTTGAAGCGGGCCAGCTGCACGACGAGGAAGAGGATCAGCGCGGCCCCGGCCGCCATCTTCAGAACGAACAGCGCCATCGGCTCGACCGACTGGCCGTAGCCCTTGCGGGCGCCCCGGGTGCGCCACTGCGAGGTCACCATGCCGGCGATCGCGACCAGGCCGATGAGGAGGCTGAACAGGTCGGCGCCGCCGAGCGGGCCGAGGCCGATGTTGCCGAGGTAGCCGTTGGTGAAGCCGTTGGCCAGCGTGCGGACCTGGTCGGGGAACGGGCCGATGCCCTGGTTGCCGAGCACGGTGAGGGTCAGCGCCCGGAACAGCAGCATGCCGGCCAGCGTCACGATGAACGCGGGGATGCCGAAGTACGCGATCCAGTAGCCCTGCCAGGCCCCGATCAGCGCACCGGCCACCAGCGTGATGAGCAGCGCCAGAGGCCACGGCATGCCCATGTTGACCATGAGCACGGCGGCCAGCGCCCCCGTGACCGCCACCACCGAGCCGACCGACAGGTCGATGTGCCCGGCGATGATGATCAGGATCATCCCGATCGCGAGGATCAGGACGTAGGAGTTCTGGACGATGATGTTGGAGATGTTCTGCGGCTGGAGCAGCGCGCCGTCGGTCAGCACCGAGAACAGCGCGATGATCAGCGCGAAGGCGATGTAGATACCGCTCGAACGCAGGTTCAGCGACAGTCCGCCGAGCGACACCCGTCCCGGCTGCCGTGGCGCTCCCCCGTCGCCCTTGGCGCCGACCTGCACGTCGGCGGGCGTGATGCTACTCATCTTTCCTGTCCCTTGGTCATCAAGTACATGAGGTGTTCCTGCGTGGCCTCCTGGTGCGGCACCTCGCCGGTGATGCGTCCCTCGGAGAGGGTGTAGATGCGGTCGCACAGGCCCAGCAGCTCGGGCAGCTCAGAAGAGATCACCAGCACGGCCTTGCCCTCGTCGGCCAGGCGGTTGATGATCGTGTAGATCTCGTACTTGGCGCCGACGTCGATGCCTCGGGTCGGCTCGTCGAGGATGAGCACGTCGGGCTCGGTCAGGATCCACTTGGAGAGCACGACCTTCTGCTGGTTGCCGCCGCTGAGCTTGCCGACGACGCTGTTGACGCTGGGCGCCTTGATGTTCATGCTCCGGTGGAACTCTTCGGCGACCCGGTATTCCTCGTTCTCGTTGACCCAGCCCCGCTTGGACAGGCCGCTGAGGCCGGCCGCGCTGATGTTGCGCTTGATGTCCTCGATGAGGTTGAGCCCGTACCTCTTGCGGTCCTCGGTGGCGTAGGCGATGCCGTGCCTGATCGCGTCCTGCACGTTGCGGATCTCGACCGGGCGGCCGTCCTTGAAGATCTTGCCAGAGATGTGCACGCCGTACGTGCGGCCGAACACGCTCATCGCCAGCTCGGTGCGCCCGGCGCCCATCAGCCCCGCAAGGCCCACGATCTCACCGCGACGCAACGTGAGACTGGCTCCGTCGACCACCTTCCTGCCTGGTTGGCTGGGGCTGTAGACGGTCCAGTCCTCGATGCGCAGCGACTCCTCCCCGATCGTGGACTCGTGGGGCGGGAAACGGTTGTCCAGCGCGCGGCCGACCATGCCGGAGATGATGCGGTCCTCGGTCACATGGTCCGAGGCCATGTCCAGCGTCTCGATCGTCCGCCCGTCGCGGATGATCGTGACGGAGTCGGCGATCGCGATGACCTCGTTCAGCTTGTGGGAGATGATCACGCACGTGATGCCCTCGTCCCGCAGGCCGCGCAGCAGGCCCAGCAAGTGGGCGGAGTCGTCGTCGTTGAGCGCGGCGGTCGGCTCGTCGAGGATGAGGAGCTTGACCTCCTTCGACAGCGCCTTGGCGATCTCGACGAGCTGCTGCTTGCCCACGCCGATGTCGGAGATCGGCGTCGTCGGGTTCTCTCGCAGGCCGACCCGCTTCATGAGCTCGCCGGCCTCGTAGTTGGTGCGGTTCCAGTCGATGACGCCGCGCTTGGCGCGCTCGTTGCCGAGGAAGATGTTCTCGGCGATCGACAGCTGCGGGCTGAGCGCCAGCTCCTGGTGGATGATGACGATGCCGGCGTGCTCGCTGTCGCGGATGCCGCTGAACTCGCTCCGCTTGCCCTCGAAGGTGATCTCGCCCTCGTACTCGCCGTGCGGGTAGACCCCGGACAGCACCTTCATCAGCGTCGACTTGCCGGCGCCGTTCTCGCCGCAGATCGCGTGGATCTCGCCCCGCCGGACGGACAGGTTGACGTCCTGCAGCGCCTTGACACCTGGGAACGTCTTGGTGATCCCGCTCATCCGCAAGATGTGCTCGGTCATAGTGCCCCTCACTCAGAGCAGCCCCGGGGACGCGCAGGCGTCCCCGGGGCCAAAGCCCTTACTTGAGCTGGTCCTCGGTGTAGTAGTTGCCGCCGATGATGACGTCCTTGTAGTTGGACTTGTCGACGATCACCGGGTCGAGCAGGTACGACGGGACGACCTTGTTGCCGTTGTCGTAGTCCTTCTCGTTGTTGACCTCGGGCTTCTGGCCCTTGAGCACGGCGTCGGCCATCTTCACGGTCTGCTCCGCGAGCTTGCGGGTGTCCTTGAAGATGGTGGAGTACTGCTCATCGGCGATGATCGACTTCACCGACTGGAGCTCGGCGTCCTGGCCGGTCACGATCGGGTACGGCTTGCCGTAGCCGGAGCTCTTCAGCGCCGACAGGATGCCGATGGAAAGGCCGTCGTACGGGGAGAGCACGCCGTCGACCTTGGTGCCGCCGGTGTAGGTCTTGGTGAGGATGTCCTCCATGCGCTTCTGCGCCGTGGCGGGGTCCCACCGCAGGATGGCGGCCTGCTTGAAGTCCGTCTGGCCGCTCGCGACCTTCAGGGTGCCGTCGTCGATCTTCGGCTTGAGCACCGACATGGCGCCGTTCCAGAAGAACGTGGCGTTGTTGTCGTCGGGCGAGCCGCCGAACAGCTCGACGTTGAACGGGCCCTTCTTGCCGTCCTCGACGCCCAGGCCCTTCAGGAGGGAGGTGGCCTGCTGCACGCCGACCTTGAAGTTGTCGAACGTGGCGTAGTAGTCGACGTTGGGGCTGTTACGGATGAGCCGGTCGTAGGCGATGACCGGAATCTTGTTGTCGGCGGCCTGCTGCAGCTGCGAGGTGATCGCCGTGCCGTCGATCGAGGCGATGATCAGGAGCTTGGCGCCCTTGGTGATCTGGTTCTCGATCTGGTTGGCCTGGGTGGGGATGTCGTTCTCGGCGTACTGGAGGTCGACCTTGTAGCCGAGCGCCTCCAGCTGCTTCTTGACGTTGTCGCCGTCGTGGATCCAGCGCTCCGACGACTTGGTGGGCATGGTGACACCGATCAGTGCGCCCGCGCTGCCGGCCGACGCCGAGGTGGAGGCCTCGGCGTCAACGGTCTTCTGGCTGGAGCCACAGGCCGTCATGGTCGCGGCGAGCGCGATGGCGGACACCACGCCCCCGATTCGTCCCAACCTCATGAATGCATCTCCTTGCGATGGGGGTCGCGGCAGCGCTGGAACGCGGCGGCTGCCGATGAAACAGCGAGTTTGATCACTTGAACGTGACGAATCAGTACAAAGTTCGCGTTTCGTTTCCGCCGATTGTTATCGCTAACAAAGTCTATGTCAACGGCCGACCATAACCGCACGGAAACTTTCCGGTAACACTCTACGCAGGTCAGCGGCGTGACCGAGACGAGAACAGACGTTGAAGCAAGATGAAGACGAAGAGCAACAATCCAATGAAGATCTTTGTCCACCAGGAGCTGAGCGTGCCCTCGAAGCTGATGATCGTCTGGATCAGGCCCAGGACGAGCACTCCGAGCACGGTGCCCAGCAAGAAGCCGGTGCCGCCGGTCAGGAGCGTACCGCCGATCACGACGGCCGCGATCGCGTCCAGCTCCATGCCCACGGCGTGCAAGCCGTAGCCGGAGAGCATGTAGAACGACAGCAGCACCCCGCCGAGCGCCGAGCAGAAACCGCTGATCGTGTAGACGGCGATCTTCGTCCGCCCCACGGGGAGCCCCATCAGCAGCGCCGACTGCTCGCTGCCGCCGGTGGCGTACACGGATCTGCCCAGGCGCGTGTAGTGCAGGACGTACACCGCCACGCCCACGACCACCAGCGCGATGATCACGCTCGGTGAGATCCACATGTCCGCGAACAGGTCGATCCGCGTCTGGGCGAAGGCCGTGAACGTGGCGTCCTCGATCGGGATCGAGTCCGTTCCGATCGTGTAACACAACCCGCGCGCCAGGAACATGCCCGCCAGCGTCACGATGAACGGCTGGATGTCGAAGGCGTGCACGATGTAGCCCATCACCAGCCCGAGCCCGGACCCGATGGCCAGCACCAGCGGCACCACCAGGTACGGCGGCCACCCCGGCCCCGCCATCAGGCTCGCCGAGATCATCGTGGACAGCGCCACGACCGAGCCGACCGACAGGTCGATGCCCCCGGTCAGGATCACGAACGTCATCCCGACCGCCACCACCAGCAGGAAGGCGTTGTCGATGAAGACGTTGAGAATGATCTGCCCGGTGGCGAAGCCCTCGTAGCGGATGCCGCCCACCACGAACATGGCGGCGAACAGGCTGGCCGTCACCAGGACAGGGAGGTACTTGGCCGGAATGGACGTCCGGCCGATGGCTATCGCGGTCACGCGGTCACCCGCACTTTCTCCTCGGGGGCCGGGCTGGGCGGTGCGGTTCGCCCGCGTCGGTGGAACGCCTTCGCGCGGAAGGACGGGGACTGGATGAGGCAGACGGCCGTCACGACCAGCGCCTTGAACAGCAGCGTGGTCTCCGGCGGCACGCCGATCGAGTAAATGGTCGTGGTCAGCGTCTGGATGATCAGCGCGCCCAGGACGGTGCCGCTGAGCGAGAACCGGCCGCCGGACAGCGACGTGCCGCCGATCACTACGGCCAGGATGGCGTCCAGCTCGATCCACAGGCCGGCGTTGTTGCCGTCGGCGCTGGAGACGTTCGAGCTGATCATCAGGCCGGCGACGCCCGCGCACAGGGCGGCGAACGCGTACACCATGATGATGATCCCGCGCGACCGGATGCCGGCCAGCCGGCTGGCCTCGGCGTTGCCGCCGACGGACTCCAGCAGCATGCCCAGCGCCAGTCGCCGGGTCAGGAACGCCGTCAGCGCCAGCACGCCGATCACGATGAGGATGCCCACCGGCACGGTCAGCCAGTAACCGCCGCCGATCACCTTGTACGCCGGGCTGTTGACCGTGATGATCTGCCCGTCGGTGATGAGCTGGGCCAGACCGCGCCCGGCCACCATGAGGATGAGCGTGGCGATGATCGGCTGGATGCCGACGGCGGCGACCAGGAACCCGTTCCAGGCCCCCAGCACCAGGCACAACACCAGCGCCGACACCACGGCCGTGAACACGCTCGCGTCCTGGCTGATCTGCAGGCACGCCAGCGCGCCCGAGATCGCCACCACCGAGCCCACCGACAGGTCGATGCCGCCCGTGGCAATCACCAGGGTCATACCGAGCGAGACCAGGATCAGTGGCGCGCCGAAGCGCAGGATGTCGATCAGGCTGCCGTACAGGTGGCCGTCTTTGACCTCGATCGAGAAGAAGCTGGGCGTGAAGAACACGTTCAGCGCCAGCAGCAGCACGAGGACCACCACCGGCCACAGCAGGCGTCTCATGAGGCTCGCCCTCCGCTCGCGCTCCCGTTGCTCGCACCGCTCGCGATGGTCTCCATCAGCACGTCCGTCGTCAGTGACTCGTCGTTGGGCAGCTCGGCCACCAGCCGCCGGTCACGCAGGACCTCGACCTTGTGGCTGAGCCGCAGCACCTCCTCCAGCTCGGCGGAGATGAACAGCACCGCCATGCCGCCGTCGGACAACTCCGTCACCAGCCGCTGGATCTCGGTCTTCGCCCCGACGTCGATGCCCCGGGTGGGCTCGTCGAGGATGAGCAACCTGGGCTCGAGGATGAGCCACCTGGCCAGCAGGACCTTCTGCTGGTTGCCGCCGCTGAGGTTGCGGACGAGGTGCTCGGGGTTGGCCGGGCTGATCTTCAGCGCCTTGATGTACTTGCCGACCAGCTCGTCCTGCTGCTCGCGGGGCACCGGCCTGGTCCAGCCCCTGGTGGCCTGGAGTGCCAGGATGATGTTCTCCCTGACCGTGAGGTCGGGGATGAGGCCGTCGGCCTTCCGGTTCTCCGAGCAGAACGCGATCTTGTGGGTCATGGCGACGCGCGGCGTGCGCAACGACGCCGACGAGCCGCTGATGGCGATCTCCCCGGTGCCGGCGTGGTCGGCGCCGAACAGCAGCCTGGCGACCTCCGTACGGCCGGAGCCGAGCAGCCCGGCAAGGCCGACGACCTCGCCTTCGTGGATGGTCAGCGTGAACGGCTCGATCGCCCCGGTGCGGCCCAGCTCGCGGGCCTCGATCAGCGGGCGGTCGAAGACCTTGGCCTCGCCGTGCAGGCGCTCCAGCGCGGCCAGCTCCTGGCCGATCATTTTGGAGACGAGCTGGATCTGGCTCAGCTCGCGGGTGAGGTACTCGCCGACGAGCTTCCCGTTGCGAAGAATCGTCATACGGTCCGAAATTTCATAGATCTGGTCGAGAAAGTGGGAGACGAAGAGGATGGCGATGCCCTCCTCCTTGAGCCGCCTCATCACTCTGAACAGCTGCTCGACCTCGCCCGCGTCCAGGCTGGACGTGGGCTCGTCCAGGATCAGCACCCGGGCCTCGACGTCGATCGCCCGCGCGATGGCCACCATCTGCTGAATGGCCAGCGAGTACGTCGACAGCGGCGCGGACACGTCCAGGCTCAGCTCCAGTCGCGCCAGCAGCTCGTTCGCCCTGGCCCGCATGCGCTTCCAGTCGATGCGCCCGAAGCGGCGCGGCTCGCGGCCGATGAAGATGTTCTCGGCCACGGACAGGTTCGTGCAGAGGTTGACCTCCTGGTAGACCGTGCTGATACCGGCCTGCTGCGCCTCCAGGGGGCTGCCGAACGCGACCGGCGCGCCGCCCAGCTCGATGGTGCCCGCGTCGGCGGGGTATACGCCGGTGAGCACCTTGATCAGGGTGGACTTGCCCGCGCCGTTCTCTCCCATGAGCGCGTGCACCTCACCGGGCAGCAGCCGCAGGTCCACGCTGTCCAGGGCCTTCACCCCCGGGAACTGTTTGCCGATCCCGCTCATCGTCAGGACCGGCGCGGGAACTGCCATGTCGCCCCTTCCGTCGTCATCAGGTCTGCACCCTGCCTCGTCACTACGCTTTCTCCGCCCCGCCGTCCAGACGGCGGCGGATGCCGCTGCTCTCCTTGCGCGCCGCCCGCCTCGCACCGTCCGCATCTGGCTGGTGTCCTTTGGAGGGTGCGGGGTGGCGCCTTCCTACGCCCGCCGCACCCGCACCCCGGCCGGCGTCCCTTTTCGAAGGACCCCGGCCGAAGTGCGGTGGGCGGTCTGGTCCGGGAATCAGTACTGGCGGGTGGACAGGACCTGCTTGGCCTGGTCCTGGTCGAACGTGCTCTCCTCGGTCACCACGCGGGCCGGCACCTGCTCGCCCTTGACGACCTTCTTGGCCAGGTCCATCAGCTGCGGGCCAAGCAGCGGGGAGCACTCGACGATGTAGTTGATCTTCCCGTCGGCGAGCGCCTGCATGCCGTCCTTGACGGCGTCGACAGTGATGATCTTGATGTCCTTGCCGGGCACCTTGCCCGCGCCCTCGATGGCCTCGATGGCGCCCAGACCCATGTCGTCGTTGTGCGCGTACAGCACGTCGATGTCCGGGTTGGACTTCAGGAAGGCGTCCATGACCTCCTTGCCCTTGGCCCGCGTGAAGTCGCCGGTCTGCGAAGCGACGATCTTGAACTTCGACTCCGCCCCGATGATCTCCTGGAAGCCGGCCTTGCGGTCGTTGGCCGGGGCCGAACCCGTCGTGCCCTGCAGTTCGACGATGTTCACCGGGTCGGTGCTGTCCTTGTACTCCTCCATCAGCCACTTACCGGCCTTGCGGCCCTCCTCCACGAAGTCCGACCCGAGGAAGGTCTTGTAGAGGGAGGTGTCCTTGGAGTCCACGGCGCGGTCGGTCAGGATGACCGGGATCTTCGCGTTCTGTGCCTCCTTGAGCACCGTGTCCCAGCCGGACTCCACCACCGGCGAGAAGGCGATGACGTCCACCTTCTGCTGGATGTAGGAGCGAATGGCCTTGATCTGGTTCTCCTGCTTCTGCTGGGCGTCGGAGAACTTGAGCTCGATGCCCGCGTTCTTGGCCGCGTCCTGCACGGACTTGGTGTTCGCCGTCCGCCAGCCGCTCTCCGCGCCGACCTGCGAGAAGCCCATGGTGATCGTGCTGTCGCCGCCACCGCTCGTGCCGGCAGTCGTGCTGCCGCCACTGCCACAGGCCGCCACCGACATCGCGGCGAGACCGGCGACCACCAACGCCGAGATCCTCTTGAACACTTGGGGGATTCCCTTCTGATGTGAACGCTAACAGTCCGTAGACCGGACGCCGGCGCCTGCTACCTTCCAGTACGGCTCAGACCCGGACCGTGCTGGCCCGGAGTACGAACGTCGGCGGCACCACGAGCCGCTGCCGCTCCTCGGGACCGCCTTCGAGCTGCCGTACGAGCACCTCGATGCTGTGTCTTCCCACCGCGTCGAAGTCCTGCCTGATGGTCGTGAGCGGCGGCGAGAAGTACGCCGACTCGGGGATGTCGTCGAAGCCGACGACGCTCACCTGGCCGGGCACTCTCACCCCCTGCTCGGTGAACGCCCGCAGCACCCCGAGCGCCATCTGATCGTTGGCGACGAAGACCGCGGTGACGTTCTTCATGCGCGCCAGGCTGCGACCCGCCTCGTATCCCGAGCGCGGACTCCAGTCCCCGGCGAGCGGTTGCGGGGCCTCGCGGCCCGCCTGCTCCAGCGCGGCCCGCCACCCGGCCACGCGACCCTCGGCCTCCAGCCAGTCGGAGGGACCGCTGACATGCCAGACCGTCTCGTGGCCCAGCGACAGCAGGTGCTCGGTGGCGAGCCTGCCGCCCGCGACCTGGTCCACGCAGACCACCGACACATCGCCCGCCTCGCCGCCTTCGACGGCGACCGTGGGGATGCCGAGCGGCAGGTCGGCCAGGGCCCGGGCGGCCGAGCGCTGCGGCGCGACCACCACGACCCCGTCCACGCCCTGATCGGCCAGGTAGTCAAGGGCGTCGCGGACGCCGCCCTTGTCGATGGACTTGAGGCTGACGATGCTGACGAAGTAGCCGGCCGACCTGGCCGCCTGCTCGATTCCGTACACCGTGCTGGCCGGGCCGTACAGCGTGGTGTCGAAGCTCACCACGCCGAGCGTCCTCGACCTCTTGGTGACCAGGGCGCGGGCGACGAGGTTACGGCGGTAGCCGAGCTTGTCGATCGCCTCGAGCACCCGGGTGCGGGTCTCGCTGCGCACGTTCGGGTGATCATTGAGCACGCGCGAGACCGTCTGATGCGACACGCCGGCTTCCTTGGCCACGTCGGCCATGACCGGCAGGCGGCGCCCCAGGGCGGGTCTCATTGCCGTACTCCTTTCCTGGCTTGGCCACGACTGTGAACGTTAACAACCGGTCTCGTCAAGGGTCGCCGGGTTACGGTCGGATTACGTGAGCCGGGCTCTTGACGCGGTCGCCGACCAGTCCTTAACTTGTCGCGAATCGCAGTTGTTAACGCTAACTAAAATGTTAGCGCTAACAAGACCCGAGGAGCCCCCCACTCATGACGCGAATCGCCTTATCCGCCCTGCTCGTAGCGGGTCTGCTGGTGGCGCCACCACCGGCGGCGGCCGCGCTGGCGGATCCCATCCCCGAAGGCGCGGTCGTCGACCAGTTCGACGGGACCACGCTGGGTGAGGACTGGACGGTCCTGTCGCCCGACGACTCCCGCTGGTCGGTGTCCGCGAGCGCGCTCCACGTGGACACCCTGACCGGCGACACCCACCAGGGCACGAACAGCGCCAGGAACCTCTTCCTCGTCGACGTCCCCGCGGGCGACTTCGAGGTGGTCACCAAGCTCAGCGCGCCGGTCACGCTCGACTACCAGAGCGCGGGCCTGCTGGCCTGGCAGGACTGGGACAACTACGTACGGGCCGGGCTGGCCCACGTCGGCTTCGCCGGCGGCCCGGTGATCGAGACCGCGACCGAGGTCGGCGCGGCCTTCACCTCGACCTTCGCGGCCCGTCCCGGCTCCTCCGCCGAGATCGTCAAGCTGGCGCGGACCGGGGACGAGTTCACCTCCTCCTACTGGGACGGCTCGGCGTGGGTCCAGGCGGCCAAGATGACCGCACGGCTCAACGTCAAGCAGCTCGGGCTGTTCGCGCTGTCGGCTCAGAACGGCACGTCCGTGCGCGCCGACTTCGACTACATCGCCGTGAAGGCGGCCGAGGGTCAGGCCGTGGTGCCGGCGGGCGCGTTCACCCTGCGGGCGACGACGCTGCCATACCTGTCGGCCGGCAAGTCCGGCGCGGTGCGGGCCACGGCGCGGCCGCCGATGACCGGCCTGGCCGTCACGGCCACGGCCAGCGGCGACGGCGTGACGCTCAAGGACGTGGATACGGGGCGATACCTGCAGGCCACCGACCAGGTGCGGCTGAGCGGGACCGCGTCGGTCTTCCAGCTCAAGGACGCCGGCGGCGGCAAGGTCACGCTCTCCTCCGGCGACCGCAACGTCTCCATCAGCGACGGCAGGCTCGTCATGGGGACGGAGGCGACGAAGTTCCGCGTCGAGGACTACCTGTCCGGCAAGCTCACCGTGGATGCCAAGGCCAAAGGCACCAAGGTCAGCCCGAACCTCTACGGGGTGTTCTACGAGGACATCAACCACGCCGCCGACGGCGGGCTGTACGCCGAGCTGGTGCAGAACCGCTCGTTCGAGTTCAACTCCGTCGACGAGCGCTCCTACACGGGCCTGACCGCCTGGAGCAAGGCCGAGCGCGGCGCCACCGCCACCCTCGCGGTCACCGGTGAAGACCCTCTGAACCCCAACAACCGCAACTACCTGCGGCTCGATGTCGCCGGCGACGGCACGGCCGGGGTGAGCAACGCCGGCTTCAACCGTGGCCTGCCGCTGAAGGCCGGCAAGCGGTACGACCTGTCGCTGTGGGCCAGGCGGGCGCAGGACGCAACGCTGACGGTCACGGCCGAGGACGGGACGACCGTGCTCGGGAGCGCGACGCTGCAGGTCAAGGCGGGCGGCTGGGCCAAGTACACGGCCTCGTTCACGGCGTCGGCCACCACGGACGCCGGCCGTCTGATCGTCCAGGCTCCCGCCGGGCGGACCGACCTGGACATGGTCTCGCTGTTCCCGCATGACACCTTCAAGGGGCACGGCATGCGGACGGACCTGGCCAAGATGATCGCCGACCTGGAACCGCGATTCCTGCGTTTCCCCGGCGGCTGCGTGACGAACGTCGGCACGTACGACCCGTACTCGCTGAACCAGGAGCGGCGGCGCATCTACCAGTGGAAGGAGACGATCGGCCCGGTCGAGGAGCGGCCAACGAACTTCAACTTCTGGGGTTACAACCAGACGTATGGGATCGGCTACTTCGAGTACTTCCAGTTCGCCGAGGACATCGGGGCCGAGGCGCTGCCGGTGTTGTCGGTGGGCGTCAACGGCTGCGGCGAGAACCGGCCGCTGACCGACGAGGCCAAGCTGGCCACGTGGGTGCAGGACACGCTCGACCTGATCGAGTTCGCCAACGGGCCGGTCACCTCCGAGTGGGGGAAGAAGCGGGCCGAGCTGGGGCATCCCAAGCCGTTCGGGCTGGACTACATCGGGCTGGGGAACGAGGAGATCTACCCCGAGTTCTTCACGAATTACCCGAAGTTCGCGAACGCCATCCGGGCCAAGTACCCGGACATCAAGATCATCAGCAACTCGGGGCAGACGTCGGGAGGCGCCTGGTTCGACCGGATGTGGCAGTTCGCCCGCGACCAGAAGGCCGACCTGGTCGACGAGCACTACTACAACAACCCCGACTGGTTCCTGACCAACAACCACCGTTACGACTCCTATGACCGCAACGGGCCGAAGGTGTTCGTGGGCGAGTACGCCTCTCGTGGCAACACCTTCGGCAACGCGCTGGCGGAGGCGTCCTACATCACCGGCCTGGAGCGCAACTCCGACGTGGTGGAGCTGTCCTCGTACGCGCCGCTGCTGGCCAACGTGGACTATGTGGACTGGACGCCCGACCTCATCTGGTTCGACAACGACCAGGCGTACGGCTCGCCCAGCTACCACGTGCAGCGGCTGTTCTCCACGAACGTCGGCGACCGGGTGGTGCCGAGCTCGTTCGAGGCCGAGGCGCAGCCCGTGGAGGACATCAAGGGCGCGGTGGGCCTCGGGGCCTGGCGCACCCAGGTGCGCTACGACGACGTGAAGGTCACCGCGAAGGACGGGACCGTCCTGTTGTCGGACGACTTCTCGGCGGGCGCGTCCCAGTGGACCCCTGGGCTGGGGACGTGGGCCGTGCAGGATGGCGCGTACGTGCAGTCCGCGCTCGTCGAGGACGCCAGGTCCACGGCGGGCTCCGCTGACTGGTCGAACTACACGATGGAGGTGACCGCCCGCAAGACCGGCGGGGCCGAGGGCTTCCTGGTGATGTTCGGCGTGCGGGACACCGGCAACTTCTACTGGTGGAACGTCGGCGGCTGGAACAACACCCAGTCCGCCATCGAGAAGGCCGTGAACGGCGGCAAGTCCTCGATCGCCACGTCCGCCACCACGGTCGAGACCGGCCGGGACCACCGGCTGAAGATCGAGGTGAGCGGGCGCAAGATCACGACCTGGCTGGACGGGCAGAAGGTCAACGAGTTCGTGGACAGTGGCCGGGTCGAGCCGCTGTACCAGGTGGTGTCCAGGGACGGTGACGCGGTGACGCTCAAGGTCGTCAACGCCCAGGACACCGCCGTACGCAGCACCGTCGACCTCGGCGGACTCCAGGTCCGGCCCACGGCCAAGGTCACGTCGCTGACCGGTGCGCCGTCGGACATGAATTCGATCGCGGACCCGGAGCGGGTGGTGCCGGTGGAGTGGCGGGAGAACGGCTTCTCCTCGTCCTTCACCTACGACTTCCCGGCCCAATCGGTGACGTTCGTGAAGCTCACGGAACGGTGAGACTCGGGGGCGGCGCCGCTCCAACCGAACGGCGCCGCCCCACGCCTCCGCGCAGGCGAACATGCTTCCGCCGCGGCCCGGCGCAGCGTGTCGCAGACGCACCGCACCGCAGACGCACCGCACCGCAGACGCACCGCAGCACATCGCATCGCATGTGCATCGGATCGCAGGACCACCGCATCGCAGGACCACCGCAATGCACCTGCGCCGCAGGCGCAGCGCACCGCACCGCGCCGCACGCGCACCACATCGCGGCGCGCCGGCACGTTGGCCGGGGCGGGACGGGCCCCTCCCCGCCGACTACCCGATCACTCGGTAGTGGGTCGTCACGCGGCCGTCGTCGTCGAGGACGTGGAAGGCGATCGACGGGGGCAGGTCGTAATCGGCGCAGGATTCCGGGGACGTCCCGCCCTTCTCCCACGGCAGCTTCAGCGTCGAGATGACCCCCGGCCCGACCAGCAGCGGACGACCGGCGAAGGTGGTGGCGGCCGCCGTGTGGGCGTGCCCGACCAGGACGGCGGCCACGTTCGGGTGCCGGGCGACCAACGACTCCAAGGGCTCGGGCCGCCGCAGCCTGATGGCGTCCACGATCGGGCTGTGCAGCACCACCGGCGGATGGTGGAACGCGATGAACACCGGCAGCTCGCGCTCCCCCTCCAGCACACCCTCAAGCCAGGCGATCGTCTCATCGTCCAGCAGCCCCGGGTTCTGACGGGGCGGAATGGAGGAGTCGCACATCGCGTAGACCGCCTTGGAGCTGCGGTAAACCTGGTTGATCGGCTCCCCGCCGGGGTCGGCCGGCTCGCCGAGCAGCACCCGGCGGAATTCCTCCCGCACATCGTGATTGCCGGGACCGACCAGGACGGGGTGACGTGAAGTGAGCAGCTTGCGCGCCTCCTCGTACTCCTCCGCGACCCCGTGGTCGGCGATGTCGCCGGTGACGAGCACCACGTCGAGATCCCCGGGCAGGGCGTCGAGATAGCGCATCACGGCGTCGGCGCGATCGACGCTGCCGGGTGTGGCGCCGATGTGGATATCGCTCAGATGGGCGATCACGATCATGACTGGAGGTCCTTCCCCTTCTCGCAGGCCTCCTTACGGTACGCCGGACGACCGGACCGACCGTAGATCCAGTTCCGGGCGGAAAGCCCAGAACCAGTTCCGGAGCCGAGGACGCCCTGGCCGGAACGCGGGCGGAACTCGGCGGGCCGGCCGGCCGTTCTTCTCCATGAACACCGAAGGAGGGACATGGGCTGGCACTACAACAAGTCAATCAAGGTGGGACCGTTCCGGATCAACCTGTCGCGGCACGGAGTCGGCCACAGTTTCGGCAACCGGCGTTTCCACGTGACGGCCACCCCGGACGGCCGTCGGCACGTGTCCCTGCGCCTGCCTGGGGGCTTCCACGTCGGTAAGACGTTCGGAAAGCGCAAGTACTACAGGCATTACTAAACCCGATATATCGCGCTTTGTCGGGGTAGCAGGAGGCTCATTCGCGAATCTCATGGGAGGAATGCGATGGGCTGGAGCTACCGAAAGTCGATCAAGCTCGGGCCGTTCCGGCTGAACCTTTCCCGCGGTGGCGTGGGACACAGCTGGGGCAACCGTCTGTTCCGGGTGACGCGGACGGCGGACGGCCGCCGTACGTTGTCGGTCAACCTGCCCGGCGGCTTCCACTGGCGCAAGACCCTCGGCGGCCGCCGCTGACCGCTCGCCACAGAACGGGCCGGAGGTGAAAGCCTCCGGCCCGGCCACGGAGCGGCGGCACGTGGAGCAGGCGTGGACCGAGATCCGCCGTGAGCACGCCACACTGGCCGGATAAAAGTGCTCATTTGGTGAGCACTTTGACCGCAAGAATCGCAGTATCAGGAATCGGAGAGAGGAAACCGACATGCTGCGAGGATTCGCGACGCTGACCTTCTACGCGGCCGACTTCGAGGCGGCCAAGAGCTGGTACGCCGAGCTGCTCGGCATCGAGCCGTACTACGAGGTCCCGGGCGCCTACGCCGAGTTCCGCCTCGGCGACTATCAGCACGAGCTCGGCCTGATCAACAGCCGTTTCGCCCCCGAGGGCGCGACCGACGGGCCCGCGGGTTCGATCATGTACTGGCACGTGGACGACCTGCAGGCCGCGTTCGACCGGCTGCTCAGCATGGGGGCCAAGGAATACCAGCCCATCACCGAGCGGGGCGAAGGCAAGGGCTTCGTGACCGCGTCCGTGGTGGATCCGTTCGGCAACATCCTCGGCATCATGCGGAATCCGCACTACCTCGAGGTGCTGACCGCTAAGCGGCCGGTCTGACATCCTGGACTCGTGTCGCGCCCGCACATCCTGCTCACCGCCCCTCCCCGCACCGGCAAGACCACGGTGATCCGCCGCCTGGCGGAGCTGCTGGAGGGGGCGGGCGTACCGGTGCGCGGGTTCGTCAGCGACGAGCTACGCGAGCACGGCCACCGGGTGGGCTTCACGGTGGAGGAGTTCGGCGGGGAGAAGGCGGTGATGGCCCACGTCTCGTGGGTGTCGGGCCCCCGGGTCGGGCAGTACGGCGTCAACGTGCCGGAGTTCGAACGCATCGCGCTGCCCGCCATGGAGCGTGCGCTCACCACGAAGGGCGCGGTCGCCCTCATCGACGAGATCGGGCCGATGGAGCTGCTGTCGCCCGCCTTCATGCCACGCTGCGTCGCGCTCTTCGCCGCCGACATCCCCGTCGTGGCCACCATCCACCAGCGCAGCCGGCCATCGTTGAAATCGCGTATCGAGGCGGAGCTGATCACCGTCACCCCGCACAACCGCGACGACCTGCCCCGCACACTCAGCCGCCTGCTGTCGGCCTAACCCATGCCTACGACACCGCCGGGACGGCTGATCCTGCTCTGCGGACTGCCCGGCTCGGGGAAGACCACGCTGGCCCGGCGGCTGGCCACCGAGCTCCCGGCCGTCCGTCTCTGCCCCGACGAATGGCTCACCCACCTCGGCGTCGACCTCTACGACGAGCCGGCCCGCGACCGGCTGGAGAGGCAACTCTGGCGGCACGCGCAGGACCTGCTGCGACTCGGCCAGACCGTCATCCTGGAGTACGGCTTCTGGTCGCGCGAGGAACGCGAGGCGATGCGGCTCGGCGCGCGCGCCCTGGGCGCGGCCGTCGAGCTGCGCTATCTCGCGGTGTCCCTGGAGGAGCTGCACCGCCGCCTGGAGAGCCGCAACGCGGCCGGCGATTGGGGCACAGTGCCGATCACCTGCGACCTGCTCGACCGCTGGGCGAAGATCTTCGAGCCTCCGACGCCCGAGGAGCTGGCCCGGTACGACGCTTAGGGCCTGTCGTCGGAGCATGTCCGACTTCTCGTATGGACGCGGGGGCGCCTTCTCCGCCCATGAGAAACCTCTGTGTGGGGCCATGGCTCTGAAAGCTAATCTGTCAAAAACCCAGAACGTTCTGGCTCTTTGACAGGTCACGGCTGCCGGCAGCTTGTCGCCGATGAGGGCGAGGTTCTGGACGGCGGACAGAGCGAACTGCGCGCGAGGGGTTCCATATTCGCCGGACAGCACGCACGTCGGCGCACGTGTGACTCATCGTGCGCTCGGGTCGCTTCGGCCAGGCCTACGGGAAGGGCTGGGTCACTCGCGAGTGGCTATTCGTACTCCGCTGAGCTCCAATCAGCGGCTTGCTGCCCTGAAGAACGCTAACGCGGAGACATGATCCGGTGCGGCTGCACCTGAGTAGGCATAAGAAAACCCGGCCCACAAGGAGCCGAGTGGTATGTCAGCTGGGTTCGCGAACGTGCGGCCGATCGCCCTCACCCGTCCGGCGGCCGAGTGTAGGCGCCGACGACCGAGGGGGGCTGGCACTTGGTCAAATCGGCTGCGGTCAGTTGATACCACCAATGCCGCCCCACGCCATCCGAGGAACTGCCCGCGCAGCGCACCCGCGAGGTAGTTGCCGCTGGGGTTGACCAGTCCGACCGGAACTCGCTGACGTGCCTGTTCGATGGGAAAGCGCAGGTCGCTGTCGTTGGAGATGACCACTGCGGCGTCGATGACACCGGTGAAGAGATCGAGCAGGAGATGGGAGGCCACGTTGACGTCGGAGCCCTTCTCCTCCCGATAGGCGTAGGAGACCATGAAGCTCGCGTCTGGAACCGGCGTGCCTTGGGAATCGCAGACCTGCACCGGCCAGGCTGAGCGCGCGAGCACGGGCCGACCCGTGCGATCCCGTACGGCCAGCGGCGCGTACTTCACCCGTGAGACGTAGTAGCCGAACTCGATGTGGTCGACACTGCCGCCGGCCAGCAGGGCATTGAGGTAAACGCTCTGGTCGCGCTGCCCGCCGGGTTGTCGGCCCCGTCAATGCGAGCCGTGCAGT
Source organism: Nonomuraea sp. 10N515B (assembly GCF_052245915.1). Lineage (NCBI taxonomy): Bacteria > Bacillati > Actinomycetota > Actinomycetes > Streptosporangiales > Streptosporangiaceae > Nonomuraea > Nonomuraea sp. 10N515B. The sequence continues at coordinate 253,178 of NZ_JBQQBQ010000006.1, forward strand.
ACACGATCCGCGCGACTTGTGAGCCCTGCCAGTTGGTTCGCCGGGCGACCAGATCGGCTGCCAGCGCACGAAGGTCGAGCCAGGCCCGCTCATTTCCTACTGGCGATCGCAGCGGACCCCTGGGCAGAGATCGGTCTGGCGACGCCAGATCTCGACGACGAGGCTCCCGCTGGTGGAACTCACAGGATCCGAGGCCGTAGCTGAGGTCCGCGAAGCGAGGCGATGCGGCCGGAAGCGATCCGACGCCAGCACGACCCCACCGCGGATCGGCGACGCCTACCGGATGGGCACCAGGCGCAGCCGTACCCAACTCAACAAGGCTCTCTTCACCTGCATAAAAATCAAGGGCGGCCGGATCAGCGATGCCGCCTTCCGACCGCCCTTCGACGATCTATTCCACATGTTCGAACATGGAACACAGGTGGAGCTATGGGGATTCGAACCCCAGACCTCCTCCATGCCATGGAGGCGCGCTACCAACTGCGCTATAGCCCCTTGCGATCACCAAGTGTATCGGAATCCTGAAGCGCCCGTGTCACACCGAAGATCCTGTGATACGTCTTAGGTTTTATGTCCACCTTTGAAGATCATCGCAGCCTGTTGACCAGCGTCGCGTACCGGATTCTGGGCAGTGTCGCCGACGCTGAGGACGTCGTTCAGGAGGCGTGGCTGCGCTGGTCGGGTGTGGATCAGGCGACGGTCGACGACCCCAAGGCCTATCTGATCCGAGTGACCTCGCGGCTGGCCATCGACCGGCTGCGGTGGGCGAAGTCGCGACGGGAGGCGTACGTCGGGCCGTGGCTGCCGGAGCCGATCAGCACCGAGCCCGACACCGCCGAGCATGCCGAGCTGGCCGAGTCGGTGGAGTTGGCGCTGCTGGTGGTGCTGGAGACGCTGTCGCCGCTGGAGCGGGCCGTGTTCGTGTTACGGGAGGCGTTCGACCTGCCGTTCGCGGAGATCGCCGAGATCATCGGGCGGGCCGAGCCGGCCACCAGGCAGCTCGCGCGGCGGGCGCGGGAGCACGTGCAGGAGAAGCGGCCGCGGTTCGACGTGGACAGGGACGAGCGGAGGCGCATGACCCAGCGGTTCATGAACGCCTCCGCGAACGGCGACCTCGACGGGCTGATCGAGCTGCTGTCCGGCGAGGTCACGATGGTCAGCGACGGCGGCGGCAAGGCCAGGGCGGCACTGCGGATCATCACCGGCGCGGACAACGTCAGCCGCTGGCTGCTGTCGATCAACACGCCGGCGAACATCGCGCGCTTCATGGCCTCGATCGGCATGGCGGAGGCAGCCGGCCTGTCGTTCGAGATGGCGGAGGTGAACGACGGACCGGCGATCGTGGCCTCGGCGGACGGGAAGGTGATCACGGTCATCTCGCTGGTGGTCGCGGACGGCAAGATCGAGACCATTTACCTCCTCGCCAACCCCGAGAAGATCGCGCACCTGCGGGCGGCGGGCTGAACGTCAGGCGGCTCGGCGGACCGGCATGCCGATCTCGCGTACCAGCTCGGGCAGGTCGACTCCGGCGTCCCGGAGGATCCTGGCGGTGCCGTTGGAGCAGTCGGCCAGCAGTCCCCAGATCAGGTCCTCCCCGGTGACCGGCCCCGGCCGCCACTGGGCCACCTCGATCACCTTCCTGGCGTGCATGGCCAGGGGGATCTGGCCGAGCGGCCCATACAACATCACCCGCAGCGGCCTCAGCCGGGAGCGCCGCAACCGCCACGCGGCCGGCGCGTCGGCGCCTGCCCTGGTGCGGCGGTGCACCAGGTCGAGGTCGATCCCCAGCGTGGCGAGCAGCCACCGGGGATCGCCGACGTCGACACGCTCGCGCACGTCGCTCGCGGACGCGGTGAACGACGAGAGCGTGAACGGCCGCACCTCGGCCAGTCCCAGCAGCATCAGGTCGGCCTCAAGCGCCGGCCGTCCGGCGTCGAGTGCGAGGATCCCGGCCCTGACCACGGCCCGGCGGGCGTCTTCTGTGAACCTGGCGAACACCGTGCTACCCCCTTGTCCGGTGAGCGTGCTTGCGATGGGCGGTCTGCCGCCGAACCCCCAGCGCGTCGGCGATCTGCTCCCACGACCACCCTTGAGAGCGGGCGTTCGACACGTGCATCGCCTCGAGCTCTTCCAGCAGGGTCCTGAGGGCGGCCACTGCCGCCAGGCCCACTCCGGGGTCGCGATCGGTGGCCGCCTCGGCCAGTTCGGTGACTTCCACGCCGTCAGCATATGCTGACGCGCGGCCGTTTGTCAGCATATGCTGACGCGGTTTTTCACAGCCTCTCGGCGAGGAGCGCGAGCACCGGGAGCGCCTCGGCCAGCCGCCTCCGCTCGTCGGGGGTCAGCGAGTCGACGGCGGTGGCCAGGCGTTCGGTGATGACCTGCTCGCGGCTGTCCAGCGCGGCGCGCCGCTCCAGGTGCGCCAGTTGGGCCGAGGCGTGCGGGGCGAGTCCTTCCCCCTCATGGAGCACATCGTCAAGCTCACCCGTGACGGCATCCAGGCCGATCTTCGGGCGGCCGCCGCGCACCTGGGCGACGGGCCGGTCGTCGCGCTCGGGTTCTGCATGGGCGGGCGCAACGCGTTCTTCGCCTCGGATCCGCGGTTCGGGTTCGCCGGGGTGATCGGGTTCTACGGGGCCCCTGGGATCGCGGGACCGTACGGGCCGGGGCCGACGCAGAGGCGCTGACGGCGGCGGGGGTGCCGCACCAGATCGTCACGTATCCGGGGGCGCCTCACGGGTTCTTCGATGCGGGGTTCGCCGAGCACGCCGCGGCCTGCGAGGACGCCTGGAAGCGGATGCTCGGCTTCCTGTCCGGTCTTTAGACGGCGCGGGTCGTGGTGCGCATCGTCAAGGTCGCGTCCTCCAGAGAGAGCGTGACCTCGACCCGGCCCAGCTCCGCCGTGCGGGTGACATGCGTGCCACCGCACGGGATCGACGCCTCGCCCCCGGGCAACGAGCAGTGCCAGGTACGGCGCGCCGTCAGACCGGGCCCCGGCACGTCCAGCCGGACCGGCGCGTCGGCGGCCACCCAGGCCTTGAGCCGGTCGTTCACCTGCTGGGCGACCAGCTCAGGGTCCAGGCCCTCCGCGGAGAACCCCTTCTTGCGCAGCGACTTGCCCAGGCGGTAGACGTCCACGCTGCCGTATTCGGCGATCCGCGAGGAGGTGATCGCCGCCTGGTCGAAGTCGGGGTGCCCGAGCGCGTCCAGCGGCGCCTCCTTGCGCCACAGGCCGGCGAGGGCCGCATTGAGCGCGAGAGCGGCCAGATGGCACGCGGTGTGCCCGGCCGAGAGCGCCGTACGGAACGCGGCGTCGACCTCCAGCTCCACCTCGGCCCCCACGGGCAGCGGCGTCTCGGTCACGTGGACGACCAGCCACTCCCAGCCTTCGGCGCCGCGCCGCACCGGGATGGCCTCGCCCAGGAAGACCTCGCCAGTGCTCGACTGGGCCCCTGTCACGCAGTCGAGCACCGGCACGCCGCCGACCGTGCCGCGGTCGGCCGGCTGGTCAGGCCAGGTGTGGTCGAGGGGATGGAACGGGGTCTCGGCCACGACGAGGCCGTGCCGGTCCCCCGCCGGCACGGTCCCGACGATCTGAGAGCGGCCCGAGACCTGGCCGCTGGGAAAGGTGACGGTAGTGGATTTCACCTCGTCATTGTCCCAGCGGGCCGCTCGTCCTCCAGGTAGCGGTCGCGGCCGACGTACAGGCCGGTGAGGAGCTGCACGACCAGGACAGCGAAGATCATCGTGTACGTCAGCGCCCAACCCCCCGTCATCTGGTACAGCACGCCGACCAGCAGCGGGCCTGCCCCCGCCATCAGGTAGCCGGCGCTCTGGCCGAACGCCGACAACCCGGCCGTGGTCTCCGGCGTACGGGTGCGCAGGCCCAGCATCATCAGCGCCAGCGGGAACGACCCCATGCCGACGGTGATCAGCACCGCCCACACCAGCGCCCACGACATCGGCCCGGCCCAGAGCCCGAGAAACCCGGCCGCGTAGAACGCCACGAGCCCGACCACCACGGGACGCTGGTCCCGGAACCGGGCGGCGACCATGGGCACGACCGCCGAGACGGGGATGTTCAGCGCGGTGAACACCCCGAGGATCAGCCCGGCCTGCGAGGTGCTGTAGCCGCCGTCGACGAGAATCGTGGCGAACCAGCCGAGCATGATGTAGGCGATCATCGACTGGGTGCCGAAGTACGTCGCGATCATCCAGGCCATCCGGCTGCCGAGCATCCGGCGGATGCCCGAGTCCCTGCTGCCCGCGTCCCGCTCCGGCTCACTGCGCAGCAGCGCAAGCCACGGAATGGCGGCGACGGCGGCCAGGGCCGCCCACACGCCGAGCGCGATGTGCCAGTCCCCCGAGGCACGCTCGATCGGCACGGTCGCGGCGGCGGCCAGCATGGTGCCCGTCGCCAGGGCCGTGGTGTAGACGGTGGTCATGATCCCGGTGCGGGCCGGGAAGTGACGCTTGATCAGCGTCGGGATGAGCACGTTGCCGACGGCCCCACCGGACAGCGCGACAGCGCTGCTCAGCAGGAACACCGGCGCGGACTCGACCAGCGCCCTGACCAGCATGCCGGCGCCCAGCGTGAGCAGGGCCAGCAGGAGCAGCCGGTGCTCCCCGACCCGGCTGGCCAGCGCCGGGGTGACGACGCCCACGCTGGCGAAGGCCAGGACGGGGAGGGCGGTGAGCAGGCCGGTGCCCACGCTCGACATGCCGAGCGCGCCGGCCAGCTGGTCGAGGAGCGGCCCGACGCTGGTGACGGCGGTGCGGAGATTGAGTGCGGCGAGGACGATTCCCAACACGAGCAGCCACGCGAGGGGTGCGGTTCTCCCCCGGCGCTCTTGGGTGAGCACGCTCATGTGAGCACGGTCCTCCACTCATCTAATCATGGGATGAATGGCCAGTGTAACAGGACCGAAACATACGTTTATTCCTGGCCCGCTGCACAAGAAGGTGACGCGGCCGCGAAGGCCACTCATAGGTCGCGATATGCGGGCCAGATCTCCGACCAGGGACGACGACGGCCCTCGCATACCCACACCGTACGCGTGCCGCCGACTTTTCCAGCGGCGACGGCCAGTTGGCGGAGCGTCGTGAAGTACGGACGAAGGGAAGCAGGATCTTGACCGACGAAGAGCACGGGCCCGGAGCGTTCCGGCGGCGGCCCGAAGTAGGCCCACCCCAGGTTCCCACTGAAGACGGGCGGCAGTCCGCGTTCCTGTCCGAAGAAGTCAAGCGCACTCGCCTCCCAATACGTCTGGGCGACCAGCACGGCATCGCGACGCTGATCAGGCGGAAGAGACCGGTAGGAGGCCGCCACGGCGTCGGCAAGCTCCGGCCACCCGTGACTGCCGACCGCGACAGGATCGATGGAGGTCGCCTGCCAGCTCGCCGGGATGATGGGCAGCGCGCTCAGGGCGAAGGCGACGGACAGGGTGTACACCGGCCAGGTGGGCACCCACCGCCACCACCGCCGCGGTCTGTGCCGCCGCAGCTCCACCGCCGCCACCGCCCACAGCAGCGGAAACAGCCCGGCCACATAGTACGGACGCCCGCCCGTGACGACGAAGACCGCCGCCACCAGCAGGCACGCCCACCCGAGAAAGCGGTAGTCCCGCAGCTCGGGCGACTTGAGCAGCCGCCACGACCCGTAACAGACGAGCACCGCGCCCACCAGCAGACCAGCCGCCAGCAACGCCTGCGGGAGGAGCAACAGCCGCCCGGCGTAGCCGTTCTGCTCGGAGATGAGGGATCCCATCCGCAGCTGCGGCCAGCCGTGTACGGCCTGCCACACGAGGCCCGGCACCGACGACGCGGCGGCCATCCCCATCCCCACCCACAGCAGCGGCCGCCGCAACAACTCCCGCGGCCCGACGACGGCCACGCAGACCAGGAGGGCAACACACAGGACAACGATCAAATACTTCGCCTGGAGCGCGAGCGCGGTGCCCAGGCCCGCCCAGAGCAGCACCCGGTCGTCACGAGTACGCACCCAGCGCACGAGCAACCACGTCAAGACAGCCCACAGGAAGACATCCACGGTGGCCGTGTACAACAGGTGCCCGGTGGAGAGCAGGAAGTTGGAGGTGGGGTACGCCGCGGCGGCCATCAGCTGAGCCCTGCGATCGCCGCCGAGTTCGCGGGCGAGCTGCGCGGTCACCAGGATGCCGAGCACGGCCAGCACCATCGAGGGCAGCCTGAGTCCGGTGAGCGAGCCGCCGAAGACCGCATCCATAGCCCTGGCCAGCAACGGCACCAGCGGCGGCTGGTCGGCATAACTCCAGTCGAGCCGCCGTCCAGCGGCGAGAAAGTACAGCTCGTCACCGAAGAATCCCGGCTGACCACTCGTCAGCAAAAGAACGGCACCCACGAAGGCAGCGATAATGAGCACCGGACGCCACGCGAAATCTTGCACGATGATTCCTTCACCATGATCGATGAAATCCTGCCCTCCTGGGTCGCCAGCGCCGAGGAATTCGGCGACCCACCGCACGCGGTCCTCTTTCCAGAGGAGGACGCACTCATTTCGGGCTCGGCGGAGAGAAGGCAACGCGAGTTCCGCACGTCCCGCCACTGCGCCCACCGGGCGTTACGGCTGCTCGGTACGGAGCCCCAGCCGATCCTGCGCGGGGACCATGGCGCCCCCACGTGGCCACCAGGGGTCACGGGCAGCATCACGCACTGTGCGGGCTACAGAGCGGCCGCGGTAGCGCGCGGCGCCCTGGCGATCGGCATAGACGCCGAACCCGACCTGCCGGTGCTCGACGGCTTCCTGGGGCGGATCACGACCCCCGCGGAACTCGCCGCCCTGGAGCGGTCGGGCGTTCCGGGCACGGGCCGCCTGCTGTTCTGCGCAAAAGAGGCGATCTACAAGGCCTGGTATCCCCTGACGGGCTACCGACTCGGCTTTCTCGACGCCACAGTGATCTTCACGCAATCGCCCCCACCGCAGACCGCCAACCCCACAACGCCACCACCGCATGCCGCGCCTTCGCCATCGCTTCCTGATGTCGCCGCCCTCACGGTTCCCGCTCCTGCACCACCTCGGGTGTTCGCCCCACCCGAGTCGTCCGCTCACTCCGGAGAGCTGGCCGTGTCCGGGACCTTCGACGCCGAGATCGCCGTCCATGGCGCAGGGTGGCCGACCCACCTCAGGGGGCGCTGGCTGGTGAGCCGCGGTCTGATTCTGACGTCGATCGCAATCCGCGACCCTGCCGCATGACCGCGCACCCGAGTCCAGCAGCGCCATCCGATCGATCCCCGCACTACGGCGCCCAAGGACCCTCGCCTTGCGACCGACGACCCGCTCAAGGACCCCGACCTCGCACCCCTTCGCCGGCCACACAGTTCTCGTGCCGCGCCTCCGCCGACAACCCTTCCGACCCTCCGGGAGGAACCGTGTCATTGGGCCGAGCGTTGGAAAGATCGACGGCCAGGGGAGGAGCGCGTGATCCATAAAGGGATCAACTACGACGTCGGAACGAACTACGTACCGGGGCCCCTGTCGCGCCCCAATTGGGATGAGGATGTCGTGCGGCAGGAGCTGCTCGTCATCCGCGACCAGCTCCACTGTGACTCCGTCAACATCTTCGGCTCCGATGTCGAACGGCTGATCAGGGGCGCCGAGCTGGCCTTGGAGCTGGGGCTGCGGGTGTGGATACAGCCGCGCGTGATCGAGGCCGGGGCGGATGAGGTGCTGGAGAAGCTCGGGCGAGTGGTGGAGGCAGCCGAGCGGCTGCGCAAGGATCGGGACGGTGCGGTCGGGGTCAATGTGGGGTGCGAGCTGACCATTTTTTCCGCCGGGATGATCCCGGGGAAGAATTTTCAGCGGCGGGCCGCATTGGTCGGGTTTCTGTGGTGGTTGCTGCCGTTGTTCAACGGGCGGCTCAACAAGCTGCTGCGGCGGGCCGTCGAGGTCGTCAAGGCTCGTTTCCAGGGTGAGGTGACGTACGGCGCGGGGACTTGGGAGCGGGTCGACTGGGCGCCGTTCGACGTCATTGGGCTCAATTACTACATGGACTCCGGCAACAGCGGCGGGTACGTGGCGGGCCTGCAGAGATTGGCGCGGTACGGCAAGCCGATCGTCATCGTCGAGTACGGCTGCTGCTCCTACGAGGGAGCGAAGGCGGCCGGGGCGGCGGGGGACGACATCGTCGACTGGGGCAAGGCCGTGCCCGAGCTGAAACGCGAATACCGCAGGGACGAGCGCGTGCAGGCCGAGCGAATTGCCGAGCTCTTTCAGATATACCGTACGGAGGGCGTACGGGAGGCTTTCGTATTTGAATTCATCGAGACGTCCTATCCACATTCGCCGGACCCCAGATATGATCTGGACATGGCCAGTTTCGGGGTCGTGAAAGCCTGTCCCGACGGCCGCGGCGGATATCGGTGGGAACCGAAGGCCGCTTTTCAGGAAATCGCCAGGCTCCATCTCGAGAAATAGGGAGTTCTCTGTGCCGCCTGCGAAGAAGAAATCGACGGCAGCGACCACCATCCTGGCCACGGGCCTGCCCATCGGCATGGGGATCGGGATCTTCGGCATGGACAGCGCGCTGTGGGGGATCGCCATCGGCTGGGGACTCGTCGCCATCTTCGCGCTCCTCTACGTGCTCTTCAGGCGGCGTCCTCAGTGACCACCTGCTTGCGGGCGCCGGGTGTGATCAATGGCCCATGCCGAGCCCGCCGTCCACCGGGATCACCGCGCCGGTGATGTACGCGGCGTCCTCCCCCGCCACGAACCTCACGGCCCGCGCCACCTCCGCCGCCTGCCCGAAGCGGCCGAGCGGGATGTTGCCCCGCATCTCCTCACGGCGGCTCTCCGGTAGCGCGGCAGTCATGTCGGTCTCGACGACGCCCGGCGCGACCACGTTCACCGTGATGCCCATCGGGCCCAGCTCGCGGGCCAGCGAGCGGCAGAACCCGATCAAGCCTGCTTTGGTGGCCGCGTAGTTCGACTGTCCGGCGGAGCCGAGCATGGCCGCCACCGAGGAGACGAACACGATCCGGCCGCGCCGCATCCGCAGCATTCCGCGTACGGCTCGCTTGGCCACCCGGTACGCCCCCACGAGGTTGGTGTCGACGACCGACGTGAACTGCTCGTCCTTCATCAGCGCCAGCAGCCCGTCCTTGGTGATCCCGGCGTTGGCGACCAGCACCTCGACCGGGCCCTGTTCCGCCTCGGTCTTCTCGAAGGCGGCGTTGACGTCGGCGGTGCTGGTGACGTCGCAGCGAACGGCGTACAGGCCGGCAGGCGGCTCGCCGGAGCGGTAGGTGATCGCGACGGATTCTCCGGCGGCGCTCAGCTCCCGGGCCACGGCGAGCCCGATACCCCTGTTCCCGCCGGTGACGAGCACTGATCTGCCCATGTGTCTGTCCTCCTCCGTCCGGGGCGTGTCCGCCGCCGGGCTAGAACGTTTCCTCTTCCGCCAGCAGGTCGTCGGCGGCCGAGGACATGAGGTCGCAGGCGGCACGTACCTCCGGCGCCAGCGGGCGGTCGCGCTCGAGCGGCGGCGAGATCTCGGCCAGCGCGGCCCAGAGGCCGGTCGTCCGCCTGGCATCGCCCGCCAAGGCCGCGCGCTGGGCCGTCGCCACTGCGAGCGAGCCGACCACGAGCCAGGCCAGCTCGATCGCCTCCGCCACCGCGTTGGCCCCATTCAGCGCCATCGGCACGTGGTCCTGGTTCCCGCCGTTCGTGGGCAAGGCGGTGAGAGAGGCCGGGTAGACGAGTTGCCTGATCCGCGACACGAACGACGTCGCGCTGATCTGCACCCCGGCCAGTCCGCTGCCCGCGCCGGGACGCGGGGTGAGCATCGGCGGCAGCCCGCCGTTGTAGGAGGGGTCGCACAGCAGGCCGAGCTGGCGTTCGGCGAGGAACGCCACCTGCTGCAGGCACAGCCCGATCTGGTCCGAGCACAGGCCGACGGGCATGGCGTGGAAATTGCCGCCGTGCAGCAGCTCGCCCTCGTAGCAGATCGGGTTGTCGGTGCAGCCCGTGGCCTCGCGCAGCAGGATGTCCTCTGCCGAGCCGAGCTGGTCGAGGACCGCGCCGAGGACCTGCGGGGCGCAACGCAGACTGTACGGCTCCTGGAGCGGCCTGCTCCGGTCGCGTTCCATGTCCTCGGGAAGCGCTTCCCGGATCCATCGGGCCACCACGAGCTGGCCGAGCTGGCCGCGGGCGTGGCCGATGCCGTGATGGTAGGCCTCGGGGTTGGCGCCGAGGAGGTACGCGACGCGGGCGGTGAGGAGGCCGACGGCTCTGACCAGGCGGAGTACGGCCTGGTGGTTGAGGGCGGTGACGGCCAGGCTGACGCTGGTCCCGTTCACGAAGGACAGGGCCTCGCGGGCGGGCCACACGATCGGCTCCGCACCGAGCGACGCCAGCGCCTGCGCCGAGGGACGCGGGGTCCAGGCGCCGTCGTCGTCCCTGACCCAGGCCTCGCCGGTGCCCGCGTACGCCATGGCGGCCGCGGCGAGCGGCTGCAGGTCGCCGCTGGCGCTCACGGTGCCGTTGCGCGGGATCGCCGGGGTGAAGCCCGCGTTCCAGAGGTCGGCGAGCCGCTGCCAGAACCCGGCGGACACCGCCGAATGGCCCTTGCGCATGCTCGACAGCCTGAGCCAGACGGCCAGGCGGCAAACGTCCGGGTCGAGCGGTCTCCCCTGGGCCGTGCCGAGATGGGCGATCAGGCCGCTGCCCTGTTCGAGCGCGGACTCGGCGGCGGTGAACGCCACGAGCGGCCCGAACCCGTGCGTCACCCCGTAAACGGGGTCGTCGGAGGAGAGCGCCTTGGCCAGCGTGTCGACGCCTGCCTGCATGCGCGCGATGTCGTCGTAGTCGCACTCGGCGACGGCGGCGTCCCAGCCGGCCTGCTTGAGCAGGCCGGACAGCCGTGCTCCGCGTTCTACCTGGACCAGATTCGTCATGTGGCTGCTCCCGCGTCGGCTGTTGGCGGTGGTTGGAAGCGCCGGAGCTTGCCGGTCGCGGAACGGTCGATCCTGTCCACCACGGACACGTTCCGCGGCAGAGCGCCGATCCTGGCGAGCGCGGCACGCACGTCCGCGTCCGTCAGGGGGTGGCCGGCTTCCGGTACGACGAGCAGATCGAGGTGCTCGCCGCTCACGGCGTCGGCGATGGGGAGGAACGCGAGATCCGCGCAGCGGAGCTCTTGACGGAGCGACTCCTCCAGGTGGTCGAGGTTCACCCGGCGGCCGTTGACCTTGACCAGGCGGCTGCTTCGCCCGGCGAAGCGGAAACTGCGGTCGTCCAGGGGCACGATGAGGTCGTCCGTCACCCAGATGGAGGGACGGACCCCGCCCGGGGCGAAGGCCAACCGAGGGCTCGTGACGGCGAGCGCGATTTCCACCCCGCCGATGTCCTCCGGCATGACGGAGGCGGTCTCCGGTCCGGTGGACGGCTCGCCGCTCGCGGGTGTCCCGGTCGCGGCGGAACTCCGCGCCCCAGGCGCGGGTGCGAAGTCGACGTCGTCGAAGAGGCGCCAGGGCTGCTCTGACGGCGACCACGTACGGCTGGCGATGCCGCCCGCCTCCGTCGACCCGAACACCTCCACGATCCCCACCTGCTCCGCCCCGGCCGCCGACACCAGCTCCCCCGCCGTCGCGGGCAGCAGCGCCGTGCTGTGCAGCACGACCAGGCGCTCGGCCGCACTCACCCACGGCAGCGCGCGCAGCAGGATCGAGAACGTCCACGGCACCGCCACCACCGCCCACCGGTCGAACGGCTCCGAAGGGAGCGCGCCGAAGTACCGGGGCCGGTACCAGACGGGCAGTCGCAGCAGCGCGGGCACCAGGACGCCGGCCAGCGCTCCGTACACGTGCTTGGGCGGCGCGAACGACAGGACGGCCTCGGGCCGGTCCTTCTCCAGCAGGCCGGCCAGGAGGCCGGCCTCGGCCCACATCTGCTCCCTGGTACGCCGCCAGGTCCGGCTCGCCCCCGTGCTCCCCGACGTGCCGAGGTCCACGGTGGCGGGCACCAGCGCTTCGACGTCGCCCTCGAACCGGTCCCAGCGGACCAGCCACTGCTCTTCCGTGATGCGCGGCGCGGCGAATCCCGACCGGAGCAGCTCAGATGGCGACAGCTCGGTATATGTCACGAAATCAGCTCCAGGAGATCCTGAACGGTCTTGACCCCTGCCAGTGCCTCTTCCGAGATGTCGACGCCGATCGTCTCTTCGAGCGTGAAGACGACGGCGACCATCGCCAGCGAATCGAGCCCGAGGTCCTCGATGAATGACCGCTCCGGTAGAACCTCGCCGGCCGCGACGCCAGCCACTTTTTCGACGACTTCGGACAAGAGTGAAAGGCGTTCCAGTTCCGCAGTGGACATGGCTGCTGTTCCTCCGGCTCGAAAATTTTCTTTCCGCCGCCAGCACGCTAACTAATTACCGGCCGAATAACCAATGAATGTGTCTCGCCGGCGGGACGTCAGGACGCCAGCGGCGGACGACCAGGACGGCATTGTGGCCGCCGAATCCGAACGAATTGCTGATGGCCACGTTCGCGGAATGCTCTTGCGACTTATGCGGGACCAGGTTCAGTTCGGGGTCGTCGGGATTGTCGCAGTTGATGGTCGGCGGAGCTATCCCTGTGCGTACGCTCTCGAGCGCGACGGCTGCCTCCACCGCTCCGGCCGCCGCCAGCATGTGACCGGTCATGGACTTGGTCGAGCTCACCGGCAGGCTCCTGTCCTCGAACACCCGCCGGATGACCTTCAGCTCGGCGGCGTCGTTCAGCGGGGTGCTGGTGCCGTGCGCGTTGACGTACCCGACCTCGCCCGGCGCGACTCCGGCGTCGGCCAGGGCCTGGCGGACGGCGCGCTCGACGGCGACCCCCTCCGGGTGCGGGGCGGTGACGTGGTGGCCGTCCGTCGTGGCGCCGTACCCGGCGATCTCGCCGTAGATCCTGGCGCCGCGGGCGAGGGCGTGTTCGGCGCTCTCCAGTACGAGGACGGCGGCGCCCGCGCTCATCACGAAGCCGTCCCTGTCGCGGTCGAACGGCCTGCTGGCCGCCTCGGGGTCGTCGTTGCGCCGGGAGAGGGCGCCGGATCGGGCTGCGGCGGCGATGTCGAGGCGGTTGAGCGTGTCGTCGGCGCCGCCGGCGAGCACCACGTCCGCCCGGCCGTGCTGGATGAGCCGCAGCGCCTCGCCGACGCAGTTCGCGCCGGTCGCGCAGGCGGTGGCCAGCGCGAGGCAGGGGCCCTGTGCGCCGATCCGCAGCGCCACCTCGCCCGCGGGCGTGACGATCCCGGTGGTGGCGAACGTGTACGGGTTGACGCCCTTGAACCCCCTGGCGTCCAGGGCCGCGGCGGCCCCCAGCACGGCCTCGGTGGGGGCGCCCACCGAGCCGATCACGACGCCGGTCCTCGGCGGGTCCAGGTCGCCGGCGGTCATTCCCGCGTCTTCGAGCGCGAGCTCCGCGGCGACCAGCGCGAGGCGCGCGGCGCCGCCGGCCCGGCCCGCCAGGGAATGCGGCAGATAATCGCGGAAATCCAGCCCGCTCAATTGGCCGCCGATGGTGACGGGCAGCCCGGAAACGTCCACGCCCGTCAGCGTGCCGATGCCGCTGCGGCCCTCCGTCAATCCTGACCAGGTTTCGGCCCACCCGATGCCGACCGGGGTGAGCACGCCATGACCGGTTACCACCACGCGCATGTCCGCCTCTTTTCTGCGAATTCAGCGACGGCGTAGAGGGTAACCCGGTCACATTCCGATATGCAGTTTTTCGGCCACCAGGGCAGGCGAGGGCAGCGCCGCCATTTCGGCGGCCAGTTCCGTCGCGCGTTTCCGGAAAACGGGCTCCGACAGCAGCCGTGCGGCGTGCGCGGCGACCACGTCGGGCGCGTCCTCCTCCGGAGTGAGAGCCAGCGCGGCGCCCGACGAGGCGAGGGTCTCGGCGGTGACGAACTGGTCGGTCGCCTGCGGAACGATGAGCTGCGGCACTCCGGACACCAGGGCGGCCATGGCGGTGCCCGAGCCGCCGTGGTGGATCACCAGGTCGCAGTGGGGCAGCGCGAGGTTGAGCGTCACCCAGCCGGCGTGCAGCACGTGCTCGGGCCACGGGCGCAGGCTCGCGGCCAGCCCCTCGTCCAGCCCGAGCACCAGCTCGAAGCCCGCCTCGGTCAGGCTCTCCACGAGCTTGGTGACGAGTTTGCGGGGGTCGACGTGGGCGCGGTCGAGCAGCAGGCTCCCGAACGTGACCAGCGCCCTCGGCCTGCCCTGGCCCTTGCGGTGCCATCGCTGCAGCCGCGCCGGGCCGTTGTACGGGACGTAGCGCATCGCGATGGCCGCGGGATCTTCGGTGAGGCTCGGCGGGCACGGGTGGATGGTGGCGCTCGGCGCCGGCAGCGCCGTTCCCGCAGTGGCGCCACCGAGGGCGGTCCGGGCGGCGGCCGCGTAGGCGGGCAGGCCGGGAAGGGCCCAGCTGTGCTCGATCCAGGGGATGTCGCGCTCGTACGCCGCCAGGCGGCCCGCGTACTCGCACGGCTCGCTGATCACCAGATCCGGCCGGAAGTCGTCGGCCAGCTCCCCCATCCCCGCCGAGATACGGGCCGACAGGACGCCCCAGGCCCGGCCGCTCTCCTCGATGGCCCTTGCCAGTTGCTCGCCCGCGCCTTCCACGGCGCTGGCCTTGGCGTACTCGTCGGGGCCTATGCCCGCGTCGATGAGCCCCACGGGGAGTCCGGTGGTGGTGACGGTGGTGCTGAACCTCTCGGTGGGGCAGGCGACCAGGACGTCGTCGCCCCGGCTCCGCAGTGCCCACGCCAGGGGGACCATCGGGAAGAGGTGCCCGACCAGGGGCACGGAGGTGAACAAGACTCGCATGCTTCCGCATCCTCTCAGCGGGATGGTGCTATCGGGCGAAGGCCACGCTCAGGCGGGGAGGGCGGAGAGGGTAGGGCCGAACAGCGTGGGATCGTTGGCCAGGATGGCCCGCTGTAAGCGGCGCATCGCCGGCCCGGGTTCCACCCCCGCCGCCTCGATCAGCCACAGCCGCGCCCTGGCGTACGCCTCCAGCGCCTCCACCTGCCGCCCCGACCGGAACAAGCCCAGCATGAGCTGCTCCCAGAACCGCTCATGAAACGGGTAATCGTGCACCACCCGCGAGGCCACCTCCACCACCTTCCCGTTCTGCCCGATGGCCAGCCACAGGTCCACGGCCCGCTCGATGGCCCCCGTGAAGCGCTCCTCCAGCCAGGCCGTCTCCGTCAGCAGCAGCGGCCCGCCCGACACGTCGTCCAGCGGCTTCCCCCGCCACAGCCGCAGCGCCTGCTCGTAGCGGTCGGCGGCGCACGCCAGCCGCCCCCGCGCTACCAACCCCTCCGCCTCCTGCGTCACCGACTCGAAGTCGTGCAGGTCAAGCCGCCCGCCCTCGACCGACAGCCGGTATCCGCCCCGCACCGTCTCCAGCGCGCCCCCGAGCCCGGGCAGGGCCCGGTCTAGGCGCATGCGCAGTGTGTACGCGTACGTACGCAAGTTCGCGGCGGCCGACAGCGGGGCCTCCGGCCAGACGGAGCGGCTGAGCCGATCGAGCGTCACGGTCTGCATCGACCAGAGAAGGAGAGACGCGAGAAATGTGCGCACTTTGGCACTTCCGAGCGCTATATGCTTCCCGTCCACAATGACCTCAAGTGGCCCGAGAATCCGGAATTCGATCCCGACCGGAGCCGACAATGCCGGGCTCGACGTCATCACAGCCCCCCTAGCACGTTTGTCACGAGAAGGTCGACTTCTCTTCCTATGGTGATAGTGGGAGACTGCGGGATGGTTGCCATTATGCTGACATCCTCAGCATGATGGTGGAGGCCGATGCACTTCCACGTTCTTGGGCCGTTAGAGGTCGAGTGCGACGGACGTGCGCTCCGATTCAGCCGGAGCCGCGAGCGCTGCCTGATCGTGGCCATCCTGCTCGAGCCGGGCATGAGCGTCTCCCTCGACCGGCTGACCGCGCTGTTGTGGGAGGACGAGCCACCGGAGACCGCCCGACGCACCGTCCAGAGCCACGTGGCCCGGGTACGCGCGGTCCTACGCGAGGCCGGAGCTCATGAGCACGGCGTGGACCTGGTCTCCACGGGCCGCGGTTACGCGTTCAAGCTGCCCCCCGGCACCGTCGACGTGCAGCGGTTCCGCACCCTGCTGGCGAAGGCCGGCACGACGGGCGACCCGATGGAGCGGATGGCGCTGCTGAGGGAAGGGCTCGACCTGTGGCGGGGCCGCACGTTCGACGACGCGCCCAGCGACTGGCTGCGCGCCCGGCTCTGCGCCGAGATCGACGAGCTCAGGATGTGGGCGACGGAGGAGTGGCTGGCCGCCACGCTGTCGCTCGGCCGCCACCAGGAGGCGCTGCCCGAGCTGGCCAGGCTCACGGCCGACCACCCCACCAAGGAACGCCTGATCGAGCTGCACATGCGCGCGCTACAACAGGCGGGCAGGCGGGCCGAGGCCCTGGCGCTCTACAGCAGGGCGGCCGAGCGGCTGGAGAGCGAGCTGGGCGTGCAGCCGAGCCCCGCGCTGCGGCGCATGCGCGAGGCGATCACCCAGGACGACCAGCAGGAAGAACCACAGAGCGAGCGGGTCTGGGTCGTGCCCGCCGAGCTGCCCGCCGGCACCGTCGACTTCACCGGCAGGGACGACGAGCTGGTCAGGCTGGACGAGCTCAGGCTCGACTCACCGGCCCTGCGGGTGGCGGTGATCGCCGGCACGGCCGGTGTCGGCAAGACGGCGCTCGCGCTGCAGTGGGGACACGCGGTCTCGCAGGACTTCCCCGACGGCCAGCTCTACGTCAACCTGCGCGGCCAGGACGGCGGGGACCGGCTGCGCCCGCTGGACGCGCTGCACCGGCTGCTGCACTCGCTCGGCACGCTGCCACAGCTCATACCCGCGACCGAGGAAGAGGCAGCCGGGCTCTACCGGTCACTGATGGCGGGCAAGCGCCGCCTCGTCATCCTGGACAACGCCTACAGCGCCGAGCAGGTCAGGCCGATACTTCCCGGCTCCCCCACGTGCGTGGTGCTGGTCACCAGCCGCGACCACATGGTGGGCCTCGAAGGGGCCCACCACCTGCCGATCGACGTGCTCCCCGCCCGCCACGCGATCGAGCTGCTCGGCCGGGTGGCCGGGCCGCCGCGCACGCGGGCGGAGCCCGAGATGGCCCACGAGATCGTCCGGCTCTGCGGCTACCTCCCGCTCGCGGTGCGGGTGGCCGCCTCGCGGCTGGCCTCACGCCCGGCGCTGTCGCTCGCCGCACTCGCCGCGGACCTCAGCGACGAGCACCGGCGGCTGGACCGGCTCGAAGTCGGCGACGTGTCCGTACGGGCCAGCCTCGCGCTCAGCTACCACGGGCTCAGCGAGCCGGCGCGGCACCTGTTCCGCCTGCTCAGCGCGGTCAACGTGCCCGACTTCCCGAGCTGGGTCGCCCACGCGCTGCTCGACACTTCGCCGGCCGACGTCGACCGGCACCTCGACCTGTTGGTGGACGCCAACCTGTTACGCATCTCCACGACCGATCCCCTGGGCCAGATCAGGTACCGCTTCCACGACCTGGTACGCCTGTACGCCAAGGAGGTCGCGCAGGCCGAAGAGTCCCCGCAGAACCTGCGAACGGCGCTGGAGCGGGTCGCGGGCGCGTATCTTCTGCTGGCCGAGCAGGCCCACCTGCGCAGGTACGGCGGCGACTACGCCACCCTGCACGGCACCGCCCCACGCTGGAACCCCGGCTGCGCCACCGTCGAGCTGGTGCGGCAGGACCCGATCGAGTGGCTGGAGATCGAGCGCCACTCGCTGCTCGGCGTCATCCAGCAGACCGCCAGGGCGGATCTCGACGAGCTCTGCTGGGACCTGGCCCAAGCCGTCACGACGCTGTTCGAGACCCGCAGCTACTTCGACGACTGGCGCGAGTCCAGCGAGCACGCGCTGGCCGCCGCGCGCAGGGCGGGCAACCGGCGGGGCGAGGCGGCCATGCTCTACTCGCTGGGCTCGCTGCAGGTGTTCCTGTCGGACTTCGACGCGGCCGACAGCCTGCTCTCGCTCGCGCTCAAGCTGTTCGAGGCGGTGGGCGAGCGGCACGGTTACGCGCTGGCACTGCGTAACGCCGCACTCTACGACCGGGTGAGCGGCCGCTTCCCCGAGGCGCTGGACAAGTACACCACCGCGCTGGAGATCCTGCGCGCGGCCGGAGATCGCTATACCGAGGCCCACGTCCTGATCAACATCGCCCAGGTCCGGCTCGACCAGGGCGACCTGAAGGAGGCCGAGTCGCTGCTGACGGCGTCCATCGAGACGTTCAAGGCCATCGAGAGCCGGCGCGGCGAGGCGCAGTCCCTCTACCGGCTGGGCGAGGTCTACCGCAGGAAGGGCGACCTGCGGGCGGCGCAGAGCGCGTTCGAGGCCGTGCTGGTGTACTCGCGCAAGGGCGGCGATCTGATCGGCGAGGTGCACGGGCTGCTCGGCCTGGGAGACCTGCACCTGGAGCAGGGGAGCGCGGCGTCGGCCGAGCGGGCGTTCTCCGGCGCGCTGATCAGGGCGCGGGAGATCGGGGAGCGCTTCGGCGAGGCCCGCGCGCTGTTCGCGCTGGGGCAGCTGGAGAGCTCGCGCGAGCAGTGGGAGGCGAGCGGAGTGCTGTTGGAGGGGGCGGCGCGGATCTTCGTGGAGCTGCGGGCGGACCTGTGGGAGCGCCGGGTCCGCGCGGTCCAGGCCCAGGGCGGCCCCGGCTAGGGCCGGGGCCGCGGGCACTCATGGGCGGGGATGATGGTTGGGGGGGTGATTATGGGAGTGATTGTGGGGGTGATTGTTGGGATTGTTAGTCCAGTGGCTGTTGAGCCCATGTGCGTGGGCCGCGACAGGTCCGAAGGCGAACATCGCCACAGCCAGCGTGACGACGACTCTCCGCAGGTGTCTGAGCAAACGAATCTCCCTTCAACTCTTCCGCAAAAGGAGAAGCATCCTCTACATCAGTCACCGTACCCTCATCAACCACAAAATCAGCATATAAACCCCCCTAGCACAGCAAGCTGGTTCTGTCGACCCCAGTTGCCTGTAGATCTCCTGTAGATCACAGCCCCTATGTTTTCACCTGTAGATCTTCACAAAGGGGGCATGTCGGATGATCCACGCCCTGCGGGTGAGATTGCTCGGCCGGGTGACGGCCTCGCTGAACGGCCATGACCTGGACCTGGGCCCGCCAAGGCAACGCACGCTGTTCGCCACGCTGGCCGCCCGGGCCGGCGAACCGGTGAGCCGCAAGGAGCTCGTCGACGCGATCTGGGGGATGGACGCCCCGCCGACGGTGGAGAGCAGCGTCTACACGTACGTGGCGCGGCTCAGGCGGGGGCTGGAGCCCGACCGCGCGTCGCGCGCACCGTCCGGGCTGCTGCTCAACGACGGCTCGGGATACCTGCTCAACCTGACGCCCGGCAACGTGGACGCCGCCCGCTTCGAGCAGCGGCTGGAAGAGGCCAGGCGGCTGCGTCGCGCGGGAGCGCCGGCCGAGGCGCTGGCCGAGCTGGAGGAGGCGCTGGCGCTCTGGCACGGCACGGCGTTCGGCGGCGCGGCCGGGCCCTTCGCGGACGCCGAACGGGTGCGGCTGGGCGAACTGCGCTTCACGGCCGTCGAGGACCGGGCCGAGGTGCTGCTGGCGCTGGACCGGCACCCGGAGGTGATCGGCGAGCTGTCCGGGCTGGTCAAGCGGCACCCGTTACGCGAGCGGCTGCGCCACCTGCTCATGCGGGCCTACTACCGCTCAGGGCGGCAGGCGGACGCGCTGGCCGAGTTCAGGGACGTACGCACGCTGCTGGTCAGGGAGCTGGGCCTGGAGCCCGGCGACGAACTACGGCGGTGTCATGAGCTGATCCTGCGCGGGGACCCGCTGCGCCAGACTGTAAACGTTCTCGGTTCGGCGCCCGCGCAGCTTCCCAGGGACGTCCCGGCGTTCACGGGACGGGAGGAGGAGCTGCGGCGGCTGCGGGCGTACGCGTCCGAGGCCGAGGCCGGCGGCGAGACGGGGCTGATCCTGATCGACGGCGGCCCCGGCGTGGGCAAGACCGCCCTGGCCGTGCGGCTCGCGCACGAGCTGGCCGCACGCTATCCCGACGGCCAGCTCCACGTGGACCTGCGCGGCTTCTCCGGCGCCCCGCCCCTCTCCGCCACCGAGGCCCTGCGCCAGCTCCTGGGCGAGACGCCCGCCGACCCGGGGAGCTACCGCAGCCTGATGGCGGGCCGGCGGCTGCTCGTCCTGCTGGACAACGCCGAGTCCGCCGAGCAGGTACGCCCCCTGCTCGCCGGCACCCGGTCCTGCCTGATGATCGTCACCAGCAGGAACCGGCTGTCCGGGCTGGTGGCGCGGGACGGCGCCCGCAGGCTGACGCTGGGCGCGATGCCCGACGGCGACGCCGCCGAGCTGATGCGCCGCATCATGGGCGAGCCGGGCCGGCCCGCGCTGGTCGAGGCTTGCGCGGGGCTGCCGGTGGCGCTGCGGATCGCCGCCGAGCGGGTGCTCATGGGCGCGCTCAACGAGTTCAGCGGCCCCGACGACCTGCTGAAGGTGCTGCACGCCGACGATGACGACCCCTCGTCGGTGCGCACGCTCTTCTCCTGGTCGTACCGGGCGCTGCCGCGATACGCACAGCAGATGTTCCACGCGCTGGGGCGGCATGCCGAGCGTGAGGTGTCCCTGGACACCGCCGCGCGGGCGGCCGGCCTTCTCGTGGAGCAGGCGGGGCTCGCGCTCGATCGGCTGGCGAGCGCCCACCTGGTGGAGAAGGCCGGCAGGGACCGCTTCCGGCTGCACGGCCTCATGCACGCCTACGCCAAGGAGCTCGCCACGAACAAGCCGCGCCCCGAGGGGCCGCCCTCGAGGTAGTCCGCCGACAGCCCGGCCCGTTCGAACGCCGAGAGGTATCGCTCGCGGGTGAACAACGTGTTCACGTGCGTGACCGTGAAGTGCCTGACGCCGGACCCGGCGTCGGCGACCAGGTAGTGCGCCTGCATGGTGCTCGCGTCACCGGTCCTGACCGTGTGCGAGACCCTGGCGAGGGTACGTCCGGCGGCGGTGACGACGTCGCCGGCCACGTACCCGGGCAGGAACGTCTCGGGAAACCACCACGGCTCGACGACGACCACGCCACCGGGCGTCAGGTGGGCGGCCATCCTGGTCAGCGCCGCCGCCAGCTCGGCATCGTCACGCATGTACGCGATCGAGCTGAACATGCAGGTGACGGCGTCGAAGCGGCGGCCCAGGCCGAAGTCGCGCATGTCGCCCTGGTGCACCGGCACGCCGGGCAGCCGCATCCTGGCCACCTCGATCATGTCCTCGGACAGCTCCAGCCCCGCCACGTCGTCCACGAGGGCGGCGAAGTGGCGCAGGTGGGAGCCGGTGCCGCAGGCCACGTCGAGCAGCGAGGCGACGCCCCGCCTGCGTGCGTGGACCAGTTTGAGCACGTCGGCCGCCTCGGCGGCGTAGTCCTTGCCGCGCCCCTCGTACAGCGCGTCGTAGACATCGGCGAGCTCGGCGTCGTACATCGTCATCCTCCACGGTATTCGGCAGTGAGCCGTTCGAGTTCGGGCACGAGGTCGTTGGGCGTGGGCAGGGCGAGCTGCTCGGCGCGCAGCCGCTGTGCCTCCTGACGGAACGACGGCTCCTTCAGCAGGCGGGCGACGTGGTCCCTGACCTGCTCGCCGGTCACGTCGTCGGTGTGGATGGCCAGCCCCGCGCCCTGGTTGACCAGGTGGCGGGCGCGTACGGGGGCGTCGAGCAGGTTGTAGAGCAGCAACTGCGGGACCCCGTTGACCAGCGTCGTGCAGTACGACCCGCCGCCGCCGTGGTGGATGACCGCGTCGCAGGTGGGGACGAGCGCGTGCAGCGGTGCGTACGCCACCAGCCTGGCGTTGTCCGGCACCGCGCCCAGCTTCGCCTGCTGCTCTGCAGGGAGGGTCGCGACGACCTCGATGTCCAGGTCGGCCAGCGCGTCGAGGATGCCCTGCACGGACACCGAGTAGCCGTCGAACCGTTCGGTCGCGGCCGTGCCGAGCGTCAGGCACACTCTGGGCCGCTCCGGCGGCTCACGCAGCCACGGGGGGATCACGGACAGTCCGTTGTACGGGACGTACCGCATCGGCACGTAGTGCAGGTCCAGGTCGAGATCCAGATCAGGATCCTTGCGCAGCGAGTCGGGGAAGTAGTCGATCGTGAAGTGGCCGTTGACCATGTCCTCGGAGAAGGCGCCGCCGTACGGCTCGACACGGGAGCCGAGCCACTCCGCCAGCGGGTCCCTGCCGCCGGGCGGCTTGAGCCGCAGGAAGTGGGTGCGCATCCGGGCGAACAGGTCCACGCTCCACATGAACCTGGCGTGCGCGGCGCCGCAGGCGGTGGCCGCGATCGGCGCGGCGTAGGTGATCTGGTCCCAGATGACGAGGTCGGGCTCCCACTGCCGGCACAGCCCGGCCAGGTCGTCGATCATCGTGTCGTTCAGCAGCCGCCACCACCAGGGCACGACCTGGCCGTACCCCCACGACAGGTACTCCCAGGTCAGCTCGTGGGCTGGGGTCTCGGCGATGCCGTACGGCGGCACCTTGTCCTTGCGGGGGTCGAACAGCGGATAGGCGCGCATCACCCGCCAGAAGCTGTGGTTCTTGCCGACGGGCACGGCGGTCAGCCCGGCGCCGGTGATGACCTCGGTCAGCTCGGGCTGGCTGGCCACCCGCACCTCGTGCCCGGCCGACTGGAGCGCCCAGGCCAGCGGGACCATGAGGAAGAAGTGGGTCTTCTCCGCGTACGTGGCGAACAGGATGCGCATGTCACTCCCCGGGCAGCCGGATCGAAAGAGCGTGGCGGAAGACGTCGAGCGGGTCCCAGCGGGCCTTGATCTCCTGCAGCCTCGGGTAGTTGTCCTTGAAGTAGAGCGTGTGCCAGGGCACGCCCGAGGTGTTCCACGCCGGATCGGCCAGGTCCACGTCGGGGTAGTTGATGTAGGAGCCGTCGGTGATCGGCCCGGGCACCGGCACTCCCCCGGTGTCGGCGTGCATGTCGCGGTAGAACTCGCGCATCCAGGTCATCCACCGCTCGTCGTACTTGGCGCCCAGCCAGTCGACGTTGTAGTAGGCGACGAGGATCGAGTCCCGGTGCGGGTTGGCCGTCGCCGCCGGTCCGGCCGCGTTGACCCGCCCGCCGTAGCCGTGCAGGTAGACCCCGGCGCTGTCGGCGTCTTCCGCGTCGTCGGTCAGGTGGCGGTAGAGGGTGGCGAGCTGCCGTTCGGACCAGCAGGCTCGCAGGTAGGAGCCCTTCGACTTGAACCTGATCGGGTAGCCGCCGGTGCTGTCGTCGTAGGCGAGCGTCAGCTCCAGCCACGGGCCGGTGTCGCTCTCGATCGTGTACGGCACCTCCACCCCGTCCACGACCGCGGCCACGTAGCTGTCCACGAGCCCGGCGGCGCCCGGCACGTCGCCGCTGATCTGCAGTTCCAGCATGATCTTCTCGTCGGGCGCCCGGCGGTTCAGTGTGAAGCCGGTGTCGAGGCTCGCGAACGGAGTGCCGTCGTGGCTGTTGCGTTCGTACCACTCGCAGTGGTTGCGCACGAGCCGGGTGAAGGAGGGCTCGTCGAGGTCCTTCCAGTACCAGCCGAGCGAGCTGGTCAGCAGCGTGGAAGGGGGCTTGGGCAGGAGTGTCGCCGGGTCATCGCCGTCGGCGTCCGGGGAGCGTAGCCAGTAGCGGGTGACGACGCCGAAGTTGCCGCCGCCCGCGCCGGTGTGCCCCCACCACAGGTCGTGGTTGGGGTCGCCGGGCTCGCGCGTGGCCACCACGCGCCGGGCCCGGCCGTCCTCGCCGACGACCACGACCTCAACGGCGTACAAGTGGTCGACGACCATGCCGTGCTCCCTGGAGAGCGGGCCGTACGCGCCGCCGGGGATGTGGCCGCCGATGCCGACGCTGGGGCAGGAGCCGGCCGGGATCGTGACCCCCCACCCCTCGTGCAGGGCGGCGAAGACCTCGCGCAGCGTGGCGCCGGGTTCGACGCAGAACGCCCGCATGTCCGGGTCATAGCTGATCGACCGCATCGGCCGCAGGTCGATCAGCACCCGCACGTCGTGGTCGTCCACGAACGGCTCCTCGCAGTGACCGCCACTGCGCACCGCGAGCCGCTTGCCCGCCGCGACCGCGGCGCCGACCACGTGCTCGACCTGCTCGGGCGAGCGGGCCAAATGAATGGTCTCCGGGCGGGCGCTGTAGCGCTTATTGTAGCCCCGGGCCGCCAGTCGTCGATAACGGGGGTCGCCGGGGCCGACCGCATCCGTCTCTGGAAATCGCTGCATGGTCGGCGCCTTTCAATTATTCGCCAATTAAGGTATTCACTGTCTCGCTGGCGGGACAGGAAAGGCGGATCGAATGGAGATTATCGGAAATGGCTTTCTAGCACATCATCTGCGACCGCTCGAAGGGGCGTATCAGCAGGTGGTGGCGTTGGCGGCAGGCGTTCCTCTGCCACAGAACACGGCCGCCGCGTACGCGCGGGAAACCGAACTCGTGGACGCGACCATCGACCGGTGCCGGCACACGGGCCGCACCGTGTTGTTTTTCTCGACGGCCGCCGCCGGAATGTACGGGAACAGCGACGGCGTCGAGGACGAGCCTTTTACCCCGGCCGACGAATACGGCGCGCACAAACTCGCGCTGGAGGAACGCGTAATAAAGTCGGGAGTGAGCCACCTCGTCCTGCGCCTGACCTACATCGTGGGCCCGCACGGGCGGGCCGACCGGCTCATCCCGGCGCTGATCGGCCAGCTCCGCTCGGGCCACGTCACCGTCTACCGGGGCGCGAGGCGCGACCTCCTCGACGTGTCGGACCTCATGCGGATCATCGCCGAACTGCTCCGCGCGGGCGTCCGTGACCAGGTGGTCAACGTGGCCTCCGGCGAGTCCGTGCCGATCATGCGTATCGTCGATCATCTGGAGTCCCGGCTCGGGATCCGGGCCGGGCGCACCTACGTGGACGTGGACGCGCCGCACAACGTCTCGGTGGCCAAGCTGCGGCGGCTGCTGCCGGGCGCGATCGACTTCGCCCCCGGCTACTACCGCACGGTCATCGACCGTTTCCTCGATGCGTGAGCGCCAGCCGTTCCAGCTCGGGCACGGCCTCGTTGGGCGTCGGCAGGGCGAGCATGTCGTGCTCCCACAGCGACCGCGCGCCCTTGGCGAACGACGGGTCCGCCAGCAGCCGCACGACCTGCTCGCGTACCCTTTCCCCGCTCGCCTCCCGGGTGGGCAGCGTCAGCCCGGCGCCGTTCTTCTCCAGGTACGCGGCCAGGAATGGCTCGTCGAAGATGTTCGGCAGCACGAGCTGCGGCACTCCGTGTGACAGGGTCGTGAACAACGTGCCGGGACCGCCGTGGTCGATCACCACCGCGCACGTCGGGGCCAGCGCGTTCAGCGGCGCGAACGTCACCAGTCTGGCGTTGCCCGGCACGGCGCCCAGCTTGGCCTGCTGCTCCTCCGGCAGGGTCGCGACGACCTCGACGTCGAGGTCGCCCAGCGCGTCGAGCAGCTCCCCCACGGACACGGCGTAGCCGTCGAGCCGCTCGATCGCGGTCGTGCCCAGCGTGAGGCAGACCCGCGGCCGCTCGGCCGGCTCGCGCAGCCAGCCGGGCACCGCCGCGGGCCCGTTGTACGGGACGTACCGCACGGGCACCTGGCGAAGGCCGAGATCCAGGCCGAGCTCGGGATCGCCGCGCAGCGAGGGCGGCACGGTGTCGATGGTGAAGTGCCCGGTCGTCATCTCCTCGTCGAACCGCCCGGCCTTGGCCGCCAGCCACTCGGCCAGCACGTCCTCCCGGTCGTGCGGCGGCTGCTCGTCACGCAGCCGCACGTACCTGGCGCGCATCCGGCCGAACAGGTCGATGCTCCAGTTGAAGCGGGCGTGCGCGGCCCCGCACGCGGTGGCCGCGATGGCGCCGGCGAACGTGATCGACTCCCAGACGATCAGGTCGGGCCGCCACCAGCGGCTGAAGGCGACCAGGTCGTCGATCATGGTGTCGTTGACCACGCGCCACCACCACGGGACGGCCTCGCCGTACCCCCACTTGAGGTGCTCCCAGGTGAGCACCTCAGCCCGGTCCTCGCCGAACTCGAACTCGGGCGCCTCGTCCCGCATCGCGTTGAGCTTGAGCACCATGGCGAAGCGGTGGTCCTTGCCGACCGGGACGGCGGTCAGCCCGGCTCGGTTGATCACCTGGGTCAGCTCGGGCTGGCTGGCCACCCGTACCTCGTGTCCGGCCGTCTGAAGCGCCCAAGCCAGCGGCACCATGCCGAGGAAGTGCGTCTTCTCGGCGTGCGCGGCGAACAGAACACGCATCGGGGTCCCCTCAGGAGTTGGCGGCCACGAACTCTCGGATCGTCCGGGCCGTGTAGTCGATCATTTCCGTGGTCAGCCCCGGGTAGACGCCGACCCAGAACGTGTGCTCAGTGACGACGTCGCTGTTGGTCAGCTCGCCGGAGACGCGGTGGGCGCTGTTGAGGTAGGCGGGGTGGCGGGTGAGGTTGCCGCCGAACAGGCCACGGGTGCTGATCTTCTGCTGCTCCAGGTGGTCCACCATGGCCTTGCGCGTGTACGGCGCCTCGGGCAGCACCGTGATGACGAAGCCGAACCAGCTCGGGTCGCCGCCTGGCGTCGGCTCGGGCAGCAGCAGCCCGGGCAGCCCGTCGAGCTGCTCGCGCAGCCGCGCCCAGTTGCGCCGCCTGGCCGCGCCGAACCACTCCAGTTTCGCGAGCTGGCTCAGGCCGAGCGAGGCCTGCAGGTCGGTGGACTTGAGGTTGTAGCCGACCGTGGAGAAGACGTACTTGTGGTCGTAGCCCAGCGGAAGCGTGCCGAGCTGCTGGTCGAAGCGCTTGAGGCAGCGGTTGTCCTCGCCCGGTTCGCACCAGCAGTCCCTGCCCCAGTCGCGCATCGACTCCACCAGACGGGCGAGCGAGAGGTCGCCGGTCAGGACGCAGCCGCCCTCGCCCATGGTGATGTGGTGCGCCGGGTAGAAGCTGACCGTGCTGAGGTGGCCGAACGTGCCCGTGAGCCGCCCCTCGTAGTACGAGCCGACGGCGTCGCAGTTGTCCTCGACGAAGAACAGGTCGTGGGCGGCGGCCAGCTCGGCGATCTCCCGCGCGGCGAACGGGTTGCCCAGCGAGTGCGCGATCATGATGGCTTTGGTGCGCGGCCCGATCGCCGCCTCCACCCGTTCCGGCGTCGTGTTGTACGTCCCCAGCTCGATGTCCACGAAGACCGGGACCAGGCCGTTCTGGATGATGGGGTTGACCGTGGTGGGGAAACCCGCCGCCACCGTGACCACCTCGTCGCCCGGGCGCAGCCGCCGGTCGCCCAGCGACGGCGACGTCAGGGCGCTGAGCGCCAGCAGGTTGGCCGACGAGCCCGAGTTCGTCAGGTGGGCCTTGCGCAGCCCGAAGAGCCTGGCGAACTCCCGCTCGAACCTGGCGGCGCTCACCCCGGCCGCGATCCGCATGTCGAGTGCGGCCTCGACGAGCGCCGCCCGCTCGCTCTCGTCGAGCACGGCGCCCGACACGAGCACCCTGGTCTCGCCGGGGACGAAGTCGACGTCCGCCTGCTCCTGATCGTATTTGCGGACCAGTTCGAGGATCCTGGCCTTCAGCTCATTCATGTTCTGCTCACCTTCGCTTGCCGGCGTACCTGGTCGACGAGCCTCGCCTGCGTGATGATCGACTCGTCGTCGAGGCTCCTGGCTCCCGTGCGCACCGCGAACACGAACGCGCTGAGGGTGTTCGCGAACTGGTCGTCAGGCTCCAGGAGCGTGCGTTCCTGGTGGTCCTGCCGGTCGACCAGGACGGCCGGCCGGTGCCCGGGTGGTGGGGTGAAGACGTGGTCGACGCGGATCCTGCCCTCGCTGCCGAGCAGTTCGTACCGGGACGCGTACAGGTGCTCCAGGCCGAACGAGACGTGCGCGTGCACGCCGTCCGGCCTGGTCAGCAGCGCTCCCCCGGCCACGTCCACGTCCAGCGCGAGGCTGTGCCGCAGGCTCGCCCCGGCCACCTCCAGCTCGCCGCCGAGGAAGAGCTGCGCGGCGCGGATCGGGTATCCGGCCACGTCGAGCAGCGCGCCGCCGCCCAGCTCGGCGCGGTAGCGGATGTCGTCGGGCGGCCTGGGAGGGATAGCGAAGATCGCGGAGAACGCGCGCAGCTCGCCGATGGCGCCGCCGTCCAGCAGTCGCCGGACGTAGGCGTGCTGGGAGTGCTGCAGGAACATGTAGTTCTCCCTGAGCACGAGCCCGCGCTCGGCGGCCAGCCGCACCAGCCGCTCGGTGTCGTGCGGGCTCGTCGTCATGGGCTTCTCCGCGAGCACGTGCTTGCCCGCCAGTAGCGCCCGCTCGATCCATTCGGCGTGCAGCGCGGACGGCAGCGGTATGTAGACGATGTCGACGTCGGGCTGTTCCAGCAGCCGCGCATAGCCTTCGACCGGCCGGCCGCCGTATTCCTTGGCCATTACCTCGGCCCGGTCGGGGAATCTGCTCGCGATGGCCGCGATTTCGATCCCGGGAACGGCGGCGACGGCCGGGAGAACTCTTTTCCCGGCGATGGCCGCGGTGCCGAGGACGCCGAGACCGAACGCGGGCGTCTCACTCTTGTCCAGGGGCATGGCGATTGACTTCCTCAAATTGGGGGACGTCCGCGACAACTCGTAATGAGACGCCATCTCCGCGGTGCAGTCAATTCAAGTACGATACGGCCGACTCGCCAGGAGAAAGGCCTTTATCGAGATGGCTGACTACGAATTCGACCGGGACTTCGATCCTATGCGGGACTTCGATCCGGCCCGCGACTTCGACCCGACCGAGGACTTCGACCCGATGCGCGATTATGTGCGGCACGAGGTCATCAGAACGGTGGCGAGAACCTGGGCCACCGCCACCGGCGAGGAGCGCCCCACCGGCGACTCGCCGATCGGCGACATCGACCAGGGCGCGTTCCTCGGCCTGCTGCTCACGCTGGAGGACCTCACCGGCGCGCCGCTGATGGCGGCGATGCACGAGTTCACCGGCAAGACCGTGGACGACTTCGTGACCTTCGTGGTCGATCACATCCCGCTGTGAACCGGGCCCGCCCGGCGGCTTCCAGCCGTCCCGCCAGCGAGACACCTCAGCTCCTGTAGACCTCGGCCAGCCGCTCCAGCTCGGGCACGAGCTCGTTGGGCGTCGGCTGGGAGAGCATCTCCTCGCGCAGCCGGGCCGCCTCCTTGCCGAACGCGGGCTCCTCGAGCAGCCGCGCCACCAGGTCGCGCACCTTCGCACCGGTCGCCTCGTGGCTGGGCAACGTGAGCCCCGCGCCCTGCCCGGCCAGGTTGGCGGCCCGCGCGGGCGCGTCGAACAGGTTCGGCAGGATGAGCTGCGGCACCCCGTTGAGCAGGCTCGTGCAGTACGACCCGCCGCCCCCGTGATGGATGACCACGTCGCAGGTCGGGACGAGCGCGTGCAGCGGCACGAACGTCACCAGCCGCACGTTGTCCGGCACCGGCCCCAGCTCGGCCTGCTGCCTGTCCGACAGCGTGGCCACGACCTCGACGTCCAGCTCCGCCACCGACTCCAGCAGCTCGCCCACCGGCACGAAGTACCCGTCCAGCCGTTCGCTGGCGGCGGTGCCCAGCGTGAGGCAGACCCGCGGGCGGCCGGCGGGCTCGCGCAGCCACTCGGGGATGACGGACGCGCCGTTGTACGGCACGTACCTGATCGGCACGGTGTGCAGGCCCAGGTCGAGCCGGAGTGGCGCGGGCATGTAGTCGATGGTGAACCGCCCGGTGACCAGCTCTTCCGAGAAGCGCCCGCCGAAGTACCCGGCCCTGGCCGTGAGCCACTCCTGCATCGGGTCGCGCCGGTCGTAGGCGGGCTGCTCGTCCCTGACACGCACGTAGTGGCGGCGCATCCGGGTGAAGACGTCGAGCCCCCACATGAACCGGGCGTGCGCGGCCCCCGCGGCCTCGGCGGCGATCGGCGCCGCGTACGTGATCGGCTCCCAGATCACCAGGTCGGGCCGCCACTGGCGGCACAGGTCCACCAGGTCGGCCACCATCGAGTCGTTGACCACACGGAACCACCACCGAACGACCTGGTCGTAGCCGGGCCGCAGGTAGTCCCAGGTGAGTTTCTCCGGCCGGTTCTCGGCCATGTCGAACATGGGCACGTCTATTTCCAGCCGCTTTTCCAGCCTGGAAATCTCGTAGAGTTTGTGGTCCTTGCCCACGGGAACCGCGGTCAGCCCGGCGCCGGTAATGACGTCGGTCATTTCCGGCTGGCTGGCCACGCGTACGTCGTGGCCGGCGGTGCGCAGCGCCCAGGCCAGTGGCGCCATACCGAGGAAGTGCGTCTTCTCCGCGATGGCGGCGAACAGCACACGCATATCCCGTCCTCTCCTCGAAACGTGGACCGGAGAATAATTCAAGCAGTAGTGTGACCGCCATGAAGGGAATAGTTCTCGCCGGCGGAAACGGGACCCGCCTGCACCCCCTGACTTTCGCCACGTCCAAGCAATTACTACCCATCTACGACAAGCCGATGATCTACTATCCGATTTCCGTGCTGATGCTCGCCGGAATCAGAGATATTCTGCTGATCTCCACGCCCGGCACGATCCCGCAGCTGCGGGCGCTGCTCGGCGACGGGTCGCGGCTCGGGGTGTCGTTCTCGTACGCGCCGCAGCCGGAGCCGCGCGGCATCGCCGACGCGTTCCTCATCGGCTCCGGCCACATCGGCGGGGACGACTGCGCGCTGATCCTGGGCGACAACCTCTTCCACGGGGCCGGCTTCCCGGAGATCCTCAGGACCGCGCAGGAGGAGCTCGACGGCTGCGTGCTGTTCGGCTACCCGGTCACCGACCCCGAGCGGTACGGCATCGCCGAGCTGGACGAGCACGGCCACCTGATGTCGATCGAGGAGAAGCCGCTCCAGCCCAGGTCCGACAACGCGATCACCGGCCTGTACTTCTATGACTCGACGGTCGTCGAGCTGGCCCGCGGGCTCCGGCCGTCCGCCCGCGGCGAGCTGGAGATCACCGACGTCAACCGCATCTACCTGAGCCAGGGCCGGGCCCGCCTGATCGAGCTGGGCAGGGGCTTCACGTGGCTCGACGCGGGCACCCACCAGTCGCTGCTGGAGGCAAGCCAGTACGTCGAGATCCTGGAGCACCGGCAGGGCGTGCGGGTGGCCTGCCTGGAGGAGATCGCGCTGCGCATGGGCTACATCAGCGCCGACGAGTGCTACAGCAGGGGCATCGAGATGAAGAACTCGTCCTACGGCCACTACGTGATGGACATCGCCCGATCCATGGCTTGACACCGAAGGCAGATCGACATGCGAATCTTGGTCACCGGCGGCGCTGGCTTCATCGGGTCGAACTTCGCCAGGCGCGCGCTCACCGGCGCCTATCCCGGACTCGACGTCACCGGCCTCGTCGTGCTCGACAAGCTCACCTACGCCGGCACGCTCGACAGCCTGGCGCCCGTGGCGGACGACCCGCGGCTGACGTTCGTGCGGGGCGATGTGTGCGACGCGGCGCTGCTCGACGAGCTGCTCCAAGGCGTGGCACTCGTGGTGCACTTCGCCGCGGAGACGCACGTGGACAGGTCCATCGAGAGCGGCTCCGACTTCGTCATGACCAACGTGGTCGGCACACAGACCGTGCTGGAGTCCGCACTGCGGGCCGGCGTGGGCAAGGTGGTGCACGTCTCGACCGACGAGGTCTACGGCTCGATCGAATCCGGCTCGTGGACGGAGAGCCACCCGCTGGAGCCGAACTCGCCGTACTCCGCCTCCAAGGCCGCCTCCGACCTGCTGGCGCTCGCCTTCGCCCGCACCCACGGGCTGCCCGTCTCGATCACCCGCTGCTCCAACAACTACGGCCCGTACCAGTTCCCGGAGAAGGTCATCCCGCTGTTCCTCACCCATCTCATGGAGGGCAGGACCGTCCCGCTGTACGGCGACGGCAGGCACGTCAGGGAGTGGATCCACGTGGACGACCACTGCCTGGGCATCGCCCTGGTGGCGGCGGGGGGACGGGCCGGGCACGTCTACAACATCGGCAGCACCACCGAGCTGACGAACCTCGACCTCACCAGGGCGCTGCTGGACATCTCCGGCGCCGACTGGTCGAGCGTGCGCTTCGTGACCGACCGCAAGGGCCACGACCGCCGTTACTCGCTCGACTTCACCAAGATCACCGAGGAGCTGGGGTTCCGTCCCCGGATCCCGTTCGCCGACGGCCTCGCCGCGGTGGCCCGCTGGTACGAGGAGAATCGCGCCTGGTGGGAGCCGCTGAAGAAGGAACGTCTAGATCCCGTCTAGATGCCGTAAAGGATCAGCGTCGCAGAATCGTGATCGTCGGATCGATGCGAAGGGTGGTGTCGAAATATGACCAGCCGCAGCAACGGCGCGGTGACCACGAAAACCCCCGACGACCGGATCGGCCTCGACGGCCGGGCCCTGACGAAGCGCACGTCCCTCTCCATCCCGCCAGGCATGTCGATCAACGCCTGGCGGCACCTTGGCCGCCAGATCTTCGTGATCTCGGATTCGTCGGCGTGGTGGCTGGGCGACTGGCTGATCTACGGCCAGCGGCAATACCCCGACCGCTACAAGCGCGCGATCGAGGAGACCTCGCTCGACTACCAGACGCTGCGTAACTACGCGTGGGT
The DNA here is from genome assembly GCF_052245915.1 of Nonomuraea sp. 10N515B. NCBI lineage: Bacteria > Bacillati > Actinomycetota > Actinomycetes > Streptosporangiales > Streptosporangiaceae > Nonomuraea > Nonomuraea sp. 10N515B. The sequence goes on from NZ_JBQQBQ010000006.1 coordinate 285,882, forward strand.
GGCCAGGCAGTTCCACGTCACCAGGCGCAGGGACAAACTCAGCTTCCAGCACCATGCCGAGGTGGCCAGCCTGACCGAGCCCGAGCAGGACACCTGGCTCGACCGGGCCGAGCAGGGCTCCTGGTCGCGCAACGAGCTGCGCCGCCAGATCAGGGCCAGCAAGAACCCTGGCCGCGTGCCTGGCGAGGTGACCCACATCCAGATGAACGTGATCGCCGACCAGAAGCGGCGCTGGCAGGAGGCTGCGGAGTCGGCCGAGCAGGACCTGCTCGGCTGGATCGTGGCGATCCTGGACCGGGCCGCGACGACCGCCCTCGAGCCAGGCGAGCCGCTGGCAGCCGGAACGCTCGATCCGCGTGGGCAGATGGCCGCCGGGACGCTCGAGCCCAGCAAGCAGATCGCCTGAGCCATGAGGACGACCCACGGCGCGGTGGCCGAACTGGCCCAGCTGGACGGCGACCGGCCCGCCGCCACCTTCATCGACCACCGCGCACGCCTGGCCGACGGGCGGCGCGGCCGGGCCACGCTCACGCTGACCTACGGCGAGCTGGACGCGCGGGCCCGTGCCACGGCCGCCGTCCTGCGGCGACGCTGCGCTCCGGGCGGGCGGGCGGCGATCATGTGCCCGCACGGGCTCGAGTACATCGTGGCCTTCCTGGCCTGCCTGAACGCGGGCGTGGTAGCGGTGCCGCTGCACGCGCCCGAGCTGTTCCGCGACCACGTCAGGCTGCGCGCGATCGTCGCGGACTGCGCGCCGGGCGCGGTGCTCACGACCTCCGGCGCCGCCACGGCCGTGCGCGCCGCGCTGGGCGCGGACGACCTGCTGCTGGTGGACGAGGTGCCCGTCGCGGAGGGCCACGACCTGCGGCGGGCCGACGTCGATCCGGACGAGGTGGCGTACCTGCAGTACACCTCCGGATCGACCGGCAACCCCACCGGCGTGCGGATCACCCACGCGAACCTGGCCGCCGCCAACCACCAGATCACCGCCCACTTCCCCGAGTCGTCCACCGTGGTGTCGTGGGTGCCGTTCTTCCACGACTTCGGGCTGGTGTGCGGCATCGCCACGCCGTTGAGCGCCGGGTCGCACACCGTGCACATCAGCCCGATGACGTTCGTGCAGGACCCGTACCGGTGGCTGGAGGCGATCTCGGAGTTCCGGGCGGACTGGAGCGTGGCGCCGACGTTCAGCCTGACGCAGTGCGTACGGCGGGTGAGTGACGAGCGCAAGCGGGACCTCGACCTCAGCTCGCTCAAGGTGCTCACGATCGCGGCCGAGCCCATCCGCCCCGAGGCCGTCGAGTCGTTCGTGGCGGCCTTCGCGGGCTGCGGGTTGTCCCCGTCCGCCCCGACCCCCTCCTACGGCCTGGCCGAGGCCACGCTTCCGGTCACCGCCTCGCCCGTCGGCAGGCAGGCGAAGACCGTCACCGTGGACCGGGCCGCGCTGGCCGCGGGCCAGGTGCGCGCGTCGCACGACGGCGTGCGGCTGGTCTCCTGCGGGACACCCAGCCAGGGCGTCTCGATAATGATCGACGGCGACGAGGTCGGCGAGATCCTGGTACGCGGCCCGAACGTCGCCTCCTACGCCGACGACGGCTGGCTGCACACCGGCGACCTGGGCTTCGTCCACGAGGGCGAGCTCTATGTCGCCGGCCGGATCAAGGACCTGGTCATCGTACGGGGACGCAACCACTACCCGGACGACATCGAGACCACGGTCCTGGCGACCTCGCCGGACCTCCTGTCCACCGCGGCGGCGTTCTCCACAGACGGCTCCATCGACGGAGAAGGGGACGGCGAGCGGCTGGTCCTGGTCGTCGAGGCCGAGCGCGAGCTGCTGACCGATGACGAGGCCGCGCGGAAGGCGGCCGCCGAGTCGGCGCGTCAGGCGGTGACCCGCGAGCACGGCCTGGACGTGCACGAAGTCCTGCTCGTCAGGCGTGGCCGCATCCCGCGGACCACGAGCGGCAAGCTCAGGCGCGGCGCCTGCCGCGAGCAGTACCTGCGCGGAGAGTTCCACTCATCGATTCCCGAAGGTGACAGGTTATGACGCTGGCTGTCTGGGACTACCTGCATGAGTACGAGGCAGAGCGCGAGGACCTCCTCGACGCCGTGGACACCGTCTTCCGCTCCGGGCGGCTGGTGCTCGGCCAGAGCGTGTCCAGGTTCGAGCGGTCGTTCGCCGACTACCACGGAGCCGCGCACTGCGTGGGTGTGGACAACGGCACCAACGCCATCGTCCTGGGCCTCCAGGCGCTCGGCGTCAAGCCGGGGGACGAGGTCATCACCGTCTCGAACACGGCCGCGCCCACCGTGGTCGCCATCGACGCCGTGGGGGCGGTGCCGGTCTTCGTGGACACGCTGCCCGGCACGTACCTGATGGACGTCGATCAGGTGGCGGCGGCGATCACGCCCCGCACCCGCTGCCTGCTGCCCGTGCACCTCTACGGACAGTGCGTGGACATGGCGCCGCTCGAGCGGCTGGCGGCCGAGCACGACCTGGTCATCCTGGAGGACTGCGCGCAGGCGCACGGCGCGCGTCACCACGGCCGTGTGGCGGGCTCGATGGGCCGGGCCGCGGCCTTCTCGTTCTACCCGACGAAGGTGCTGGGCGCGTACGGCGACGGCGGAGCGACGATCACCTCCGACGACGCGGTGGCCGCGCGGTTGCGGCGGCTGCGGTACTACGGCATGGAGGACCGCTACTACGTCGTCGAGACCCCAGGACACAACAGCCGGCTGGACGAGGTGCAGGCCGAGATCCTGCGGCGCAAGCTGACCAGGCTCGACGCCTACATCGCCGGCAGGCGCGCGGTCGCCGCCAGGTACGCCGACGGGCTCGCCGACACCGACCTGGTGCTGCCCGCCACGGCGGAGGGCAACGAGCACGTCTACTACGTGTACGTCGTCCGCCACCCCGCCCGCGACGCCGTCATCGAGCGGATGCGCTCCTACGGCATCCAGCTCAACATCAGCTACCAGTGGCCGGTGCACACCATGTCGGGCTTCGCCCACCTCGGCTACGGCAAGGGCGCCTTCCCCGTGACCGAGTCGGCCGCCGACGAGATCTTCTCGCTGCCCATGTTCCCCTCGCTCCAGGTCAGCGACCAGGAGAAGGTCATCGACGCCCTTCGAGACGTACTGGCGACACTGTGAACGAGCGAAGCGAGCGAACCATGAGCGCGGGTTACGACCTGGAGGCCGAGATCCAGTTCACGCTCTCGGCGCTGGCGGGGGACGACCCGGGCGCGGACTTCCAGGACTGGTGGGCGGAACGGCACAGGGCCGGCTACTTCAACGTGACCAGGATCCCGTTCGCCGAGCTGGACAAGTGGCGCTTCGAGCCGGACGGCGGCAACCTCGTGCACGAGAGCGGCCGCTTCTTCGCGGTCGAGGGCCTGCGCGTGCGGAACGGCGAGGCGCTGTGGTCCCGGCCGATCATCAACCAGCCGGAGATCGGCGTGCTCGGCATCCTGGTCAAGGAGTTCGACGGGGTGCTGCACTGCCTGATGCAGGCCAAGATGGAGCCGGGCAACGTCAACACCCTGCAGCTCTCGCCGACCGTGCAGGCCACCAGGAGCAACTACACCCGCATCCACCGCGGAGCCAACACCCGCTACCTCGAATACTTCAGGGAGAGCCGCGGGCAGGTGCTGGTGGACGTGCTCCAGTCGGAGCAGGGCGCCTGGTTCTGGCACAAGAGCAACAGGAACATGGTGGTCAAGGTCACCGAGGACGTCCCCGAGCACGAGGACTTCCACTGGCTGACGCTGCACCAGGTCCGGGCCCTGCTGGGCACCGACAACTTCATCAACATGGACGCCCGCACCGTGCTGTCGTGCATGCCGTTCGCGCATCCGCGCGGCACGCGCGGCGACGCCTTCTCCGAGGCGCTGGTGCGCTCGTACGAGCACGACCCCGAGCTGGCGCTGCACCCGCTGGAGCGCATCCTGAGCTGGTTGATCGAGGCGAAGACCCGCTGCGAGTGGAACTCCCGGCTCATCCCGCTCTCCCAGATCGAGGGCTGGTCCAAAGGCGAGGACGAGATCACCGACGACGAGCACAGGGACGTGCGGGTCATCGCGGTCAGCGTGGAGGCGGGCACCCGGGAGGTCACCAGGTGGACGCAGCCGCTGCTCGCCCCGCGCGGCGTGGGGCTGGCCGCGTTCCTGGCCCGGCCGATCGGGGGCGTGCTGCACCTGCTGGTGCAGGCCAGGCCCGAGCCGGGGCTGCTGGACGTGGTGGAGATGGCGCCGACGGTGCAGCTCATGTCACATGAGAGGGACGGCGGTCCGTACGTGAACGACGTGCTGGCCGCGCGCCCCGGGCAGGTGCGCTACGACGCGGTGCAGTCGGAGGAGGGCGGCCGCTTCCACCACGCGCAGACCCGCTACCAGGTGATCGAGGTGGGCGAGGACTTCCCCGCCGAGGTGCCGGAGAACTACTGCTGGGTGACCGTGCGCCAGCTCATGAGCCTGCTGAGGCACGGCCAGTATCTCAACATCGAGGCCCGCAGCCTGCTGGCCTGCGTGCACAGCCTCTGGTGAGCGTCACCGGCAGATCATCGCGGTGAGGCTGCGCACGGTCCTGAAGTCGTCGGCCTCGATTCCGTCCACGACCGCGCCGAACTCGGCGCGGATGTAGTTGAGCAGGATCGAGGTGTTCAGCGAGGTGAGGATCCCCCATTCGAGCAGGGGCGCGCTGTCGTCGAGCTCGCCCCGTGGGTCCCCGTCCAGGAACCTGTCGCGGATGAAGCCGATGAGCTTGCTCGACACGTCGCTCTCGGTCACGTCGTTCTCCTTTCCAGTGCCAGCCTGTCGATCTTTCCGTTGCCGGTGCGCGGCAGCTCGGCCACGAAGCGGAACTCGTCGCAGATCATGTACGGCGGGAGCCGCCCGGCGCTGTGCCGCTTGAGCGCCAGCACGCCCGGCTCCGCCCCGGCGCGCGCCCTGACATGGGCCACGAGCCTGGCGTCGAGCCCGCTCCCCTCGACGGTCACGGCGGCCTCGGCGACGCCCGGGTGGGCGACCAGCACGGCCTCGACCTCGCCCGGCTCGACCCGGTGTCCCCGCACCTTGACGAGGTGGTCGGTGCGGCCGACGTACTCCAGCGTGCCGTCGGGCAGGGCCCTGACGATGTCGCCCGTGGCGTAGGGGCCGCGGTGGGGCTCGTGGCCCCAGTAGCCCAGCATCACGGTGGGGCCCTCCACCATCAGCTCGCCCTCCTCGCCCGGCCCCGCCACGGTGCCGTCGGGGCGCACGGGCCACACCTTGTCGCCGCAGCTCGCCAGGCCGATCGGCACGGGGCGGTCGCGCGCCAGGTCCTCGGGCCGGACCTCGTGGAAGGTGCACACGTTGGTCTCGGTGGGGCCGTACAGGTTGAGCAGGCGGGCCGTGGTCCACCGCGCGAGGCCGCGGACGTGCGGGATGGGGAACGGCTCCCCCGCGAACAGCACCGCGCGCAGGCCGGCGGGGGCGGGCGCGTCGAGCAGGCCGCCGTCGCGGATCATGAGTGTGAGCGCGGACGGCACCGAGTACCACACGCTGATCCGCTGCTCGTGCAGCAGTTCCACCAGCCTGCCCGGCGCGTACGCCAGCCCGCCGGGGATCAGGCACACGGCCGCGCCCACCGAGAAGGCGGCGTAGAGGTCGAGCACCGACAGGTCGAACGTGAACGGCGCGTGGTTGGCGAACCTGTCCTCGGCTCGCGCGCCCAGCTCGGCCACCGCCCAGTCCACGAAGGCCCGCGCGTTGCCGTGGCTGACGCAGACGCCCTTGGGCGTGCCGGTCGAGCCGGAGGTGTAGAGGATGTACGCCAGGTCACCCGCGCCCGACTCGGCCGGGACGATCGATCCCGCGCCGGGCGCGTCCACATCGACGCGGTCGATCCCGGCGCCGATCCGGTCCATCAGGCCGGCGGTCGTGCAGATCACCCTGGCCGCGCAGTCCGCCGCCATGAGCGCGACCCTGGCGGCGGGCGTGGACTCGCCCGCGGGCACGTACGCCGCTCCGAGCCTGAGTACGGCCTGCATGGCCGCCACCATGCCCGGCGACTTCGGACCCCAGATCAGCACCCGGTCGCCGCGCACGACACCACGCGCCGCCAGCGTCCGGGCCAGCTCACCGGCCCTGCGGTCGAGCTCCGCGTAGCTCAGCTCGCCCGCCGGACCCGACACGGCAGTCCGCCCGGGGTGCCGCGCCGCCGTCGAGATGACCAGGTTGTGAAGGTTCACAGGCCCTCCTCCGTCGGGCCTGTGAACAGGTTGCTGTGTCCATTGGTTCGTTCGCTTCGCTCACTCACAAGCCCACCTCCCTGGCGATGATCTCTCGCTGGATCTCCGTCGTCCCCGAGAAGATCGTGCTCGGCACGGCGTCACGCAGGCGTGCCTCGATGCCCGGCCCGGTCAGGTAGCCGGCCGCGCCGAAGATCTGCACCGCGTCCAGCCCGTTGGCCACCGCCGCCTCGGAGACCGCCGCCTTCGACATGGCCGCCGCGGCCACCCGGCCCGCGTGTCCCTGGTCGAGCTGCCAGCAGGCTCGATAGAGCAGCAGCCGCGCGCCCTCCAGCCGCTGGGCCATGGCCGCGATCCGGTGCGAGACGGCCTGGAAGCCGCCGATCTCGCGGCCGAACTGGCGGCGCTCGCGGGCGTGCGCGACCACGCGGTCGAGCTGGTCGTCCATCAGGCCGAGGTAGACGGCGAACAGGCAGGCGCGCTCCCAGCCCATCGAGTGCTGGAAGATCGCACTGCCCTGCCCCGGCCTGCCGAGCACGTAACGATCGGGCACGCGGCAGCCGGAGAAGCGCACGCGGGCGGCGGCGCAGCCGTGCAGGCCCATCTTCTCCAGGGGCGACCCGACCTCGACACCGGGCAGGTCGCGGGGCACGGCGAAGGCGGTGATGCCGAGGAAACCGGCCGTGGGGTCGGTGACCGCGTAGGTCACGATGACGTCGGCGAGCGGGGCGTTGCTGGCGAACGACTTCTCGCCGTCCAGCACGTAGGCGTCGCCGTCGCGGCGGGCGGTGGTGGCGAGCCTGCCGACGTCGGAGCCGGCGCCGTCCTCGGTCATCGCGTTCGCCGCGATCCGCTCGCCGGTTGCCAGCCCGGCGAGCAGGCCACTCTCCTTCGAGGCGAAGTCGCGGATGGGGACGGCGCAGGCGAGCAGGTGCGCGGCGACCGCGAACGGCAGCCCCGCAGTCGCGCACCCTCTGCCGAACGCCTCCAGGCACAACGCCGTGTCCAGCGCGCCCAGGCCGGACCCGCCGTGCTCCTTGGGCAGGCAGAGCCCGGTGAGCCCGAGCCTCCCGGCGGCCCGCCACTCGGCGCGGGTGGCGGGCGAGCTCGGGCAGGCCAGCTCGGCGCGGACGCCCGCCAGCGTCTCGTCGTAGCGTTTGCGCTGCTCCGGAGCGAGGTCGAAGTTCATGGCCCGATCCTCACGACGGCGCACGAGGCGGTGACGCCGGGACCGAGGCTGGCCATGAGCAGGTGGTCGCCCGGCCCCAGCTCGCCCGCCGCCAGCAGGTGGTGCAGGGCGACGAGCTGGTCGCTGGCGCCGAGATGGCCGACGGTGCGCCCGTGCTCCCAGGTGGACTTCTCCATGGGCAGGCCGAGCGCGCCCACGCAGCGCTCCTCGACGGCCTGCCTGCCGAGGTTCGTGAACGCGACCCTGGTGACCTGCTCGGCCTCGATCCCGGCCTCCTCCAGGGTCTTCTTCATGACCTGCACGAACTTCTCATGCATGGTGATCCAGATCATCGCCAGGTCGAGCTTGGACAGCGTGAGCTTGACGAACTCGTCGGTCCTGGCGACGAAGTCGACCGCGGCCCCGGTGGTGGCCCCCGGCGGGAACAGCGGCTCGCCCTGGCGGTGCAGCTCCTCGGCCTCAGGGATGGTCACCGAGTTCACCGACAGCAGCCGGGCGAAGCCGGGCCTGCGGCTGAGCACGAGCGCGGAGGCGCCGTCGCCGAGGATGAAGTTGGGGCCGGCCCGCCACCTGTCGATGCGTGCGGTGCCGAAGTTGTCCGCCGCCACGATCAGCGCGTCGCGCCCCTCCCCCAGGTAGGCCGAGGCCAGCTCCAGCGCCGTGAACACGCCGTTGCAGCCCTGCCTGACCTCGAGCGCGAGCAGATCGCCGCCCACGAGATGGTGCTGCAGGTAGTAGTGGGGGGACCAGCCGTCCGGCCCCTGGTGCCAGACGTCGGTGTACAGCAGCAGGCCCAGCTCCTCCAGCGGCGCGCCGTGCTGTTTGAGCGCCTCCTGGGCCGCCTGGAGGGCCATCTCGGGCGCGGGCGTGTCGCCGGCTATGGCCGTGGCCAGCAGCCCCTGCTCCTCGGCGGCGGAGGCCGGGTACAGGCCCTGCTCGACCGCCCAGCCCACACTGACCGTCTCGGGCACGTGCACGCCGAGCCCGCCCAAGTAGACGTCGTCCGTACGCACTTCGTCACGCTCCTACCAGCTCGGGCACCAGGTCATTGGGGGTGGGCAGGCTGAGCATCTCCTCGCGCAGCCGCAGCGCGTTCTCCTTGTACGCGGGCTCGCCCAGCAGGCGCAGCAGCCGCTCACGCACCCCTTCCGCGCTCACCTGCGACTGCGGCAGGCTCAGCCCCGCGCCCTGCTCCTCCAGGTAACGGGCCCTGATCGGCAGGTCGAAGAAGCTGGGCAGCACGAGCTGGGGCACGCCATGCAGCAACGTCGTGCAGTAGGAGCCGTTGCCTCCGTGGTGCACGACGGCCGCGCAGGTGGGCGCGAGCGCGTCCAGCGGCACGAAGTCCACGCGCCTGGTGTTGGCGGGCACGGGCCGCTCGTCCGGCAGCGTGGCCACCAGCTCGATGTCGAGGTCGGCGAGCGCGTCGAGCAGCTCCCACGCGGGCACGGGCGCGGAGATGCCGGAGGTGCCCAGCGTGAGCGCCACGCGCGGCCGCTCGGGCGGCTCGCGCAGCCAGGGCGGCACGATCGAGACGCCGTTGTAGGGCACGTAACGCATCGCCAGGTAGCGGTGGTGGAGGTCGAAGTCCTTGCGGAGCGAGGGGGTGACGTTGTCGACGGTGAAGCGGCCCGTGGTCAGCTCCTCGTCGAAGTGGCCGGCCTTCTTCTCCAGCCACTCCGCAAGCGGATCTTCATCGCAAATCTGTACAAAATGGGCACGGGTGCGGGTGAAGAGGTCGACGCTCCACATCATCCTGGCGTGCACGGCCCCGCAGGCGGCGGCCGCGATCGGGCCCGCGTACGTGACCGGCTCCCAGATCACCAGGTCGGGCCGCCACGAGCGGCAGAAGTCCACGAGGTCGGCGATCATGGGCTCGTTGACCAGCCGGCACCAGAGCTGGACGAACTCCCGGTACCCATGGGTGAGCTCCTCCTTCGTGAGCTGCTCGGGCGGCGTGGCGAAGGGCAGCGGCATCGGGTCGTCGGCCGACATCCGCCCGATGCCGGCCAGGAAGCGGCGCAGCCGGTGGTCGCGGCCCACGGGGACGGCGGTCAGACCGGCGTTCGTGATGGCAGCGGTCAGCTCCGGCTGGCTGGCCACCCGTACGTCGTGGCCCGCCGTACGCAGGGCCCACGCGAGTGGCACCATACCTAGGAAATGGGTCTTCTCAGCATATGTCGCGAACAAGACGCGCATAAACGTTGACCTTAATGACACATCCCGCTTTCATCCAGGGCGTGCGAATCTTATTCACCACGTACGCAGAGAAAACACACTTCCTCGGCATGGTGCCACTCGCGTGGGCGCTGAAAACGGCCGGACACGACGTAAGAGTGGCGAGCCAGCCCGAACTCACCGACGTCATCACGAACACCGGCCTGACCGCCGTGCCCGTGGGCCGGGATCACACCCTGCACCAATTCCTCAAACGCACCGAAGAGCTGGACGGCGGTGACGAGGAGCGTTTCGACTTTACCGAGAACGACCCCGCCAAGCTCACCTGGGAGTACCTGTCGTCGGGGTACAGCCAGGTGGTGCCGTGGTGGTTCCGGCTGGTCAACGATCCCATGATCCGCGATCTGATCGCGTTCTGCCGGTCGTGGCGGCCCGACCTGGTGGTCTGGGAGCCGGTCACGTACGCGGGCCCGATCGCGGCCGCCGCCTGCGGGGCCGTGCACGCCAGGATGATGTGGAGCGTGGACCTCTTCACCCGGACGCGGTCCCACTTCCTGCGGGTACGCCCGCCGGGCGGCCGTGACCTGCTGGCCGAGTGGATCGGGGCCAAGGCGGGGCGGTTCGGGGAGGAGCTGACGACCGGCCACTTCACCATCGACAACGTGCCGTCCTCGCTGCGCCAGGACCCCGCCTACGGCCTGGACCGGGGCCTGGACTACCTGCCCATGCGGTACGTGCCGTACAACGGCGTCTCGGTCGTGCCGCAGTGGTTGCGCGCATCACCGGAGAAGCCGCGCGTTGCGCTCACCCTGGGGGTGTCGTCCACCGAACGGCTCGACGGCTACGCCATCTCCGTGCAGGAGCAGCTCGACGCGCTCGCCGACCTCGACATCGATCTGGTCGCGACCGTGTCGGAGGCCGAGCGGGCGGGCCTGGCGCGAGTGCCGGACAACACCAGGCTCGTGACGTTCGTACCGCTGAACGCGCTGGCGCCCACCTGCTCGGCGATCATCAACCACGGCGGCAACGGCTCCTACTGCACGACGCTCCTGCACGGAGTGCCGCAGCTCATCGTGCCGTTCTTCTTCGACGGGAAGCTGCGCGCCCAGTACCTCCAGGACCAGGGCGCGGGCCTGACGCTGAGCTGCGCCGAGGCGACCGGCGCGGGGATCCGCGAGCGGCTGGTGCGCCTCCTGGACGAGCTCTCGTTCCAGGAGAACGCCACCCGCCTGCGCGAGGAGATGCTCGCCCTGCCCACGCCCAACGACCTGGTGCCCGAGATCGAGCGGCGGGTCGCGGAGCTCAGATGACGTGCACCTCGGGGACGTAGAGGATCCACCGGCCGCCCGCGTCCTTGAACGCCGTCTCCTTGGCCATGATCTCCGCGGCGTGGTTCCAGGCGAACAGCAGCGCGTAGTCGGGGTACGGGTCGGCGAACGCGGCGGGCTCGCGCACCGGGATGTGCGAGCCCGGCATGAACCGGCCCTGCTTGGCCGGTGTGCTGTCGCACACGTACGGCACCAGGTCGGGGCCGATGCCGCAGTAGTTGGTCACCGTGGCGCTCTTGGCCGTGGCCCCGTACCCGGCGACGGTCTTCCCCTGCTCGTGCAGGTCGCGCAGCAGCGACGTCAGCCCGTCCCTGATGCCTTCCACGCGCGTGGCGAAAGCGCGCAGCGTGGACAGGTCGGCCAACCCCGCACCTTCCTCCTCGGCCAGCAGGTCACGCACGGCGTCGGTGGGCCGCCGCGCGCCCGCGCGGGCCAGCGTGTAGCGGACCTCGCCGCCGTGCACCGCGAGCGGCTCGACGTCCACCAGCTCGAAGCCGTACGCGGCGGCCATGGCACGCACGGACCGCGCGGTGAAGAAGAAGAAATGCTCGTCGTAGATCTGGTCGAACGAGGTCCGCCGTACGATCTCGGCGAAGTAGGGATCCTCGAACACGAACACCCCGTCCGGCGCGAGCAGCGTGTCCACGCCGCGGAAGACCGAGCCGATGTAGGGGATATGGCAGAGCGTGTTCGCCGCGAAGATCACTTTCGCCGGCCCGTCCGACTCACGCACCTCCAGCGCCGTGGACTCCTCGAAGAACGCCTTGCGCACCCTGACGCCCTTGGCGGCGGCGAGGTCGGCCACCCCTCCCGACGGCTCGATCCCCAGATGCCTGACGCCGGCCTCCGCGACCGCCTTGAGCATCGCGCCGTCATTGCAGCCCAGCTCCACGACAAACGGATCGGGACCGGTCAGCTCGGTGGCGAGGAAGCGCTCGGCGGTCCGCTCGAAGTGTGCCCGCATGACCGCCGAACCCGACGAGAGGTACGGGTAGTCCTCGTGGAACATGTGCTCGCGCGGCACCTCGTCCATGAGCTGCACCATCGAGCACGACGCGCAGACGCCGACCGCGAGCCGGAAGAAGAACTCCGACGCGAAGTCCGCGGGCCGTACGAAAGCGTCGGACAGCGGCTGCCGGCCGAAGTCGAAGAACTCAGTGACAGTTCCCGCGCAAACGCGGCACTCACCCATGGCAATTCCTTTCTTGGTGACGCCCAGGAAATATCAACATAAACTGTCCCTAATTCCACTCCGTCCCGCCGGCGGGACGCCGGAACCGAGGTGGCAGCTCATGCTCTTTCCCCATGTCGAAACCAAAAGGACGGCGCTTCGCCCGGCGCATTCCAGCGACGGCCCGACCGTTTACGAGACGCTCCAGAAAGCTGGAATCGCGACCCTTCCTGAACGCGCCGCATTCGAGCGGGAACACGCCGGCAATCTCGCCGCCCAGTTCTTCGTCGAGCAGCGCGGCCAGGTGGTGGGCCTGACCTCGCTGCGCGACCTGGACCAGGCGGGACGGCACATCAGGGCCGAGATCCTGACGGACGCGGGCAGAGGCCGGATGGGCCTGGGCGCGGAGGTCACGTTGATGACCGTCAACTACGCCTTCGCCATGTGGAACGTCAGGAAGGTCTATTTCTGGACGACCGATGCCGAGGCCAGGAACTTCACGGGCCCGCCCCAGCTCGTCCGCAAGGAGGCCACCCTCCCGGGCCACGCCGTCGAGAACGGCGAGCTGACGGACGTGCACGTCTTCGCGATCTACCGCGAGGACTGGGAGGAGTACGGCACCAAGCTCCTGACCCGCCTGGTGCACGGGCGCAAGGCCGCGAACGGAGAGGGACGCTGACATGTACGAGACCGAGCGCAAGGAGATCACCGAGCAGATCAGGGAGCAGGCGGCGGCCATCGTCGTGCTCAGCTCGGGCGATCCCGACATCCAGGAGCCCCAGCACCTGGGTGACCTCGACTCCTTCTCCGTCGTCCAGCTGATCCTGTCGCTCGAGGACTACTTCCTCGTGCCGCTGCTGGAGGAGACCACACGTTCGAGGGCAGGACGTTCGACGACCTGGCCGAGTTCGTGGTGGTGCGGATCGCGCGCCGCGAGGAAGCGCAGGTTCCGACGACGTGAGCACCTCTGTGGCTGTGGGCAGGATCAAGCCCTGCCGGATCATCGACCTGCCCGAGTTCACCGACCCGCGCGGAAGCCTCTGCGTGGTCGAGACGGGCATCCACGTCCCGTTCGTGATCAGGCGGGCGTACTACATGTTCGACATCCCCGACGGCGCGGCCCGCGGCGCACACGGGCACCGGCGCCTCGAGCAGCTCATCATCGCTGTGCACGGCCGGTTCGAGGTCGTGGTGGACGACGGGTTCACCAAGCACACGTTCGTGCTCGACCACCCCAGCAAGGGGCTCTACATGGGTCCGATGGTCTGGCGCGACATGGTCGACTTCGCACCTGGGACGGTGGGGCTGTGGCTGGTGGCCGACCACTACGACGAGAGCGAGTACTACCGCGACTACGAGGAGTTCCTGCGCGACGCGCGGAGCCTGGCATGACGATTCCCTTCCTGGATCTGAAGGCCCCTTACGGGGAGCTCAAGGACGAGATCGACAGGGCCGTGCGGCGGGTGCTGGAGTCCGGCTGGTACCTGCTGGGGCCCGAGGTGGAGGCGCTGGAGTCGGAGTTCGCCGGCTACTGCGGCAACAGTCACTGCGTGGCCGTGGGCAGCGGCGTGGACGCGCTGGAGCTCATCCTGCGCGGGCTCGGTGTCGGCCCCGGCGACGAGGTCATCGTGCCCTCGCACACGTTCATCGCGAGCTGGGTGGCGGTCTCCAAGACGGGCGCGCGTCCCGTGCCCGCCGAGCCGGTCGAGAGCACGTTCCTCATCGACCCGGCCGCGGTTGAAGCGGCGATCACGACCAGGACCGCGGCGATCATGCCGGTGCACCTGTACGGCCAGCCCGCCGACCTGGACGCGATCAACGCCATCGCCAGGCGGCACGGGCTGGCCGTGGTGGAGGACGCCGCGCAGGCACACGGGGCCCGCCACCGGGGCTTCCGGGTGGGCGCCCGGCCTGCCACGGCGGCCTTCAGCTTCTACCCGGGCAAGAACCTGGGCGCTCTGGGCGACGGCGGCGCGGTGGTGACCGACGACGCGCACCTGGCGGCCCGGGTGCGGCTGCTGCGCAACTGCGGCTCGCGTGTCAAGTACCACCACGAGGAGCCGGCGGGCAACTCCAGGCTGGACGAGCTCCAAGCGGCCGTCCTGCGGGTGAAGCTGGCCCGGCTGGACGCGTGGAACGTGCGCAGGCGGGCCGTGGCGGGGCGCTACCTGGCTGAGCTGGCCGAGCTGGACGGCCTGCGGCTGCCCGTGGTGGCGCCGTGGTCCGAGCACGTCTGGCATCTGTTCGTGGTCCGGCATCCGCGCCGCCAGGAGCTGCAGGACCTGCTGGCGGCGGCCGGCGTCGGCACGCTGATCCACTATCCGGTGGCCGTGCACCGCTCGGCCGCGTACGCGGGTTCCGTGGCGGGCTCGTACCCGCTGGCCGACCGCCTGGCCGATGAGGTGCTCAGCCTGCCGATGGGGCCGCATCTGACGGCCGAGGCGGCCGGCGAGGTGGTCGCCGCGGTTCGCGCGGCGACCGCCCATCTCACTCAGGGCCGCTGTCCGGCAGGTCGAGCCACCACTGGTTCGCCCGCGCCCAGGTGACCGTGCGCTGGATCCCCTCCCTGAGGCCGGTCTCGCTGCGCCAGCCGAGCACCTTGCCTGCCTTCGTGCTGTCCGGCAGCCGCCTCAGGAGGTCCTGGTAGCTGTCGCCGTAATGGCCCCTCGTGTCCACCGGGATCACGTCGGGCGCGGTGCCGGTGAGCTCGATGACGAGATCGACGATCTTCTGGATCGTGCACTCCGTCCTGTGCCCGACGTTGAACGCCTCGCCGTCGGCCTTGCTGCTGGTGCCCGCCAGCACGGTGGCCTCGACCACGTCGTCGACGAAGGTGAAGGCGCGGGTCTGGCCGCCGGCGTCGTACACCACGGGCCGCAGGCCCCTCAGCGCTCTGTGGATGCTCCTGCTGACGATGAACGCCGGCCGCTGCCGCGGGCCGTAGATGTTGAAATATCGCACGATGGTGGCGGTCAGGCCGTGCTGGCGGATGAACGCGTACGTGAGGTGCTCGGCCAGCGCCTTGCTCGTGGAGTAGCCCCACCGCTCGATCGAGGTGCTCCCGAGCACCCTGTCCGACTCCTCCGACCAGGGCACCTGCGGATTCTTGCCGAACACCTCGCTGGTGCTGGCCACGACCACCTTCACGCCGGCGCGCTCCGCCAGCTCCAGCACGTTCCTGGTGCCGAGCAGGTTGACGTCGACGACGTCGAGCGGCCGGTCCACGTAGCGGTCCACGCCCACGATGGCCGCCAGGTGGTAGACGATGTCGATCTCTTTGGTGATGACGTCGGCCAAGTGCCTGATGTCGCAGATATCGCCCTTGACGTACGTCGCCGCGACCTCCTGATCGGGAGACGGCGTCCCCCTGTCGAACACGACCGCCTGGTCGCCCTGTCGTACCAGCCGGTCCACGAGATGGCTTCCCAGGAAGCCGCAGCCGCCGGTGACCACCACACGAGCCATGGCGCTACCGTCCGATCCCGCGATAGGCGAATCCCGATTCCTGCAACATCGCAATCGTCTCCTTCGAGTAGTAGGCGCGGCCGTCCACCACCACGCACGAGTCCGCGGTGCGCCGCTTGAGCCGTACGAGGTCGATCGCCTCGAACGCCTTGTGCCAGGCCAGCACGGCCAGGCAGTCCGCCCCCTCGACCGCCTCCGCCACCCCTGGGGACATCGGCAGCCCGAACGTCTTCTCCGCCTCGTCCTCGTCCACCAGCGGGTCGAAGATGGCGACCTCGGCCCCCGCCTCGCGCAGGGCCGCCACGACCGGGCGGGTGGGCGTGGCCCGCAGGTCGCCGGTGTTGTTCTTGAAGGCCAGCCCGATCACCGCCACCTTCGACCCGGCGACCGGCTTTCCGAGCTTGGCCAGCTCGCCGGCGATGAGGTCGAACGTGTGCGCGGGCATCGAGTCGTTCACGGCGCGTGCCGCCGGGATGGTCCGCAGGTCCACACCGCGGTCGCGGGCGGCCCGCCACACCATCCACGGGTCCTTGGTCAGGCAGGAGCCGCCCACGCCGACGCTGGGCAGCAGGATGTTGACGTTGCCGTTGCCCTTGGGGATGGAGTTGGCGGCCGCGATGACGTCCAGCACGTCCACGTCGAGCAGCCCGCACACCCTGGCCAGCTCGTTGGCGAGCGCGATGTTGTGGTCGATCCACCAGTTGTCGGCCAGCTTGACCATCTCCGCCGCCTCGATCGAGTCGCAGACGATCACTTCGGCGCCCATGCTCCTGCGCCAGAACTCGGCCGCGGCCTCCGTGCTGTCGGCGCACCAGCCGCCGGCCACGATGGGGAAGCTGCGCAGCTCGCGCAGCGCCTCGCCCTCCGACAGCCGCTCGGGGCAGAACGCCAGCCCGAAGTCCGCTCCGCACATCAGCCCGCGCTGCTGGAGCAGCGGCACGACCAGCTCCCTGGTCATGCCGGGCGGCACGGTGCTCTTGAACACGAGCAGCCCGCCGGGGCGCAGGTACTTGCTCAGCTCCTCGCACGCGCTCCTCAGCTGGGTGTCCTTCAGCGTGCCGTCCTCGTGGACGGGGGTGCCCACCGTGACCACGACCACGTCGGCCTCGGCCGCGCGGGCGTAGTCCGTGGTGACCCGCAGGCGCTCTGTGCCCGCCCAGCGGGCCAGCAGCTCGGGCAGCCCGGCCTCGCTGAAGCGGCACCGGCCGGCGTTCAGCTCGGCCACGTGGGCGGCGTCGATGTCGATGCCGATCACGTCCGTGCCGCTGTCTGCCAGGATCGCGGCCAGGCACGACCCGACGTAGCCCAGACCCACGACCGCGACGGTGAGTTCGTCGTCAGGCAGGAAACGCATGTCAGCTCCTCTATCTGGTGAGCGCCCGGCGCAGGCGCCAGAGTCCGAGCGCGAACAGCGCCGCGGCGTAGGCCGCGAGCACCGCCAGGCTCGGCAGGATGTCGATGAGGTTCGCGCCGTGCCGTACGAGCTCGGCGAAGGCCTCGTAGCCCCAGGCATGCGGCGTGAGATGGGCGACGGCGCGCATGGTGTCGCCGAAAGACTCCAGCGGGACCATGGTGCCGCCGAGCGCGGCCAGGCCGAGGCCGACGGTGGAGGCGAGCGCGAGCGCGGACCCCTCGGTACGCAGCAGCGCCCCGATCAACGTCGCGGCCCCGCTGCCGACCAGGGCGAACACCAGAAGCAACGCCCCGGCGGCCACCGGGTCGCCCCAGCGCACGCCGAACAGCAGCGCCGAGCCGAGCATGATGATCAGCCCCTGCGCGACGGCGACGGCCAGCCTGCCGACGGCCTCGCCGATGACGATGGTCCTGGCCGGGGTGGGGGTGGCGACCATGCGGCGGCCCACGCCCCTGCGCCGCGTCTCGATGAGCCCGGCGGCCGCGGTCAGCGAGGTGAAGAAGGTGAACAGCAGCAGCAGCGGCGGCGCCGACACCTCGAACTGGCGGAACCCGGCGGGGAACAGGGACTTTCCGGTGGTGGTCACGCTGACGTCGATGCCGGGCACGGCGGCCGCGCGGGTGGTAGCCAGGTCCTTGCCGAACGTGCCCGCGCCGGACTGCGCGGCCCGCAGCACCGAGGACTCCTGGCGGACGACCGACCTGACCCAGACGCCGACGTCCTGCGCCTTCTGGTCCACCGGCCTGGCCACGAACGTGAGCCGCACGGCCGTGCCCCTGGCGAGCGCGGCGTCGTACCCGTCGGGGATCACCAGCCCGGCGTGCACGCGCCCGTCCGCGACGGCGGCGCGTACCTCGTCGCCGCCGAGCAGCTCGACCACGATGCCGTCGCCCCCCGCGAGCGCGGCCACGAGCTGCCCGGCCAGCGGGCCGTGCGGGGCGGCGACGCCGAGCCTGAGCTGCCTGCCGCCGCCGAACAGCGTGCCGATCAGGAACACCATGAGGATCGGGACGATGATCACGTAGAAGATGTTGTTCCTGTCGCGGAAGAGCCTGCGCAGGTTCAGCCAGCCGATGATCAGTGCCTTCATGCCCGCAACGCCTTTCCGGCCCGCAGCAGCGCGAGCCCCCCACCCGCCACGCCGAACCCCAGCAGCACCGCGACGGGTACCAGCGCGCCCCCGCCCCCGGCCAGCTGGGCGAGCCCTTGGAGGAACCAGTGGTGCGGCGTGAGCAGGCTGATCGAGGACCAGCCGCCGAGCTGCGAGATCGGGAAGATCGAGCCGCCGAAGATGCCCAGCGTCATGGCCACGACCGACTGCCAGTTGGACGCCTGCTGCGTAGTCCTGGCGAATGTCGCGACCAGCGCCGACAGACCCGCCGCCGCCAGCACGGCGGTCACGGCCAGCGCGGCCACCCAGAACGGGCTGCCCCAACGCGCACCGAGCAGCAGCGTGGTCGCGACGATCAGGATCGCCATCCCGGCCACCCCAGTGACCAGCCCGCTCAGCGACTTGCCCGCGAGGATCTCCCTGTGCGAGACCGGCATCGCCAGCAGCCGCGCCAGCGTCCCCTCACCGCGCTCGTCGTGCACTCCTGTGGCGCTGAACGCCATGGCCAGGAAGAGGAAGAAGACCGCCATCCCGGCCGCGTAGTAGGTGGTGCTGTCCAGCTCGCGCCGCTCGCCCGTCGCCTCGACGACCGTGAGCGGCTCCGGCGCCGCCCGCGCCTGCTCCGGCGTGGCGCCCACCGCCTCGGACAGCTGTACGGACCTGCGCTCGGCGGCGAACGACTCGGCGATCTCCCTGGCCACCTGTACGGGCACCACGGCGTCCACGCTGCCCTCCACCCGCAGGTCCGCCTTCCTGCCCGCGGACACGGCGGCGGAGAACCCCGCGGGGATCACGAACATCGCGTCCACCTGTCCGGCCTCGGTCAGCCGCGTGCCCTCCTGCGGGCTGGCGACGGCACGCAGCCGGATGGTGCCCGCCCTCTCCAAGGGCCGCAGCACCTGCTCGGTGAACGCCTGCGCGACGGGCCCGCGGTCGAGGTCGGCCACCGCGTACCTGGCGTGGAAGGTTTGCTCGCCGCCGAGCACGAGGTTGAACACGAACGCCAGTCCGAGCGGCAGCGCCACCGCGAAGACGAACAGCGCGCTGTCGCGCGACCGCTGCCGCAGGTCCTTGCCGAGGATGATCAGGCTCGCGCGCATCGTCAGTCCCTCAGTGCCTTGCCGGTGAGGTGCAGGAAGACCGCTTCGAGGTCGGGCTCGCGCACCTCTACCGAGCGCACGGGCACGCCGGCCTTGGCCACGGCGCCGAGAATCTCCGGCAGGGCGTTGCCCGCGTCCTCCATCAGCACGTCGATCTGCGACTCGCCGGCGCCTGCCCGGGCGGAGCCCGGCAGGCGCTCGACCGCGCGCAACGCGGCCCGGACGTCTCCCTCGACGGTCAGCGTGACCTTGTCGGCCTCGCCGATCCGGCGGACCAGCTCGCGGCGGGTGCCCTCCGCCACGAGCCGGCCCTCGTCGATGACGCCGACGCGGTCGCAGAGCCGCTCGGCCTCTTCCATGTAGTGGGTCGTGTAGAGCACCGCCATGCCCTGATCGGCGAAGCCCTTGACGCTGTCGAGGATGGCACTGCGGCTCTGCGGGTCGACCCCGGCGGTCGGCTCGTCGAGTATCAGCAGGCGCGGCCGGTTGAGCAGGCCGATGGCGATGTTCAGCCGGCGCCGCATGCCGCCGGAGAGCTTGCCCGACGCCTCGCGCGAGCGGTCGGTCAGGCCGACGATCTCCAGCACCTCGTCCGTGCGCACACCGACCTGGCGCCCGCGCAGCCCCTGCAGGCGGGCGAAGAAGGCCAGGTTCTCCCTGGCCGTCAGGTCCGGATACAGCGCCAGTTCCTGCGGCACGTACCCGATCAGCGCCTTGGTGGCGACGCTCGCGGTGTCGTGACGGCGGCCGTCGATCGTCACCTCGCCGGCATCCCGTCCCAGCACACCGGCGATCATCGAAATCGTGGTCGTCTTGCCTGCGCCGTTGGGGCCGAGCAGGCCGTATATCTCGCCTTCGGCGATGGACAGACTGATGCCGTCGACGGCAATGCGGTCGGCAAAAGCCTTTCGCAGTCCGGCGCAAACAAGAATGGCATCGCTCATGCGGCACAGTGGACCACGATTCACCGAGAACGCACAACCAGAACAAAAACAGCGGTGCGCGCGGCCGGGAAATCACCGCGCGCACCGCCGTTAATTAGCAGCCCTGGCTCTGCAGGCTGCTCGGCAGCAGCTCGTTCTCCTGGTCGATTTCGATCTCCTGGAGCTTGAAGACGTCGTTCAGGTCCATTGCGGCACCTCCTTCCTGCCTCCGGCTATGCGGAGCCGCCGTGAACCCATGGCCCGGCATTCACGTCGGCTATGTCCACGGACCGACCACCAAGTTTTCACGCGTCAGCCCGAGCACAAGCTATGCATACACCTGGGACCCCGCAACCGCGTGGCCCAAAACGGCCAGCCATTCGAGTAATCTGAAAAGAATGCGCCATGACAGAATCCCGGGAAAATTTCCGACTCAAGGAGCGGAGCCACGCGATACTCCGCCTGATGGCGGAGGGATTGACGGACGCGGCGATTTCCGCGCGTCTCGACATCGCCCCCAGAACCGTCCGCCGGGAGATCAACGGCCTCAAGCAGGCGGCCGGCGCGGCCAGCCGATTTCAGCTCGCATTGCGTGCCCAAGAACTCGGCTGGCTGGGCTGTCCCGCCGGCGAGACGAATCCCTTGACCGGCCAATACCGGCGAAACTAGCGTACCGTTCGCCCGAATTCTGACCAGAAATCGAAGGTGCCGATCGTGCTTTCTCCCCACGTTGAAACGCAGCGCACCGCGCTCCGGCCAGCCGGCGCGGCGGACGGCACTGCGGTATATGAGCTCCTTCTCCGACTCGGCCACCACAGCCTGCCCACCCTCGACACCTTCCTGGGCACGTTCGACGAGAACGTGGACGCGCTGTTCGCCATCCAGTCCCGGCACGGCGGCGACACCGTCGGATACGGCTCGCTGCACCAGCTGGACCCGGCCGGGCACATCCAGATCGGGATCTTCACCGACACTGCCAGAGCGCGCTTCGGCGTGGGCGGCGAGGCGATGATGCTCCTCGTCAACTACGCCTTCGCCACCTGGGAGCAGGTCAGGAAGGTCTACTTCCTGACGACCGACGCGAGCCTGGACAGCTTCGGCGCCGCCCTGGCCAACGTCCCCAGAGAGGCCACGTTCCCCCAGCACTCGTACTTCGCGGGGCAGCTCTGGGACATCCACTGGTACGCGATCTACCGGGAGCAGTGGGAAACCGAGGGCGCCCTGATCCTCGACCGCCTCGTACGCGGTCCCAGCCTCGTCGAACCGGCGGGATGAAGCTCCCCGCCCCGGCCTTCGGCGCTCAGCGGCTGCTGCTGGTCGGCACCGGCGCGGTCTCGGTCATGCACCTGCCGTTCTGGCTCAACTGGCTGAGCGGCACCTATCCGGACCTCGAACTCCAGGTCGTGCTCACACCGAGCGCGGAGCGGTTCGTCAGCGGCCACGCGGTGAGCGTGCTCACCGGCCGCCCCTGCGTCCGCGACCGCTGGCCGGAGGAGCAGCAGACGGACGCCCTGCACGTACGGCTCATGGAGTGGAGCGACAGCATGATCGTCTTCCCCGCGTGCCTCAACTTCATCTCCCGCCTGTCCACGGGGCTGGCCGACACCCCGGCCCTGCTGGCCCTGCAGTGCTCGACCGGACCCATCGGCATCGCGCCATCGGTGCCGCCCGGAGCGGAGCAGAACCCCGTCTACACCGCCAACCTCCGCAGGCTCGAGGAGCGCCCCAACGTGGTGATCGCCCCGACGCAGGCCGCCGTCAGCGTGACCACGGGCCGCCGGGACGCCGCCGGCGCCAGCCCGCTGTGGGTGCTGGTGGAGGCGCTGGAGAGCCTCCGCCTCGCGCTGGCCGAATCCCAAGGAGAGGCATGTTCGAACTGAAGCAGCTCTACTGTTTTGCCGACCCCCTCTTCTTCGAGGACGTGAGCCGCTGGTCGGACGGCCCGGGGCGGCTGGCCGACGGCACGCTGAGCGTCTCGGCCCGGCCCCTGCCCGACGGCTGGACCAGGACGGAACGCGGCGTCTGGACCTCGCTGCACCCTCCCGGCGAGTCTCTCCCCGCACAGGGCTGGAAGATCCACATCTCCGCGACCCCGGACAACGCCGACCGGCTCTGCCGGATCGCCTGGGACTACTGCGTGCCGCGCGGGATCCCGTTCAAGCACCTGCGCGACCGCAACCTGCTCATCGCGCTCAACGCCAAGTACGCCCCGCGAGGCGCCAGCGGCAAGCTGGTCACGATCTATCCGGAGGACGAGGACCGGCTCCACCGGATCCTCCAGGACCTCGCGCCGCTGACCGAGGGCGAGCCGGGCCCGTACATCCTCAGCGACCTGCGCTGGGGCGACACGGCCCTGTACGTCCGCTACGGCGGCTTCACGGAGATGGGCTGCCAGGACGAGAGGGGCGGTTGGACGTACGCGGTCCGCCGCCCGGACGGCGTGCTGGTGCCCGACGTCCGCAGGCCCTACTTCAGCCCGCCCGACTGGGTGCCCCTGCCGGAGTTCCTCCGCCCCCACCTGGCGGCCAGGGGCGGCGCCGCGGCGATGCCGTACCGGGTGGAACGCGCGCTGCACTTCTCCAACTCCGGCGGCATCTACCTCGCCACCAGGGACGGCCGGAAGGTGGTGCTCAAGGAGGCGCGCCCGCACGCGGGCCTGGACGAGAACCACGAGGACGCCGTCGCCCGCCAGGCGCGGGAGCGGTGGGCGCTGGAGCGGCTCGCAGGCGTGGACGGGGTGCCTGCCCTGATCGACGCGTTCGAGCTGGGCGGTCACCACTTCATCGCCGAGGAGTACGTCGAGGGCCAGCCCTTGCACGTGTGGTGCGGCGTGCACCACCCCTGGGTCGTCAACGCCTCCCCCACGCCCGAGGACATGGCGGACTTCACCCGCAGGGCCGTCGAGATCGTGGACCGCCTTGAGCGGCTCCTCGACGCCATCCACGCCCGCGGCGTGGTCTTCGGCGACCTCCACCTGGGCAACGTGATCGTCCGCCCGGACGGCTCACCCGCCCTGATCGATTTCGAACTGGCATTCGATATCGCGGACACCGAGTGGCGGCCCGGCTTGCGCGCCACCGGCTTCGGGCACCCCGGCAAGCGCGGCCTCGACGTGGATCGTTACTCGGCGGCCGCCGTCCGGCTGGCGATCTTCCTGATGCTGAGCCGGATCATGGTGCTCGACCCGGCAAAGGCCGGGCAGTTCGTCGGCCTGCTGAAGGAGAGCTTCCCCATCCCGGACGGCTGGGAGTCGGTGATCCGCGCGGAACTGGCCCCTTCCCCGCCCGCTCGGCAGCCGATGGAGGTCGAGTGGCCCGCAGCCGGCAAGTCGGTGGCCGCCGCGATCCTCGCCTCCGCCACGCCCTCTCGCGAGGACCGGCTGTTCCCCGGCGCCGTCGAGCAGTTCACGCCGTGGGGCGGGGCGAGCTTCGCCTTCGGCGCGGCGGGCGTGCTGTGGGCGCTCTCGGTGACCGGGCACGGGCGCTTTCCTGAGCACGAGCGCTGGCTGCTCGACGCGGTGCGGCGCAGCCGCGCGGAGCGTCCCGGCTTCTACGACGGCATGGCAGGCGTGGCCTACGTGCTCGACCACCTGGGCCACACCGCCGAGGCCGCCGAGCTGACCGGCCGGCTGCTCGACCGGGCGGCCGAGCCGTGGGCGATGTCGCTCTTCTCTGGTTTGTCCGGCATCGGCGCCACACTGCTGCACTTCGGCCACCTCGAGGAGGCGCAGGCCGTCGCCTGCCGCCTGGCCGTGGCGGTCGAGCGAGGCGAACCGCAGACAGGGAAGAGCGACGTAGAAGCCGGGCTCATGCGCGGCTGGTCCGGCGTGGCGCTGTTCCTCATCCGCCTGCACGAGCGCACCGGCGATCCAGCTTGGCTGGACTACGCCGTCCGCGCCCTCCACCACGACCTCGACCACTGCGTCGTCACCGGCGACGGCGCGCTGATGGTCGAGGAGAAGGGCGTGCGCACCCTGCCGTACCTCGACGTCGGCAGCGGCGGCATAGCGCTCGTGATCGACGAACTGCTCGCCTGCCGCAAGGACGAGCGGTGCGCGGACAGCCTGCCCGCGCTCCTGATCGGCCCGTCCAGGCGCTTCGCCATCCAGGCGGACCTCTTCCGCGGCCAGGCCAGCAAGATCGCCACGCTGGCCCGCCTGACCCACCGGGTGGATCGTCGCGAGACGCTCGAGAGCCACCTGCGCGACCTGTCCTGGCACGCCATCCCCTACCGGGGCGAGCTGGCCTTTCCCGGCAGCCTCGGCTTCCGGCTCTCCATGGACCTGGCCACCGGAGGCGCGGGCGTCCTGCTGGCCATGTCCACCGCCGCCGGCGGCCCGTTCCTGCCGTTCTTCTCCCAGGCGGCCTGATGTCCGTCACCACCAAGGAAGCGACGCGCCGACCGGCGGCACGTTACGGCCTGGCCTACGACCTCCGCACGATCAGGACCGTCTTCAGGCGCGAGGCGATCAGGTTCGCCAACGACCAGAAACGCGCCATGTCCGTCCTGCTGCAGTCGGTGCTCTGGCTGTTCGTCATGGGAGCGGGCCTCAGCGCGCTGACGCCGACGGTGACCGACACGGTGGACATGCGCACCTTCCTGTTCCCCGGCGTGATCGCCATGTCGGTGATCCAGACCTCGATGTCCTCCGCCGCTTCGGTGGTCTGGGACCGGGAGTTCGGCTTCCTGCGCGAGATGCTCGTCGCCCCCGTACGCCGCGGGTCGATCGTGATAGGCAAGGTCCTGGGCGGCGCTGTGCTGGCCACCGCCGAGGGCGTCGTGCTGCTGGCCATGGCGGGGCTGGTCGGGGTGCCGTACCATCCGCTTCTCATGCTCGCCCTGCTGGGCGGGATGTTCCTGGCGGCGTTCCTGGTGACGGCGTTCGGGGTGATGGTGGCGGCCAGGATCGGCGGCATGGAGTCGTTCCTCGGTGTCATGCAACTGGCGATCATGCCGCTGATGTTCATGTCGGGGGCGCTGTTCCCGGTGGCGCGCCTTCCCGGGTGGCTGGCGGCGCTGACCACGGTCAACCCGCTGACGTATGCGGTGGACCCGCTGCGCAGGGCGGTGTTCGCCTTCGTGGACGCTCCCCCTGACGTGGCGGCACTGTACAACCCGGGCATCTCGTGGGCGGGCTGGGCCGTTCCCGTGTGGGTGGAGCTGCTACTGGTCGGGGGCGTGGCGATGGCGTTCCTCTGGCTGGCCGTCGTGCAGTTCAACCGCGTGGACTAGAGAACGGTCACTTCGTCATGCGCACCTGCGCATCGAACCACTTCAGGTAGTCGGCGTCCCTCCTGGCATCGAGAACTCGACATAGCCTGCTCGACCTGCGGCGGATGGCGTCCCGATCGGGGCAGCTTGTGTTTCTGGCCTCACCTCACGCCGGATGTGACCCCGTTCGTCGAGCCGGTGGAAGGTGACCACGCCGGCCTGGTGCGGCTTGTCGGTCGTGCGCCAGGCGATCCGCTCGTCCAGGTGCTGCTCGGTGATGTCGCAGTGCTCGATCGTGCTCATGGGGGTGCGCCTCTGCCCGGGCACGCCGCCCGTTAACGCCTTCGCCGCAGCAACCAGTAGAGGCCGACGACGGGCAGCACCAACGGGATGAACAGATAGCCCTTGCCGTAGGCGGACCAGACGGTCTCGTCGGGGAAGGCGGCCGGGTCGAGGAGGCTGGCGGTGCCGATGACGAGCACGCCCGCCAGCTCGATGCCGAGCGCCACCAGCGCCACACGCCGGGCCCCGCGCCAGAGCGCGACGGTGAGCAGGATGTAGACCAGCGCGGCGAACGCCGACAGCGAGTACGCCAGCGGCGCCTCCTGGAACCTGCCGGCGATCTGCACCGCCGCCCGCGCCCCGGCGGCCAGCGAGAACAAGCCGTAGACGGCGATCAGGGCACGCCCGGGCCCGGTGCCGAGCGAGGAGGACGCGCTCACGCCACTCCTTGCCAGATCTGCAGCAGCCGGCCCGTCATCACCGCGATCGCGAACCCGGCCACGGCCAGGATCGCCGACCCCCACCTGCTCCGCTCCGCCAGCGCCAGGAACACCCCGGCCGGCGGGATCACGACCTGGCCGGCGAGGTAGCCCCACAGCGTGACCTTGTCCTCGGGGCCCTCTCCCCTGGCCACGGCCGCGATCACGAAGCCCAGCTGCACCAGCACCGCCACCTCGAGCACGGCGAAGCCGATCAGCAGCACCATGCCCATCGGCCGGTTGCGGATCGCGACGATCGCACTCGCCAGCATGAGGACCAGCGAGCCGGCGATCACGATCGTGGAGACGGTGGTGTTCATCGCGGTAAGGCTATCGTCAGGGTGGGCCGCCCTCCCGGCACACCCTGCTTGATGCCGGCGCCGGCCGCGAGCTCACCGACGCCAAGGGGCCACGTGGTGTGGCGGTGGCGGGGCCGGTTGCTCATAGGATCGAAGACGTGGAGAGGATCCTCGTCAGCGCCTGTCTGATGGGCCGCCGGGTGCGTTACGACGGCGGCGCCAAGACCAGCTCGGACGCCCGGCTGGCCGGCTGGCGCGAGGAGGGGCGGCTGGTGCCGTTCTGCCCTGAGGTGGAGGGTGGGCTGCCGATCCCGCGCCCGGCCGCCGAGATCGAGGGCGGGGCCGGCGGGGCGGCCGTGCTCGCCGGCGCCGCCCGCGTGCTGGCGACCGACGGGTCCGACGTGACGGCCGAGTTCCTGGCGGGCGCGCACGCCGCGCTCGCCGTCGCCCGGTCCTTCGGGATCCGGCTGGCGGTCTTGAAGGAAGGCAGCCCGTCGTGCGGCGCGCTGTCGATCTACGACGGGACGTTCCGCGGCCGTCGCACGCCCGGTCAGGGCGTCACGACGGCGCTGCTGGAGTCCAACGGCATCCGCGTGTTCACCGAGGAGCACGTCGACGAGGCCGCCGCCTACCTGCGGACCCTGGAGTCGTGACCGGGCGCACCCGGGAGACGTAGAAGGCCGCGCCGAGGCCGCCGGCCAGCGCGGCCGCGATCGTGCCGTGATACCAGAGCAGCAGCGTGGTGGCCTCGGCCCCCGGTTTCATCGCGATCGCCAGCATGCCCATCAGCACACCGCCCAGCGCGGCCGCGTGCGTGTAGATCAGCCCGTCCCAGGCCCACTCCCGCCCGGACAGTGCGCCGTACGCCCCGGCGAGCATGGCGAGGCCGCACACCGTCTCCACGATCGAGGCAGGGATGATCACGGGCTGGGTCAGCGGGCCGAGCGCGACCCCCGAGTGCAGCAGCATGGCCGCGAAGAAGACCAGCGCATAGAGCAGCGAGAGCCCGCCCAAGGCTTTGCGCAGTGCGTCCATGCCGACCACGGTCCCACCGCGGCCCGTCCGGGCCATCGTCCCCAGGGAGGCCGTCGCAGTACGACGTGCGCAGTAGAGCCGCGCGACCACCACGATGAAGTCGGCGCGCAAGCACCTGGAGGAGGTACGCGAGTTCGCCGCCCGCGGCCGCCCCGGCACGCCGTACCTCGGCATCGGCATCGGCATCGGCATCAGCAAGGCCGGATACATCGATCTCGGCCACTCGCTGGACGAGGTGCGCAAGTTCGGCGACAAGGTGTTCCGCGACGGCATGAAGCGGCGGATCGCCGAGGTGAACGACCCGCAGGTGGACCAGTGGGAGTGGGTCTTCCAGCGGGAGATCCACGCGGTCATCCTCATCGGCGACGCCGAGCCCGAGTCGGTGGCGGCGCTGAGCACTTCGGGTACGTAGACGGCCGCAGCCAACCGCGGACGAGTGAGGATGCATCGAAGGATGTACGCCGGTTTCGGTCCGGTGGAGGAGGCGCCCGCTCCCCCGTGACCAGAGGATCGTCACATGACGATCGGACTGATGCTCACCCTCGCCGCCCTGGCGGTGATCGACAGCACCAGCTTCGGCACTCTGGTCATCCCCATCTACCTCCTGCTGGCCTCGGAACGATCCCGCGTGTCCCGGCTGCTGATCTACCTCGGCACCATCGCGCTCTTCTACTTCCTCGTCGGGGTGGCACTGACAATGGGGCTGGCGGCGGCCATGGAGAGCTTCGGCGACGCGCTGTACAGCCGCCCGGCGTACTGGGTGCAGCTCGTCCTGGGGGTGGGGCTGTTCGCGCTCAGCTACAGGTTCGACCCCAAGAGGCGGGCGAAGCTGGGCAAGCCGGAGCGCCGGTTCGAGCCGCGCACCGGCGGCCCGCGCGTCATGGTGGTGCTCGGGCTGACGGCCGGGGTGGTCGAGGTGGCGACGATGGTGCCGTACCTGGCGGCCGTCGGCATCATGACCACCTCCGGCCTGCCCCCGGGGCAGTGGCTGCCACTGCTCGCCGGCTACGTGCTCATCATGATCGTGCCGCCGCTGGCGCTCATGGGGCTGCGCGCGGTGGCCGCGTCCTGGCTGGAGCCGAAGCTGGAGCGGCTGCGGGCGTGGCTCACCAAGAACTCGGCCTCGATGGTCAGCTGGGCCCTGGCCATCGTCGGATTGCTGCTTGCCTTGGATGCGGCGTCCCACCTGTTCTCCAAGGGACCCTAGGATCAGATCTCCGGGGGGAGATCTGAGATGTTGCGAGCCTTTTTCAGGACCGAGGCCGGCAGTACGAGCGTGTTGCTCGTCGCCACCGCCTTGGCCCTGCTCTGGGCGAATTCCCCGTGGGGGGACGCCTACGAGGCCTTCTGGCACACGCCGATGGGTCTGTCCTTCGGGGACGCCGTCTTCTCGCTGGATCTGCGGCACTGGGTCAACGACGGCCTCATGACGGTGTTCTTCTTCGTCGTCGGGCTCGAGGTCTCCTACGAGATGCGGCTCGGGCAGCTGCGGGATCGGCGGCTGATCGCGGTGCCGGCGGTGGCGGCCTTGGGCGGGATGCTGGTGCCGGCCGGGATCTACCTGCTGCTCAACTTCGGCGGGCCCGGAGCCGCCGGGTGGGGCGTGCCGATCGCCACCGACACCGCTTTCGTGCTGGGCGTGCTGGCCGTCGTGGGCGCGCGGTGTCCCGATCCGCTGCGGGCTTTCCTGCTGACCCTGGCCATCGTGGACGACGTGCTGGCGATCATCATCATCGCCCTGTTCTACACCGAGAGCCTGGCCCTGCCCGCCCTCGTGGTGGCCGCCGTGCTGCTGGCCGCGATCGTGACGTTGCGGTGGTTGAAGATCTGGCGCGCGCCGGCGTACATCGTGCTGGGGTTCGGCCTCTGGGTGGCCACGTTGGAGAGCGGGATCCACCCCACGCTCATCGGGATCGCGCTGGGCGTCCTGGTCTTCGTGTACGCCCCGACCGACCATAAGCTGCTGATGGCCGGCGAGGCGGTGCACGAGTTCACCACCGAGCCGAGCGCGCGGGCGGCCAGGGAGGCCGCGCGGCGGGTCCAGATGGCCGTTTCCGTGAACGAGCGGCTGCAGCTGCGGCTGCACCCGTGGAGCAGCTATGTGATCGTGCCGGTGTTCGCACTGGCGAACGCCGGCGTGCGGCTCGACGCCGAGACCCTGCGGGCTGCGCTCACGTCGCCGGTGGCCATCGGCGTGGCGCTCGGGCTGCTGCTGGGGAAGTTCATCGGGATCTCGCTCGGCACGTGGCTGCCGCTCAGATTCGGATGGGGCATCCTGCCCGGAAATCTGGTGTGGGGTCAGGTGCTGGGCGGGGCCGCCGTGTCCGGGATCGGGTTCACCGTGGCGTTGTTCATCGTGGACCTGGCCTTCGACGATCCGGCGATCCAGGCCGAGGCGAAGATCGGCATCCTGGCCGGGTCGCTGCTCTCCGCCCTGCTGGGCTGGGTGATCTTCCGGATGGCCTGGGATCGGGGCGGGGTCTGCGCTCCGCCCGAGGCCGAGCCGGACGAGGAGCTGCCCGAGCTGCTGTCCGTACCTGTGGGGCCCGGCGACCACGTGCGGGGTCCGCAGGACGCCAGGATCACGATCGTGGAGTACGCCGATTTCGAGTGCCCCTACTGCGGGCGCCTCCATCCCGTCCTGGAGGAGCTCCGCGACAAGAACCCCGACGTACGGCTGGTGTTCCGGCACTTCCCGCTCAGGACCCTGCACCCCCGGGCCGCGCCTGCCGCGATCGTCGCCGAGGCCGCGGCCGATCAGGACAGGTTCTGGGAAATGCACGACATCCTCTACGACAACCAGCGCTTCCTCACGGACGCCGACCTGGCGCACTATGCCGCCCAGCTGGATGTCGAGCCCTGGTCCCACGTGCCGAGACACGTCTCCAGGATCGGGCTCGACGAGGCGTCGGGGCGCGACAGCGGGGTGCGCGGCACGCCCACGCTCTTCCTGAACGGCGTGCGTTACCAGGGTCCGCTGAACCTGGCTTCGATCAGCCGGGCCTTGGAAGAACTGCGCAAATCCCCGTAAGGTCTTCGGCGTCGCCTCACCTGCGGGAGCTTTTTGATGATCAGCACGTCCTTCGCCATTGTCACCATCGCGGGCCTCATCCTGCTGAGCGTGCTGCTGGTGGGCGGCATCATCATGATGGCGGTGCGCAGACGCGACCACGGGCGCGCATCGGTCATCGGGATCATGGGCTGCGTCGTGCTGCTGGCGGGAACGGTGTTCAACATCGCACGGGGCCTCGTCGACGAGGCGGTGGCCGACCTCGTGGGCTTGGCGCCGGCGCTCACCATCTCGAACGCCATCTCCCTGCTCTTCAGCCTCACCGGCACAGCCCTGCTGATCGGGGCCGTGGTGACCCGGCGCAACCCGCAGCAGCCCGCGCCACCCCAGGGGCCGGGCCGGCAGCCGCCGCAGCAGCAGCAGCCCGAGTGGGGGCAGCCGCCGTTCCAGCAGCAGCCGCCCGGCTGGCAGAACCCGCCGAACCCACCCGTCAACCCCTGGGATACGCGTCCCAGCTGATCTCGCCGGCCGCCGGCTCCCGTCGCGCATACAGATGTCATGCCACCTGGACGGGAAGGCCAGCGAGAGTGTGACAATGTGGGCGGAAAACCCGACACTCCGCAGCGTGCTCGAGGGCCTCATGAATCCAGATCAGCCTGACCGGCAGGACCCGGATCCCGACCAGACGATCAGGCACCGTTACCCCCATCCCACGCAGCCGCCGCATCGGCAGGACCCTCCGTCCACGCAGCGCCTGCCGTACACGCCGGACATGTTGCCCGACGTGCCCCACTACGAGGCGAAGCCTCCGAAGTCCGCCTGGTGGTGGGTGATCGTGGTCGGCGGACTGGTGCTGCTGATCGCGGCCGTGGCCGTGGCCGCGCTCCTGTGGGTGCGCAGCACCGCCGACGCGACGCCCACCGGCATGCCGCGCGCGCTCCACGGCGTCACGCGCGCGTGAATTCCATGACCCAGTTCGTCTCCCAGGCCTCCTCGCCCTTCTCCGAGAAGGCCTGCTCCCACCGGGCCGTGTCCCGGTCGATGACGGTCCAGATGAACCGGCACCGCACCCGCCTGCCCTCGTAGGTCTCCTCACCGAAGAACTCACCCCGGTTCCCCTCGAACGCGCCCACCATGGGACGGGTGTCGAGCACGCCGAGCCTGCTGCTGGCCCAGTAGATCGACCACTGCCGCGTCACCGGGTTGTACACGCGGACGGTCAGCCCGCTGGAGCCCTTGGTCGGGAAGGTGATCTCGTCGAAGCTGGCCGCCCCGTCGAAGTGCCGGGTCGCTACCGACCGCCCGGGAAACTCGTCCCATTCGCCCGGCTTCACCAGGCGGCGGTTGACGACGTTCCAGCGGCCGGCGAAAAAGTCGAAATCGTTCATGCGGCCGACCGTAGGCCGGGGTCACTGACAGGTAATGTCAGCGAATATGCGGGCTTCTCGCCTTGTTTCGATCCTGCTGCTCCTGCAGACGCGCGGCCGGCTGACCGCGCGGGAGCTGGCCGACCGGCTCGAGGTCTCGGTACGCACCATCTACCGCGACGTCGAGTCCCTCCACGCGGCCGGCATCCCCTTGTACGGCGACGCCGGGCCGCAGGGCGGCTACCAACTGCTCGACGGCTACCGCACCAGGCTCACCGGCCTGACCACGGACGAGGCGGAGTCGTTGTTCCTGGCCGGGCTGCCGGGTCCCGCGGCCGAGCTGGGGCTGGGCGCGGTGGTGACGGCCGCGCAGCTCAAGCTGATGGCCGCGCTGCCGGTCGAGCTGCGCGATCGGGCCGGGCGCATCCAGGAGCGCTTCCACCTGGACGCGCCCACCTGGTATCGGGACCGGGAGCCGGTCACGTACCTGCCGGCCGTGGCCGACGCCGTCTGGAACGAGCGGCGCATCCAGGTCAGATACCGGCGGTGGAAGGCGCCGCAGGAGGTGGAGCGGCGGCTGGACCCGTACGGGCTGGTGGTCAAGGCGGGGCGGTGGTATCTGGTGGCACGCGCGGGCGAGGACGTGCGCACGTACCGGGTCTCGCAGATCCTCGATCTGCATCCGCTGGAGGAGGGGTTCACGCGGCCGGAGGGCTTCGATCTGGCGGCGTACTGGCAGGAATACCTGGCCGCGTTCGAGGCCGGCCTGCGGTGGGGTGAGGCGGTGGTCCGGCTCTCGCCGCGCGGCCTGGAGCGGCTGGCGAATCTCATGACGCCGGGTGTGGTGGCCGCGGCGCGGGAGAGCGCTGGGCCACCGGACGAGGAAGGCTGGACTCGGGTCACGGTGCCGATCGAGTCGATCGAGCACGCGCTCGGGGAGTTTCTCCGGCTGGGCGTGGACGCCGAGGTGCTGGCCCCCGGCGAGCTGCGTGATCGGCTGGCGGGCGTGGCGAAGGTGCTCGCGGAACGGTACGGGAGCGCCTGAACCCCTTATTTATGGGGATATTTCGCTATAAAGACTCCCCCGCCCCGGAGAGCGCGCCATGGACCTGCGCGACCGTCTGCTGGTCCAGGTCAGCGTCAGGGACGTCTACGACGCGGTGGCGCTGGCCGGGCATCCCGGCTCCGGCCTGGTCTTCACCGGCCAGGCGGGGCACGACGCGGTCCGCATGGTGCGCCGGAGCGGCTACGACGGGCCGCTGCTCGCCGATCGGCGGCGTTACGCGGGGTCGGCGCGGGTACGGGGCACGGCCAGGCTGTCGGCGGACTGGATCGCGGACCAGGTGGAGTCGGGAGCGACGGCCCCGCTCACCGATTCCGGATATATCGGCAAAGGGGACCATGAAGCCCTGCATGCCATCCTCGAGCAGGCCGCCCAATGGGACGGTGTGATCGCCGTGCTTCCCGTCCACGCGCGGTGGGTCGCCGAGGACCGGCCCGTTCTCCTGCGTACGGTCGCCGGCTACGGGACGCCGGTGGCGCTGGTCGTCGAGGACGGGCCGCCGTACCGGCCGCTGCCGTTCCCGCTGCTCTCGGCGGGCGTGCCGGCGCTGGCCGCGCTGGCGCACGGCGCCGAGTGGGCCGCGGTCGGCGTCCGCGAGGTGCTGCGCCACCTCTACCCGGAGCCGCACGAGGCGAGCGGCGGCTGGCGGCGGGGTGGGGCACGCAGCGCGTTCGTGCCGGAGCGGCTGGCGTTCGTGCCGGTCGAGCGGCTCGGCGCGGGCACGTGCGGCTGCTCCACCTGCCACGGCCGCCCGCTGCGCGAGCTGGCGCGGGCCGAGGAGCTCGAGGTCAACACCCACAACGCCAAGGTCCTGCACCGCCTGCACCACCGCCTCCTGCGTGCCACGCAACGGGAGCGGTGGTGGCGGGAGCTCGCGGCGGCGGCGGCGCTCACGGCCTGAGGACGACCGCTCGCCGAAAGTTTCGTACCGTTCACCGCTTGATTCATGCCCTGATGGAGCACAGAAAGGGACACTCACAGGAGCTCAACAGGAACGTTGCCAGTATGAAACTTTCATCGCTTACTCGCAACGTTTCCAAAAGAAGAGAGGAGTCCCATGAAGGTG
The DNA here is from genome assembly GCF_052245915.1 of Nonomuraea sp. 10N515B. NCBI lineage: Bacteria > Bacillati > Actinomycetota > Actinomycetes > Streptosporangiales > Streptosporangiaceae > Nonomuraea > Nonomuraea sp. 10N515B. The sequence continues at coordinate 319,805 of NZ_JBQQBQ010000006.1, forward strand.
ACAGCCCGCATCGCGGGCGCCGTGATCGCCGCGGTGACACTCGTCATCGCGAGCTTGATCACGGCGCCGCCGGCGGCCTCGGCGCAGCTGACGGAGGTGACCGGTTTCGGTACCAACCCCACCAACTTACGCATGCACCTCTATGTCCCCGACGGAATCCCCGCCCGCCCAGCACTGCTGGTGGCCGTCCACTACTGCACGGGCTCCGGCCCGGCCTTCTACTCGGGCACCGAGTTCGCCGCGCTGGCCGACCAGCACAAGTTCATCGTGATCTACCCGTCGGCGACCAGAAGCGGCTCCTGCTACGACGTCTCCTCGCCGCAGGCACTGCGGCACGACGGCGGCAGCGACCCGGTGGGCATCGTCTCCATGGTCAGGTACGTCCAGCAGCGCTACAACACCGACCCGGAGCGCACCTATGCCACGGGCGCGTCCTCCGGCGGCATGATGACGAACGTGCTGCTGGGCGCCTATCCCGACGTGTTCAAGGCAGGCGTATCGTTCATGGGCGTGCCCTTCGGCTGCTTCGCCACCACGGACGGGTCGAGCTGGAACAGCCAGTGCGCCAACGGCCAGCGCATCATGACCCCGCAGCAGTGGGGCGACCTGGTACGCGCCGCGTACCCCGGCTACAGCGGCCCCCGTCCCCGCATGCAGGTGTGGCACGGCACCGAGGACTCCACGCTGCGTTATCCGAACTTCCAGGAGCAGATCAAGCAGTGGACCAACGTCCACGGCCTGAGCCAGACTCCGAGCCTCACCGACCAGCCCCAGTCCGGCTGGACGCGGACCAGGTACGGAGGCACCGGCACGATCGTCCCGGTCGAGGGCATCAGCCTTCAGGGCGTCGGGCACAACCTGCCGATGGGCGGGATGGCCGCCGCCGCGATCGCGTTCCTCGGGCTGAACACCGGGGGCGGCGGCCCGTCGCAGTCACCGAGTCCGCAGCCGCCGGGGGCGTGCCAGGTCACGTACACGATGAACACGTGGAACACCGGCTTCACGGCCGCCGTCACGATCACCAACACGAGCACCACGCACCTGTCCTCCTGGTCCCTGGGCTTCACGCTGCCTGCCGGCCAGACGGTCACCTCCGTGTGGAACGCGACGCTCTCTCCCAACTCCGGCCAGGTCACGGCCAGGAACGTCGGCTACAACGGCACCCTCGCAGCGGGCGCCTCCACGCAGTTCGGCTTCCAGGCCACACACAACGGCAACACCGCCAAGCCGCCGGCCTTCACGCTCAATGGGGCCGCCTGCACCTGACGATCCCCCTGTCCGCCCGGCGCCGGATCACCCGGCGCCGGGCGCTGGCATTGCGGCGCAACCGCAGGGCCACGTCAGGCCGCCTTGAGCGCGCCGCTGAGCCGCTTGTCCACAGGACAATTCCCACCCTCGCCCGGCATCCACAGAATGCGATTCGCCCCCATCACGACCCCGGCCGGCCCGGCATCCTCGTTGCCACATCGACCAGCACGTACGACGCCCACCACCACACCCTCCCGTCGAGAGGAAGCACGAGATGCCCGGAGGCCCGCCCACGCTCGGGTTCAGCCTGATCATCTACGCCATGGTCGGCCTGGTCACCCTGATCGCTTTCAAGCTGCGAAGGAGGCGCAGGTGAAGACCCTCACGGTCATCGTCCCGGCCCACAACGAGGAGGACGGGCTCCCCGCGACCCTGCGATCCATAGCCGCCCAGACCGTCCCGCCCGAGAAGGTCATCGTCATCGACGACGGCTCGACCGACCGCACGAGCGAGGTGGCCGCCGCCCACGGCGCAACGGTCCTTCGCCCGCCCCGCAACCTGGGAAGCAAGGCCAAGGCCCAGAACCACGCGCTCCCTCACTGCGACACCGACCTCGTCCTGGCCGTGGACGCCGACACGGTGCTCGCCCCCGACTACATCGAGCGCATCAAGCCCGCCTTCGACGACCCGGAGGTGGGCGTGGCCGCGGGAAATGTGCAGACCCGATTCGCCCGCACCCCCTGGGAGCGCGGCAGATCCACCGAATACCTCTTCGGCTTCCACTGGCACCGCCCGATCCAGCAACTGGCCAACAGCCCCATGGTCTGCTCGGGCTGCTGCTCGGTGTTCAGGCGCAGCACCCTCGCGGCATTCGGCGGCTTCCCCGAGCGGACCATCGTAGAGGACATGGACTTCACCTGGAGCCAGCAACTGGAGGGCCGCAAGGCGGTTTACGTCTCCGACGCCATGGCCTGGGCCGCCGACCCGGAAACCCTCACCTACCTCCGCAAGCAAGTGTGGCGCTGGATGGCGGGCTTCATGCAGAACGTCCGCCTGCACCTCCCCCGCCTCCTCACCCGCAAGCCCATGCTGGCGACCTGGATCGTGATCGCGCTCCTGGAGATCCTCCTCGCCCCGCTGTGGTGGGCCACCCCGCTGATCCTCACCCTGGCCCTGCACGAGCCGGTGGCCCGCACGATGACGTGGTGGGCGGGCAGTGAGCTGCTCCTCACCACTCCCACCCTCCTCTACGCCGCCGGCCGCCGCCGCCTCCCCCTCCACCAGGTCCTGTTCAACCTGCCGTTCGTCTACCTGAACAAGGCCGTCAACCTCTACTACGCCTGGAAAGCCATGGCGGTCGAGCTGATCATGGTCCCCCTGCGCTTGTCCCCCGGCCTCCTCACGTACGAGAAAGGCCGCTGACCAGACCCGCCTCCACAGCCTTTGTCGAGTTTCGTAAATTCGTTGTTATCTAGGTTTCGAGTGCGTTTCGTCCCCTAGACGGCGCATTTGCCCGTCCATAGGGTGCTATCCACGACGGGAAAGTCACCTACCGTACATCCGTCGTAACCCCCGATCAGCAATGGCGCTCGAGCGGCCACTCCCGAGCGTGCGTGCGGGAGACCGCGGGCGCGTGGCATAGGGAGCACTGTGCGAAGGTTCGTCACCTCTCTGTTCGGCCAGGTCCTCATCGCCGCCGTCATCGGCGCGGCGGTAGGCCTGCTCTTCCCGGCCTTCGCTGCCGAGCTCAAACCCCTCAGCGACGGCTTCATCACCTTGATCAAGATGGTCATCACACCGCTGGTGTTCTGCGTGGTCGTCGCGGGCATCGCGGGAGCGGGCGAGCTCAAGCGAGTCGGCCGGGTCGGCCTCAAGACGATCATCTACTTCGAGGTCATCACCACCATCGCGCTGATACTCGGCCTGGTGCTCGCCCTGGTCTTCCAGCCGGGCGCGGGCATGAGCGTCGACCCGGCCTCCCTCGACGCCTCCAAGCTCGCGACCCAACAGGACAACGCCGCCAAACTCGCCGAAGGCGGCCCGGTCGGCTTCATCCTGGGGCTCATCCCCTCCTCGGTGGTGGGCGCTTTCGCCGAGGGCAACGTGCTGCAGGTGCTGCTGTTCGCCGTGTTGTTCGGCTGCGGCCTGCTGCTGGTCGGGGAGAAGGCGCGCCCGGTCGGCCAGTTCATCGAGGCGACCACGGAGGTGCTGTTCAAGGTCGTCTCGCTGATCGTGCGGCTCGCCCCGCTGGGCGTGCTCGGCGCGGTGGCGGTCACCGCGGGCAACTCGGGTGGCGACGCCCTGGTCCGGCTGGGCTGGCTCGTCGTGCTCTTCTATGCCGCAGTCGTGATCTTCGTCGTGGTGATTCTCGGTTTCGTGGCCAGGCTGGCCGGGTTCAACATCTTCAAGCTGATCGGATACCTCCGCGAGGAGGTCCTGGTCGTTCTGGGCACGGCCTCGTCCGACAGCGTGCTCCCGCAGGTCATGCGGAAGCTGGAGCACATGGGGATCAAGAAGTCCACGGTCGGCCTCGTCATCCCGACCGGCTACTCCTTCAACCTGGACGCCTTCTCGATCTACCTCACCCTCGCCGCCGTCTTCATCGGGCAGGCCACCGGCGTGCCGCTGTCCATCGGCGATCTGCTGGTGGTGCTGCTCGTGGCCCTGGTCACCTCCAAGGGCGCACATGGCATCCCCGGCTCGGCCATCGTGGTGCTCGCCGCCACGCTCGCCTCGATTCCGACGATCCCGGTCGCGGGCCTGGTCCTGGTGCTGTCGGTGGACTGGTTCATGGGCATGGCCCGTGCGGCCGGCAACCTGCTCGGCAACTCGGTGGCCACTGTGGTCATCGCCGCCTGGGAGGGCGACATCGACAAGGACCGTGCCGCGAAGGTCCTGGACGGCCAGGAGGTCGCTCTGGCAAGCACGGAGGAGGAGCCGGCGACCGTGCCGGCCTAGGACCGCCCGCCCGCGTTCGGGCCTGACATCGCCGCACCGTATGTGCGCCGCGCGCCTGTTCTGCCAGGTGCGCGGCGTCCATCGCCGACGGGTCGACGGCACGCGGGCCGTCGTTGTGCCTCTGCGAACTGCCAAGACCCCTGCGCCGGGACCGGCGACGCCTACCGGGTCGGCACCGCCCGCAACCGAACCCGGCTCAACTAGGCACTCTTCACCCATATAAAGATCAAAGGCGGCCGGATCGGCGATGGCGCCTTCCGACCGCCCTTTGACGATCTGTTCCGCATGTTTGAAATACGGAACGTGGGTGGAGCTATGGGGATTCGAACCCCAGACCTCCTCCATGCCATGGAGGCGCGCTACCAACTGCGCTATAGCCCCTGGTCACCGCTACGAGTCCACCCGTTGCGGCGCTCCGAGAGCATATAGCCATCCGCGCCGATTCGCCTAATCGCGCCCGCCCGTCCGTGCTCTGGCCAGGCCGTGCGGGAGACGACGGAGGCCGCCGTCGATGGACTGCTCCGAGATCCGCCGCCGTACGGCCCCCGAGCCGCACGGGGACGTTATGCTTCGGCGTCCGGCCGGTCGTCGCTGTGGACCGGCTCCGGCAGGGTCCCGGCGTTGTGCTCGAGCAGCCGCCAGCCCTTGCGCCCTTCCTGCAGCACGGACCAGGAGCAGTTGCCCAGCCCACCGAGCGCCGGCCACAGCTCCTCGGGCAGCCCGAGCAGCTCGCAGATGCCGAGCCGGAGCGCGGCGCCATGCGAGGCCACGACCAGCAGCCCGTCGTCGTCGAGCCGGCCTGCCCACCGGCGCATGGCCGCCCCCACGCGTGCGGCGACGTCCGTGACCGGCTCGCCGTCCGGGGCTTCCCAGGCGGCGTACTCCACGGGCCAGCGGGCGGCGATCTCCTCACGCGTCAGCCCTTCCCACTGGCCGCCGCCGCGTTCGCGGAAGTCCTTGTCGACCGCCACGTCGAGCCCGACGACACGCCCGAGCGCCAGCGCGGTGTCGTTGGCCCGTTGCAGGTCTGAGGAGACGATGAGCGTGGGCCGCAGCGAGGCCAGCAGCGACGCGGCCCGGGCGGCCTGCGCGACGCCGGTCTCGTCGAGCGGGATGTCGGAGTGTCCTTGGAACCGCTGCTCAACGTTCCACAACGTCTGCCCATGTCGCAGGCATACAATGCGCTTGCTCATGCAGCTTCCTCGCCAAAGGGCGCGAAATCGGCATGAGCATGGCTCCTGCGTCTGATGGTTGCCTCGCTCCGGTCACTCACGCGCGCGCCCGCTGGAGGTTGGCCTGCATGACGCTCTCCGGCAGCGAGATGGCCGGGCAGTCCTTCCACAGGCGCTCGAGCGCGTAGAACGTGCGGTCCTCTTCATGCTGGACGTGCACGACGATGTCGATGTAGTCGAGCAGCACCCAGCGGCCCTCGCGCTCGCCCTCGCGGCGCACGGGCTTGGCGTCGGCCTCGGTGCGCAGCCGATCCTCGATCTCGTCGACGATGGCGCGGACCTGGCGGTCGTTGGTGGCGGAGCAGAGCAGGAAGGCGTCGGTGATGACGAGCTGTTCGCTCACGTCATAGGCGAGGATGTCATCGGCCAGCTTGTCGGCCGCCGCCTCCGCGGCGATGCGCACGAGCTGGACGGATCTGTCAGATGCGGTCACGATGCGGGTCTGTCCTCCTGTGTCGGCAGCATGCCCTTATGTTGAGGGTACCCTTCCGGCCCGAAACCCCTCACGTACCGGCACAGATCCGTTCACCCCTGGCCGTGATACAGCCCCCGCTTGTTGATGTACTGGACGATTCCGTCCGGCACCAGGTACCAAATCGGCTCCCCCTTGGCCACCCGCTGCCGGCACTCCGACGAGGAGATGGCCAGGGCGGGAATCTCCAGCAACGTGACCTTTCCCGCAGGCAGCCCGGGATCGTGCAGGGTGTGGCCCGGACGCGTGCAGCCGACGAAGTGGGCCAGCTCGAACAGCTCGTCGGCGTTCTGCCAGCCGAGAATGGCCTCGAGCGCGTCGGCGCCGGTGATGAAGTAGAGCTCGACCTGCGGGCCATAGATTTCGGCAATATCGCGCAAAGTGTCGATGGTGTACGTCGGTCCCGGCCGGTCCACATCCACCCTGCTCACGGAGAACCGGGGATTCGACGCGGTCGCGATCACCGTCATCAGATAGCGGTCCTCAGCGGCGGACACCTCGCGCTCCGACTTCTGGTACGGGCGACCGGTCGGCACGAAAACGACCTCGTCCAACTCGAAGTGGTGAGCGACCTCGCTGGCCGCGACAAGGTGCCCGTGATGGATGGGATCGAACGTCCCGCCCATCACTCCTACTCGCCTAATCCCCTGCACACCAGGCGCATTCATCATGAAACGGACCTTACGCGGACACCTTCCGACAACATGATGGCACCCCCCTTGACGATGGCCGCGCATCACTTCCGTTGCGGACGTAGCATGCCGGGCATGACGACCACCCCGGACCGCAACCGCGTCCAACTGCCCGGCATCTCGTCTCGAGCCTACGAACACCCCGCAGACCGGTCCGCGCTGGTCGCTCTGCGTAAGTTGAGTGGGTTCGACACGGTTCTCAAGCAGATGTCCGGCCTCGTAAGCGAGCGCCGCCTGCGCCTGATGTATCTGGCTTCGGCCGTGCGCGTGAGCGAAACACAGTTCCGCTCGGTCTATGACATGGGCCGCGACGCCGCGTACATCCTGGATCTGCATCGGATCCCCGAGGTCTACGTCCAGCAGGACCCGCAGGTCCAGGCCAAGGCCATCGGCTTCGACGACCCGTTCATCGTCGTGACCACCGGTCTGCTCAACCTCATGAACGAGGAGGAGCAGCGCTTCGTCATCGGCCACGAGACCTCGCACATCCTGTCGGGGCACGCGGTCTACCGGACGATGCTCGACATCCTCACCATGCTCGCCGCCCGCGTCGCGTGGATCCCGCTCGGCTACATCGGCCTGCGGGCGATCGTCGCGGGCCTGGAGGAGTGGTACCGCAAGTCGGAGCTGTCCTCCGACCGCGGCGGCCTGCTCGTCGGCCAGGACCCGGAAGCGGGCAAGAGGGCGCTGATGAAGCTCGCCGGCGGCGACTACACCCACGAGATGAACATCGAGGCCTTCCTGGAGCAATACCAGGAGTACGACACCGCGGGCGACCTTCGCGACGGCTTCCTCAAGGTGCTCAACCTGCTCGGCACCACCCACCCGTTCGCGGTGGTGCGCGTGGCCGAGCTGGACAAGTGGCAGCGCAGCGGCGAGTACGACCGGATCATCGGCGGCGACTACCCGCGCCGCGAGGATGACCCCAACGCACGAGTGACCGACGAGATCAAGGCGGCGGCCGAGTCCTACCGCGCATCCTGGTCACAGTCGCAGGACCCGTTCATCGGCGTGCTGCGCGACGTGGCCGAGGGCGCCGTCAACGCGGGCGAGCGCATCTTCAACCGCTTCTCGCGCCGCGACGGCGGCCAGGGCTAGCCCGATCGCCGTACGCGGCCGATCCCGCTTGATCGGCCGCGTCCGACCCGCCGCCCGATCGCCGGGCGGCGGGCCGAACCAGCACACGCATCGGCTAACGGCGCAGGTCAGAGCAGCAGGTCAGAGCAGCAGGGCGAGCGCCCGCACGGCGGCCGCGCACAGGGCGACAAACCCGCCGAGCACGGCCAGCGCGCGCAGCCCCTCTCTGCGGAGATCAGGCAGCCGGCCACCGATCCGCTCGATCTCGCGCCCGGTGATGCCGCCGCACAGCATCCCGAACACCACGCCCGCCACCGTCACGGGAGCGGGCTGCTGCCACCAGTCGGTGTCGATCTGACCGCCTCCGGTCACCCAGAGCGCCCCACCCGACGCCACCGCGACGGGCACGCCCGGCCACACCACGGCGGTCGCCGCCGCCCCCGCAAGGGCCAGCGGGAACAGCAGCACGCGCAGCGCGACCCGCGTACGCGGCGAGCTGCGGTTTCTGATCAGCCAGTGGCTCATCCACAACGTCCTGGTCAGCACCACGAACACGGTCGTGATCGCGATGGAGGCGATCGGCCAGATCACCGAGGTCACCACGCACGGCACGGCCAGCACCGCGAGCAGCAGCAGGGCGCCGTTGCCCGCGGGCAGCGTGGTGTGGGACTCCGTCGTGCGTTTGCTCTGCGGCTTGGCCCTGCTCCGGACGGCCGCCGCGGCGCTCTGGCGCGGCGTGGTCATCTTGGCGCGCGGGCCCGTGTTCTTGCCGTCGGCGCTCCCCCGGCTCCGCGGTGCGGGCACCTTCCCGTCCGCGCTCGTCCGGGCGCGCGCCACGGTCCCGTCCATCCGGCTTCGCGCCACGGCCCCGTCCGCCGCCGTGCCCGTCCTGGGCGAGCGCTGGCGGGCCGCGGCTTCGTCCGCGCCCGTGCGGCCGCGTACGGCTGCCCCGTCCTGGCCGGCGCGGCCGCGTGCCGCCGCTCCCTTGCCGTCCGTGCCGGTACGGCCGGCGTCGGCGGCCGGGCGACGGCGCGGCGCGGGCACCTTCCCGTCCGCGCCCGTGTTGTTGGGCCTGCCGCGGGCGGACTTGGCGGCCGCCTCGTCGGTGGTGCGGCCGCGCGCCGGCGTCGACCTGCCTGCTTCCTCGACCGCCTCGGGGGCCGCGGGCGGCTCGGGCTCCGTGGCGCTGGTGGCCTTGGCCAGCCGGGAGAGCCGGTCGGCCAGCAGCGCCGCCGTGGGCCGCTTGCCCGGCTCCCGGTTGAGTGCGGCCCGTACCAGCGGCAACAACGCGACGGGCACGCCCTTGAGGTCGGCCTGCCCGTTCAGCACCGCGTACATTTGCGCCTCAGCCGTGCCCCGCCCGAACGTCGGCCGCCCCGTGGCCGCGAACGCCACCGTCGCCGCCCACGCGTGCACGTCGGCCGGCGAGTCGACGTTCTCGTCGGCGAAGATCTCCGGAGCCGTGTAGCCGGGCGTGCCGAGGAACGTGCCCGTCATGGTCAGCCGGGTCGCGTCGAGCACCTGCGCGATCCCGAAGTCGATCAGCACGGGCCCTTCGGTGCCCATGATGATGTTGCCCGGCTTGAGGTCGCGGTGCACGACCCCGGCCGCGTGGATGATCGCGAGCGCCGCGGCGATGCCCTGCGCCATGTCAACGAGGTCGGAGACGTCGAGGGGTCCGCTCTGGCGTACCTGCTCCAGCAGCGTGGCGCCCTCGATGTGCTCCATGACCAGGTAAGGTCGCGCGCAGTTGAGATCGGCGTCCAGCACCTTGGCCACGTAAGGGCTCTCGACCCTGCGCAGCGCGCGGACCTCACGCTCGAGCCTGACGCGCGAGGTCTCGTCCTCTGCCAGATCGTGCAGGACCTTGAGCGCGACGCGCTCGCCCCGGCGGGTGGTCGCGAGGTAGACCTCGCCCATCCCGCCCCGGCCGAGCCGCTCGACCAGGGTATACGGCCCGACCTTGCCGAGCTTGCTCACCGTCCCTCCCCGCCGGGCGCGCCCATAAGGGACACAACCCTAGCGCCGGGATACGAGTTGCCGCTCGAGGCACGCCGATGGTTTATCGACGTGTGTGGTCGGAGAGCATGGCGTCGAGCCCGGCCGTGGGCTCCTCCGACAGCCGCCTGCGGCCTTTCCTGCGCCAGTTGACGTGGCCGCGGCTCTCCAGCCAGAGCATGAGCCGGTCGGCGCCGAACAACACCGCGGCCGAGAAGACGAGGGCGACGACAATGTCCATGTCTCCCAGTCAAGCCGCGGCGAGGGGCGCCGGTCAGGCCGACACGCCGGTCAGCAAGGCATCACCGTGCCTTCTGACGTGCGCATATGCCCATCACCGGTGTAGACCCACTTGGTGGACGTCAGCTCGGGCAGCCCCATCGGGCCGCGCGCGTGCAGCTTCTGCGTAGAAATGCCGATCTCGGCCCCGAATCCGAATTCGCCCCCGTCGGTGAACCTGGTCGAGGCGTTGACCGCCACGGCCGCCGAGTCCACCAGCGCCACGAACCTGCGGGCGGCCTGCTGCGAGCGGGTGACGATGGCGTCGGTGTGCCCGGAGCCGTAGCGCCTGATGTGCGCCACCGCCTCCTCCAGCGAGCCGACGACGGCGGCGGCGATGTCGAGCGAGAGGTATTCGGTGGAGAAGTCGTCCTCGGTGACGGGCACGACGCCGGAGCCGTGGCGGGCGATCCGCTCGTCACCGTGCACGGTCACGCCTGCCTCGGCGAGCGCCTCAAGCGCCTTGGGCACGAACGTGTCCGCGACGCCCTCGTGCACCAGGAACGTCTCGGCCGCGTTGCACACCGACGGCCGCTGCGCCTTGGCGTTGACCAGGATCTGCACGGCCAGGTCCACGTCGGCCTCGGCGTCGACGTAGACGTGGCAGTTGCCGACGCCCGTCTCGATCACCGGCACCGTCGACTCCTCGACCACCGAGTTGATCAGTGACGCGCCACCGCGCGGGATCAGCACGTCGACCAGGCCGCGAGCCCGCATCAGCTCCTTGACGGAGTCCCGGGTCTGTCCGGGCACCAACTGGACGGCCCCGGCAGGCACCTCGGTGCCCTCCAGCGCGTCCTGCATGACTCGGACCAGCGCCGTGTTGGAGGAGTAGGCGCTGGAGGAGCCCCTGAGCAGGACCGCGTTGCCGCTCTTGAGGCAGAGCGCGGCGGCGTCGACCGTGACGTTGGGACGGCCCTCGTAGATGATGCCGATGACGCCCAGCGGCACCCTGAGCTGGCGCAGCTCCAGCCCGTTGGGCAGCGTGGAGCCGCGGACGACCTCGCCGACCGGGTCGGGCAAGTCGGCCACCTCGCGCACGGCGTCGGCGATCTTGGCGATCCGGGCCTCGTCGAGCCGCAACCGGTCGATCATCGCCTCGGACGTGCCCTGCGCCCTGGCCTGCTCGACGTCCTTGGCGTTGGCCTCGACGATCTCGGCCGCGTGCGCGACCAGGGCGTCGGCCACGGCACGCAGCGCCCGGTCCTTCGGCGCCCGCGGCAACGGGGCCAGCTCGGCGGCGGCCTCTCGTGCCGCCTGGGCGACCCTCAGGAACTCTGTGCTCATGGCTACGCTCCGCTGTCCAGGACCTCTATGGGTTAGTTGTGGGCTTCCAGTATGACGATGTCGTCGCGGTGGATGAGCTCGCGTTCGTATTCCGGGCCGAGGGCGCTCGCCAACTCTCTCGTGGAGCGCCCGAGCAGCCCGGGAATCTCGGCGGCGTCGAAGTTGACCAGGCCGCGGGCCACCACGAGCCCCTGAGGCCCGCACAGGTCCACCGGATCGCCCGCGGCGAAGTCGCCTTCCACGGACGTCACCCCGGCCGGCAGCAGCGACTTGCGGCGCGTCACGATGGCCTCGACCGCCCCCTGGTCGAGGTGGAGCAGGCCGCGCCCGGTGGCGGCGTGCGCGAGCCAGAGCAGGCGCGTGCCAGGATGGCGACCCCCGGGGTGGAAATAGGTGCCGACGTCGGCCCCGCTCAGCGCCTGGGCCGCGTGAGCGGCCGCGGTGAGCACCACAGGGACACCGGCCCCGGTCGCGATCCTGGCGGCCTGCACCTTGGTCACCATGCCGCCGGTGCCGACGCTCGCGCCGTTTTTGCCCAGCTCGACGCCGACCAGGTCCTCAGGGCCGCGGATCTCGGCCAGCCGGCGGGCACCGCCTCGGCTGGGCGGGCCGTCGTAGAGCGCGTCCACGTCCGACAGCAGCACCAGCGCATCCGCCCTGATCAGGTGCGACACCAGCGCCGCCAGCCGGTCGTTGTCGCCGAAGCGGATCTCATCGGTGGCTACGGTGTCGTTTTCATTGACGATGGGCACGATGCCCAGCTCCAGCAGCCGGGTCAGGGTGCGCTGGGCGTTGACGTGGTGCGCGCGCCGCATCATGTCGTCGGCGGTCAGCAGGACCTGGCCGACGCGCAGGCCGTACCGGGCGAAGGAGGAGGTGTAGCGGGCCACCAGCACGCCCTGGCCGACCGAGGCGGCCGCCTGCTGGGTGGCGAGGTCACGCGGTCGCGCGCTCAGCCCGAGCGGGCCGAGGCCCGCCGCGATCGCCCCGGAGGAGACCAGGACGAGCTGCGTCCCGGCGCGGCGCCTCGCCGCCAGCACGTCCACCAAGGCGTCCACACGATCGACGTCGATCGTTCCCTGGGGGGTGGTGAGCGAGGAGGAGCCGACCTTGACAACGACCTTCGACGCCGAGCTGATCTGTTCCCGCACGTCTCGAAGCCTATCTGAGCCACGGTTCCGGACATTACTGCATTGACTGAATCACTTCATTGGATGTAGTCATTGACTCATGAGCGAACGGACCTATGTCGTCACAGGCGCCGCCTCGGGCATCGGCGCGGCCACTGCCGACCATTTGGCGGCCACCGGAGCGCGGGCGATCCGCTGTGACGTGCGCGACGCCGAAGTGATCGCCGACCTGGCCGTCGCGGAGGGGCGCGAGAGGCTCACCTCGCAGGTCAGGGCCGCATCGGGCGGAAGGATCGACGGCGTGGTCGCCGTCGCGGGTGTCGGCTTGCCATCCCCGCTCACCGTACGGCTCAACTTCTTCGGCACCCTTGCCACCTTGGAGGGTCTGCGCCCGCTCCTGACCGAGTCCGACCGGCCCCGCGCGGTCGCGGTGTCCTCGCTGAGCGCGATCGTGGCCGCGGACGAGAGCATCGTCGAAGCCTGCCTGGCCCTGGACGAGGAGGCCGCGGCTACCGCCGCCACCGCGGTCGTGGAGGCAGGGCAGGGCCGCATCGTTTACCCGTCCAGCAAGCGCGCACTCAACCAGTGGCTCCGGAGCGCCGCCGTCGGCCCTGACTGGGCGGGGGCGGGCATCCCGCTGAACGCGGTGGCGCCGGGTGTGGTGGACACGGAGACGGCCCGCAGAACGCTCCTGGCCGACCCGGCCACGACCGAGCTCGTGGCCGCCGCGATGCCTCAGCCCTTGGGCTTCCCCGGTCCGGTCTCGGCCATCGCGTCCCTGCTGGCGTGGACGGTGAGCGCGGACAACTCCTTCATGACCGGCCAGATTCTGTACGCCGACGGCGGCGCCGAGGCCGCCCTCCGCTCGTAGACCGCTCCCACCCCCGCACCCATCTGACGACGCCATAGGGCGCCCTCTCGGCGCCGTTCCACGTGCCCGGCTGCTCCCCGCACCCCGCGGGGCCCACCCACAGGCGCAACTGCTCGGCACCCGGTGGAAACCCAGGCGGCCCGCCGGAGCCGACTGTGCAGGCCCGCAGCCCTCCCAGGTCAGCCGGAGCGGCCGGAGCGGCGGGAGCTGGCTGTGGAGGCCCGCAGCCCTCCCAGGTCCTACCCGAGCCGGTTGTCGGAGCCGCGCGGCCCTTGGCGGACCGACTCGGCGCGCAGCGTGGGCTGCCAGTCGAAGACGTACCCGCCCTCCATCGGCCCGATGACCACCTCGGCCCCCGCGGTGGCGCCGGCCTTGGCGAGCTGCTCCTCGACCCCGAGCCGTTCCAGCCGGTCGGCGAGGTATCCGACCGCCTCGTCGTTGGTGAAGTCCGTCTGCCTGATCCACCGTTCCGGCTTCTCGCCGGTGATCTGGAACAGGTTCTCGTTGACCCGGCGCACCCGGAACCCGGCGTCGCCGAGCTGCTTGGGCCGGATCACGAGCCGTGTCGGCTCCTCGATCGGCTTGCTGGCCCGGGCGGCCGCGACCCACTCGCCCATCGCGTACGTGAGCTCCCGCAACCCGTCATGGGTGGCCGCCGAGATCGTGAACACCTGCAGCCCCCGCGCCTCGAACTCGGGCGTGACCAGCTCAGCCAGCTCCCGAGCGTCCGGCACGTCGGCCTTGTTGAGCACGACGATCCGCGGCCGGTCCTCGAGCTTGCCGTACGCCCGCAGCTCCGCCTCGATCACCTCGTAATCCGTGATCGGATCGCGCCCAGGCTCCATGGTGGCGCAGTCGATGACGTGGACGAGCATGTCGCACCGCTCGACGTGCCGCAGGAACTCGTGCCCGAGCCCCTTCCCCTGCGACGCCCCGGGAATGAGCCCCGGCACATCCGCCACGGTGAACACGTTGTCCCCTGCCGTCACCACCCCGAGATTGGGGATCAACGTGGTGAACGGATAGTCGGCGATCTTCGGCTTGGCCGCGCTCAGGGCGGCGATCAGCGACGACTTGCCGGCGCTCGGGAACCCGACCAGCGCCACGTCCGCGACGCTCTTCAGCTCCAGCATGACGTCGAGCCCGTCGCCCGGCTCCCCGAGCAGCGCGAACCCGGGCGCCTTCCGCTTCGTGCTGGCCAGGGCGGCGTTACCCAGCCCGCCATGCCCACCCTGGGCGATCACATATCGGGTGCCGGCTCCCACGAGGTCCACCAGCACCTCGCCCGTGCCGGCGTCCTTGACGACGGTGCCGTTGGGGACGGGCAGGACCACGTCCTCCCCGTTGGCACCGTCCCGGTTGGAGCCCTGCCCCTGCTTGCCGTTGTCGGCCTTGCGATGGGGCCGCCGATGGTAGTCGAGCAGGGTTGCGGTGTTGGGATCGACCTCGAGGATCACATCGCCGCCGCGCCCGCCGTTGCCCCCGTCGGGGCCGCCGAGCGGTTTGAACTTCTCCCGGTGGATGGAGGCACACCCGTTCCCCCCGTCACCGGCCTTGATATGCAGGACCACCTGGTCCACAAAGTCCGGCATGCCGCGTTCTCCTCCATCGCCCCACCAGGGGCCTCTCATAGTTCCCACACAACGCAAAAGGGGTGGATCGAAACCGCTCGATCCACCCCAGAAGATCCCCAGGTCGGGAGGAGGAAAAGCTACTCCGCGACGGGAACGATGCTCACGGCCCTGCGGCCGCGCTTGACGCCGAACTGCACGTGACCGGCGGCCAGCGCGAACAGCGTGTCATCGCCACCACGGCCGACGTTGTCACCGGGGTGGAAGTGGGTGCCACGCTGGCGGACGATGATCTCGCCCGCGTTGACCAGCTGGCCACCGAAACGCTTGACGCCCAGGCGCTGCGCGTTGGAGTCACGGCCGTTCCGGGTGGACGACGCGCCCTTCTTGTGTGCCATCTCTCAAACTCCCGATCAGGCCTGGTCGATACCGGTGATCTTCACCTGGGTGTACCGCTGGCGGTGACCCTGGCGCTTCTTGTAACCGGTCTTGTTCTTGTACTTGAGAATGCGGATCTTCGGGCCCTTGGTCTCACCGAGGATCTCGGCGCTGACCGTGAACTTGCCCGCCTCGGTCGTCACGTCGCCATCGTTGACGACGAGCACCGTCGGCAGCGAAACCGAAGAGCCGACCTCGCCGGCGACCTTGTCCACCTCGAGGACGTCACCGACGGAGACCTTCTGCTGCCTGCCGCCGCAACGAACGATCGCGTACACCGCGGAACCCTTCTACTGACTCGCTGTTGTCACGGCCATCCCCCAACGAGGATGGCCGCCGAATGCTGCGCCTTGTCATTCGGTCCTGTCTCGAACCGACGATCCGAGTAGGCGCGCCAACAGGGCACGTCACCTGACGCACCGATTTACCAGGGTACCGGATGAGCGGTCCCCCAGGCGAACCGGACGGATCGTCGGACGTCCGCCGAGGGCTACTCGGCGGACTTAGCTCGGCGGGAGCGTCGCCGCCCCCTGCCAGAAGTCTGACCCGCTTGGTCGTCCTCTGCCGGGACGTCTTCAAGCGCACCGGTCACCGTATCACGGCCTGCGGACTCCTTGGCCGCGGAAACCTTGTCGGAGACCGCCTTCTCCACGGCCATCTTCCCCTGCGTGCCGCGCGGCTCCGGCTTGGACTCCACCGGCTCCGTGGAGACCAGCAGGCCACGCCCGTTGCAGCACTCACACGGCGTCGAGAAGGCCTCCAGGAGCCCCTGACCGACCCGCTTACGCGTCATCTGGACCAGACCCAGGGAGGTCACCTCGGCCACCTGGTGCTTGGTCCTGTCGCGCGCCAGGCACTCCAGGAGCCGCCGCAGCACCAGGTCCCGGTTCGACTCCAGCACCATGTCGATGAAGTCGATCACGATGATGCCGCCGATGTCGCGCAGCCGGAGCTGGCGCACGATCTCCTCGGCCGCCTCCAGGTTGTTCCTGGTGACGGTCTCCTCGAGGTTTCCGCCCTGTCCGGTGAACTTGCCGGTGTTGACGTCGACGACGGTCATCGCCTCGGTACGGTCGATCACCAGCGAGCCGCCGCTCGGCAGCCACACCTTGCGGTCCATTGCCTTGGCGAGCTGCTCGTCGATCCGGTACGACTCGAAGACGTCGCCGTCGCCCTGCTCGCCGTCCCACCTCGACAGCCGCTCGCCCAGGTGCGGCGCGACGTACTTGACGTAGTCGTCGACCGTGTCCCAGGCCTCCTCGCCCTGCACGACCAGCGAGGTGAAGTCCTCGTTGAAGACGTCCCGTACGACCCTGATGGTCAGGTCGGGCTCGGCGGACAGCAGCTCGGGCGGGCTCGCCGACTTGGCCTTCTTCTGGATGTTCTCCCACTGGGCGGACAGCCGGGCCACGTCGCGGGCCAGCTCGTCCTCGGAGGCGCCCTCGGCCGCGGTGCGTACGATCACGCCGGCGTTCTCGGGCATGACCTTCTTCAGGATGCTCTTGAGCCGCGTGCGCTCCTTGTCGGGCAGCTTGCGGCTGATGCCGGTCATCGAGCCGTCGGGCACGTAAACCAGGTAGCGCCCGGGCAGGCTGATCTGCGAGGTGAGCCGCGCGCCCTTGTGCCCGATCGGGTCCTTGGTGACCTGCACGAGCACCGACTGGCCCGACTTCAGCGCCGACTCGATCCGCTTGGGCTGGCCTTCCATTCCGGCGGTGTCGAAGTTGACCTCACCGGCGTACAGGACAGCGTTCCTGCCCTTGCCGATGTCCACGAACGCCGCCTCCATCGACGGCAGCACGTTCTGCACCTTGCCGAGGTAGACGTTGCCCACGTAGGACTGGCTGGCCTCGCGGTTGACGTAGTGCTCGACGAGCACGCCGTCCTCCAGCACCGCGATCTGCGTGCGGTCGCCCTGCCTGCGCACCACCATCATGCGGTCGACGGACTCGCGGCGGGCCAGGAACTCCGACTCCGTGATGATCGGCGGGCGCCTGCGGCCCAGCTCGCGGCCCTCGCGGCGCCGCTGCTTCTTGGCCTCCAGCCTGGTGGAGCCGCGCACGCTCTGCACGCCGTCGGTGGCGGTCTCGAGCGAGGCCGCACGGCCGGATCGCGGCGCGCGGATGCGCACCACCGTGTTCGGCGGGTCGTCGCTGGCCGGCTCAGGGGTCTCGTCGGACCCGCGGCGGCGACGGCGACGACGGCGACGCGACGTGGAGCCCTCCTCGTCCTGGGCCTCCTCGCCCTGCTCCTCGTCGGTCTCCTCCTCGGACTCCTCGCTGTCCTCGGCTTCGTCGCGCTCGCGGGCCTTGCCACGGCCGCGACCGCCACGGCGGCGGCGACGGCGCCTGCCACCGGCCTCTTCCTCCTGCTCATCGGAGGTGTCGACGTCGGTCTCTTCCTCGCTCACGGCCTCCTCGGCCACGTCCTCCGCCTCTGCGGGGCGAGCTTCGGCGGCCTCGGGCTGCGGCTCGGGCCGCCGGACCACGGCGGGCTTGGCCTGGCTGGGGTCGGGCGCCTGGAACAGCGGCGCGAAAATGGCCGCCGGCCGCTGGAACGCGGTGCCGCCCGCCTCGTCCTGTGTGCGGGCCGCGAACCCGAACGGGTCGGCGAGCAGACTCGGCCGCTCGAGCTCCTCGTCGAGGTCCTCGCCTGCGGGCTCATCGTCGAGCGGCTCGTCCTCGGGCAGGATCTCGATGATGTCCTCTTCGCCCTCGACGTCACCGCCGGAAACCACCGCCTGGACGCCGGAAGCGTCCGCCGCGGCGGCCTTCGGGCGCGAAACCGCCGCGCCTTCGGCCTCCGCTGCTTCGGCACCGACCCCGGCGTCACCGCCGGCTGCCGCTCGCGCCGCAGCGCCACGCCCGGCGCGCGTCCTGGTGCGGCCGGTCCGCGGTGCGGCGGCCGCCACGTCACCGGCACCAGCCGTCTCCCCGGCAACCGCCTCGTCGGCGGCGGCGGGAGCCTCGGGCGCCACAGCCTCTTCCGGCTCGGCCTTCTTGCGCGTGGTCCTGCGCCGCTTCACGGGCGCCGCCTCGGCCTCGGCGGGCACAGCACCCTCCGGGAGCGCTTGTGCCTCTTCCGGCTGGTCCTCGGCGGCCTTCTTCGTGGTGCGCCGCCGCGGAGTCGTCGCGGTGGACCGGGTCCTCGTAGCCCTCTTGGGCTTGTCTTCGGCTTCGGCGACGGCCTCGGCCAAGACGCCCTCGACCGGGCTCTCGACTGTGCTCTCTCTTGGGGCCTCGCCGGCCGTGGCGGCAGCAGCCGCCGCGAGAACGTCAGGATCAGGCTCGCCGGCAGCGCGCTGCACGACGGTGCGCTGCACCGGCGCGCCCTCCGCGACCGACGGCGCGGCCTGCGCGGCGGGAAGGGTGACCGGAACGGAAGCCGGCTCCTCGGGCAGCTCGGGCGGCGGACCGGCCGGGCGGCTGGCGGAGCGGCGACGCGCGGTCACCTTGGTCTGTTCAGTTGTTTCCCCGTCAGGGCCAGTGGCCCCGGCGTTGGGCTCGTTGTCGAGCATGCGGGCGCTCTCCCGTCAGCTCCCGGGCGCGTCGCCGCGCCGCGCAGGAGCCCTCGTGTCTCAGTTGTCCGCCAGCGCCTCCGTGTCGGAGGCACCGGCGCCAAGTCCTGTCAGCGGTCGTGCCCGGCTCATGCTGGGCGCGTCCTTAACCGACGGCGTGCTCACCCGCCGGTCCCGCCTCGCCGCCGCGCGTTGTGTCGCGGTCCAGGTCGAGCGGATCGGCAAGCGCACCGGTGCTGACGTCGAGCGGCCCCTGCGCCAGCCTGGTCACCTCTGGGGGAACCGGCGGCGCGAAGTCGGCCACAAGGCGCAGCCCTGTGAGCACATCGTCGGGTCGAACGGCAGGCGTCATGTGCCGAACAACCATGCGCAGTATGACACACGGTCCTCCAAGCACCTGAGCTGCGATTCTGTCTGTTCCCTCGGACACCGTCAGCACCAGGACGGCCTCGCGCGCGTCGAAGCGACGGGGGCCCTTCTTGGTGAGGCGCTCGACCTCCACGGTGCCCGCCGCGAGGAACTTCTCCGCCGCCACCTCGGCGAGCTCGCGATCGGCACCAGGCAGCCGCACCTCCCACTCGGAGACCTCCAAGCGGTCAGCCAGTCCACCCTGACCCGCCTCCACGACGTCGATCACATCGAGCCCCGGCGGCAACGACCGGTCCAAATCGGACCTGACCTGCTCGGGGTCGCAGTGCGTGGTGACACCGATCTCGAGGTATTCGGCTTCGCTGGCGACACCGGTCGGCGCCGCGCCCGCGTAGGAGATCTTCGGGTGGGGCGAGAATCCCGCGCTGTAAGCCACCGGAATGCCGGCACGGCGAACCGCCCTCTCGACGGCCCGCGAAATGTCGCGGTGGCTGGTGAAGCGCAGGCGGCCGCGCTTGGCGTAACGCACGCGAAGGCGCTGCACCGTGGGCGCGGGCGGAGGCCCTTCGGGAACAGGTTTCAGAGCTTGTCGTCCTTCCCTTGTCAGAGTTCCTTCTTTTCAGGTCCCTTCGTCTCAGGATAAGCCGCCCCAGCGTATGTATGTGTACGCCGAGGCACGGCTCGCCCACTGAGCGCGCTAGACCACCGTCAGAGGAAGGAGTTTTCGCCCCGTGGGACCGATTTGAATTTCTGTGCCCATGGTCGGGCAGACGCCGCAGTCATAGCAGGGAGTCCAGCGGCAGTCCTCGACCTCGCCGCCGGAGACGGCCTCCTGCCAGTCCTGCCACAACCATTCGCGGTCGAGCCCGGCGTCGAGGTGGTCCCACGGCAGGACCTCGTTTTCCTCCCGCTCACGCGTGGTGTACCAGTCCACGTCGATGCCGGCCTTCTCGGCGGCCGCCATCCAGCGCTCGTAGGAGAAGTGCTCGCTCCAGCCGTCGAACCTGCCACCCTCCTCCCAGACGGCGCGGATCACGGCCGCGACCCGGCGGTCGCCACGTGACAGCAGGCCCTCCACGATCGAGGGCTTGCCGTCGTGGTAGCGGTAGCCGATGGCCCGGCCGTATGCCTTGTCGCTCCGGAGCGCATCACGCAGCGCCCTGAGCCGCCGGTCGACGGTCTCGTGGTCGGCCTGCCCGGCCCACTGGAACGGCGTGTGCGGCTTGGGCACGAAGCCGCCGATGGAGACCGTGCAGCGGATGTCGCGGCTGCCGGTGGCCTCGCGGCCCGCCTTGATGACCTTCTTGGCCAGGTCGGCGATGCCCAGCACGTCCTCGTCCTGCTCAGTGGGCAGGCCGCACATGAAGTAGAGCTTGACCTGCCGCCACCCCTGCGAATATGCCGTGGTGACGGTGCGGATGAGGTCTTCCTCGGTGACCATCTTGTTGATCACCTTGCGCATCCGCTCCGAGCCGCCCTCCGGCGCGAACGTCAGGCCCGAGCGCCTGCCGTTCCTGGAGAACTCATTGGCCAGGTCGATGTTGAACGCGTCCACCCGCGTCGAGGGCAACGACAGCGAGGTGTTGGTGCCCTCGTAGCGGTCGGCCAGGCCCTTGGCGACGTCACCGATCTCGGAGTGGTCGGCCGATGACAGCGACAGCAGCCCGACCTCGTTGAAGCCGGACTCCTTGATGCCGTTTTCGACCATCGCCCCGATCGTGGTGATCGACCGCTCGCGCACCGGGCGCGTGATCATGCCTGCCTGGCAGAACCGGCACCCGCGGGTGCAGCCGCGGAAGATCTCCACGCTGAACCGCTCATGCACCGTCTCCGCCAGCGGGACCAGCGGCTTCTTCGGATAGGGCCACTCGTCCAGGTCCATCACGGTGTGCTTGTGCACCCGCCACGGCACGTCGGGCCTGTTGGGCGCGACACGCTTGATGCGCCCGTCCGGGTGGTAGTCGACGTCGTAGAACTTGGGCACGTAGACGCCGCCGGACTCGGCGAGCCGCATCAGCAGCTCGTCCCGCCCGCCGGGCCGGCCCTCGGCCTTCCACTCGCGGATGACCTCGGAGATGGCGATCGCAATCTGCTCGCCGTCGCCGAGCACGGCCGCGTCGAGGAAGTCGGCGATCGGCTCGGGGTTGAAGGCCGCGTGGCCGCCCGCGAGCACGATCGGGTCGTCCTCGCCCCGGTCGACCGCGTGCAGCGGAATGCCCGCCAGGTCGAGGGCGGTCAGCATGTTGGTGTAGCCGAGCTCGGTGGAGAACGACACCCCCAGCACGTCGAAGGCACGCACCGGCCGGTGCGCGTCGACGGTGAACTGTGGGACGCCCTCGGCCCGCATGAGCGCCTCGAGGTCCGGCCACACCGCGTAGGTGCGCTCGGCCAGAGTCGCGGGCAGCTCGTTGAGAATCTCGTAGAGGATCGCCACGCCCTGGTTGGGCAGCCCGACCTCGTAGGCGTCCGGGTACATCAACGCCCACCGCACGTCGGCGGAGTCCCAGTCCTTGACGGTCGAGTTGAGCTCACCTCCCACATACTGGATCGGCTTCTGCACCTTGGGCAGCAGCGCTTCCAGGCGGTGGAAAATCGACTCGACAGGCATACGGTCCAGGGTAGCGGCGGTCAGACGGTGGCAGGTCCGGTGATGTCGATGTCATTTCCGCTGAGCACCAGGACGTGGTGCCCTTCGTAGCAGGTCAGCTCCACGGCGATCACGCCGCTTTCCAGGTTGTGCAGGGCGACCACGTGGTTCGCGGGCAGCAGAAAGCGCTCCTCGCACTCATCGCAATAGGCCAAGAACATACTTCTAATTAAACGACTGACCGCGCATCTTGATGGCTTGGAGAAGCCCAATCGCGATGAGATTCGCGAATGTCGCGGTCCCGCCATATGACACGAACGGCAGCGGCAGCCCGGTGATCGGCATGATCCCGATCGTCATCCCGACGTTGATGAACGTCTGGAAGGCGAACCAGCACACGATCGTCCCTGCGACCAGCGTCCCGAACCGGTCCTCACACTTCCTGGCGATCTTCAGCCCGCGCACCAGCACCACGCCGAGCAACAACACGACGGTGACCGACCCGAGGAACCCGAACTCCTCTCCCGCCACCGTGAAGATGAAGTCGGTGTGCTGCTCGGGCACGAACCTGCCGGTCGTCTGCCCGCCGCCGAGCAGCCCCTTGCCCAGCAACTGCCCGGATCCGATGGCGATCAGCGACTGAGTGCTGTTGTAGCCCACTCCGCGCGGATCGACGCTCGGATCCACGAACGCGGTGAACCGCGCCACCTGGTAGGGCTCCAGCATCTCGAATTTGAACACCGCGAAAATCCCGGCTGCGGCCACCAGCGTCATCGCGATGATCACTCGCTTGCGCACGCCTCCGATGATCAGCCCAGCCGCCGTGATCACGGCCAGGACCATGGCCGTGCCGAGATCGGGCTGGAGCATCACCATTCCCATCGTGATCACCGCGGCCACGAGCGCCAGCGTGACGTCGAGCCCGCGGGGCCGATCGGTGCCCTCGGCCGGCTGCGCCAGCAGCATCGCGATGATCAGCAGCAGCCCCACTTTGGCGAACTCCGACGGCTGCACCGCGAAACCCCCGCCCAGCAGGATCCACGAATGCGACCCGTTGATCGTCGCCCCCAGTGGCGTGAGCACCAGCCCCAGGCCCACCAAGGACACCAGGAACACCAGCGGCGCGTACGCCCGCATCGCCCGGTGGTCGATCGTGGCCACCACCGCGCACAGCACCACTCCGATGACCTCGTTGAGCAGGTGCTTCTTCACCAGTCCCGTGGCTCCGGGCGCCCAGGTCCTGGTGGAGGACCACACCAGCAGTGTGCCGATCACGCACAACCCGGCCACCGCGACCAGCATCAGCCCGTCGAGCCGGCGTATCGTCGAATTCTCGTGCGCCATCCGCCGCAGGAGCGAGGGCCGCCGGATGACAGCGGTGCGCGCGATCATCCCGGGACCACCGTCCCGTCCGGCCTGAACGTCGGCAGCTTGGTGGTCAGCTTTCCGCCGGGCACGGCCGCGGGCCGCTTGATGCCGTAAATGCCCTCGTAGATCTCCCGCACGGCCGGCGCCGCGGTCTGCGAGCCCATCCCGCCCTGGGAGACCATGACGACCACCACGTACTGAGGGTTCTTCGTGGGCGCGAAGGAGGCGAACCAGGAGGTGTCCTTCTTGCCCCACACCTCCGCGGTGCCGGTCTTGCCACCGATGCGGACCTTGTTCATCGGGAATCCGGCGAACGCCCCCGCCGCGGTGCCGTCCTGGGCGACCTGGCTCAGCGCGTTCTTGATGTAGAGCCGCTCTTTCTCGCTGAGCGGCAGCTTGCCCACCACGGGCACAGGGAAGGTCCTGACCACCTTGCCGTCGGGCCGCACCTGCGCCCATCCGATGCGCGGGCTGCGCACCTTCCCGTCACTCACCAGCGCCATGTACGCCCTGGCCAGCTGCATCGGCGTGACCAGCACGTCGCCCTGGCCGATGGAGAAGTTGGCCGAGTCGCCCGGCCGCAGCAGGAATCCCTCGGTGCAGTTTTCCAGCGCCAGCCGCTTGAGGAACTCGGCCCGCGCCCGGTCCTTCACTTCCGGATATCCCTTGCGCGACCGCTCACAGTTGATCGCGCTGGTCCTGTTCCACAGATCCCGTTTCCAGGCGCGGTCGGGAATGCGGCCGGCCGACTCGCCGGGCAGGTCCACGCCGGTCGGGCTGCCGAACCCGAACGACCTGGCCATGTTGGAGAACACCTCTTTCGGCTTCTTCTTCGGTTGCCGCCCCCCGTCCTTGAGGTATTGCTCGTACGCCGCCCGGTAGAAGATCGTGTCGCATGACTTGACCAGTGCCGTGTGCAGGTCGAGGGTGCCCAGCCCGATGCCGCGGAAGTTGTTGAAGGCCCGGCCGCCCACCGTGTAGGAGCCCGGGCAGCCGTATTTGCCATTGAGCGGATAGCCGGCCCGCAACATCGCCGAAACGGAGGAGATCTTGAACGTGGAGCCCGGCGCGAACTGGCCGTTGATGGCCCGCGACACCAGCGGCTTACCGGACTTGTCCGACAGCAGCCATTGGTATCCACGGGCCGAGATCCCGCCACCCCAGATCGCCGGATCGTAGCCGGGCGCGCTGGCCACCGCCACCACCCGCCCCGAGCGCGCGTCCAGCACCACCCCGGCTCCGCCGTCGGCCGCGGGCGCAGACTTCATCGCCTTGTTCAGTGCCCTCTCGGTGATCGTCTGGATCCGCGAGTCGATGCTGGTGACCAGATGGTCGCCGGGGATGGGCGGCACCTGCTCCTCCAGCCCGAGTGCCTTGCCCATCCGGTCCACCTGCACCCTGCGCAGGCCCGACTTGCCGCGTAGCGCGTCGTCGTAGACGTATTCGAGCCCGTCGCGCCCGGCCAGGTCCACACCGGAGAAGCTGGCCTTGAGCCCTTCGCGTTGCTCCAGCTCCTGCTCGGTCACCGGTTGCAGGTAACCCAGCATCTGCGCGCCGGCCCTGCCGCCGGGATATTGCCGCACGGAGTGGATCTCCGCCGTCACGCCGGGAAACTCCTCCTGCCGCTCCAGGATCTGCAGCGCTTTGCGTGGGTCGACCTTCTCATCCAGCGGAACCGGCTGGTATGGCGATCCCGTCCAGCATGGCTTGCCCACCCCCGGCCCGCACGGCGTGATGCGCTGCTGCAGGTCCGCGACCGGCATGCCGAGCACCGCGGACAACTTGCGCAGCACCGTCATCCCTCCGTCGGGCATCCGCGACAGCATGGCCCGGTCCACGGACACGACGAGCGCGGTCTTGTTGCGCACCAGCGGCCGTCCCGACGAGTCGAGGATCTGCCCGCGCACGGCCGGCACGATGACCGTCCGCGTCCTGGTCTCCGTCGCCCGCGTCACGAACTCGTTTCCGCG
Organism: Nonomuraea sp. 10N515B; assembly: GCF_052245915.1. Classification (NCBI taxonomy): domain Bacteria; kingdom Bacillati; phylum Actinomycetota; class Actinomycetes; order Streptosporangiales; family Streptosporangiaceae; genus Nonomuraea; species Nonomuraea sp. 10N515B. The sequence goes on from NZ_JBQQBQ010000006.1 coordinate 344,869, forward strand.
CACGACCTGCACCTGCCACAAGCGCACAGCCAGCACGACGAGCAGCACCAGCACCAGCACGTGCAGCACCAGCAGCCGGGCCCGCATCCTGATCATGTCGAGTACCTCGACCATCTGCCCCGCGTCGTCAGCCAGATCACGATCGGCGACACGAGCAGCGTGTAGACGACGGTGACCGGCACCTGCTCGATCAGCGTGGACATGGTCACCCGGGGATCAGAGATGAGCATGCCCACGGCCGCGGCCAGCAACGGCGCCAGCAGCACGCACAGCACCACGGTCGTCACCGGCCCGCCCGCACCGCGCCCGGCGATGTAGCCGGCGAGCGCCAGCACGAACGCGTATTGGCCCACCAGGTGCGCGGTCGGCGGCATGACGTCGACCAGCAGCCCGGCGAAGAAGCCGAGCATCGCCCCGGACGAAGCCCCCCGTGCCAGCGCCGCGCCGACGACGGCCAGCAACACCAGGTCAGGCGCCCCCCCCGCCGGCAGTGGCAGCCGATTGACCAGCATGACCTGAGCCAGCAACGCCAGCAGCACGGAGATCCCGCCGATCACAGCGCCCCCTTCCGACCGGCCCTTCCACTCACCGCGCCCCCTCTCGGCCGACACCGCTCGACCGCCACACCCGCGGCCCGCCGGCACCTCCGGACGCCTTCAGTCACACCAGCCACATGCCGCCACCCGATCAGCGCTCCCGACCCGATCACCGGGACCCCTCCTTGGCGGGCAGCACCGCGTCACGCTTGGCAGGCAGCACCGCGTCACGCGGATCCCGCTTGGGCGCCTCCACCACCACACCCACCACGTCGAGTGCCGTCAGATCCGCATACGGCCGGGCGTACGCGATGCGGGTCAGCTCCCCAGGGGTCGACTCCACCCGCTCGATCACCCCGATCGGCACCCCCGGAACGTACGGCCGGCCGTTTTGGGAACCGAAGCTGACGATGCGCGCGCCCCTGGTCAGCGGCGCTGTGGAGTCGAGGAGGCGGAACTGGACGAGCCTGCCGTGCTCCCCCACCCCGTGCACCACCCCGATCTCCCTCCCGCCCTCCAGCCGCGCCCCCGCGGCCGAGGCCGGATCGCTGAGCAGCACCACCGTCGACGTGCGGGCGGATGCGTGGATCACCCGTCCGACCAGCCCATCACCATTGAGCACGGTCATCTCAGGCTCCACGCCGTCACTGGTGCCGGCGTCGATCTGGACGGTGTCCTCGAACCCCGGCTGCCCGCGCCTGGCGACCACGTTGGCCGCGACGACCTTGTATCCACCCGTCCCCGACAGCCCGAGCACCTTCTTGAGCTCGCTGGAGCGGGCGCCGTCGAGCTTGCCCGTCAGCAGCTCCGTGCGCAGCTTCGCATTCTCCTCCTTGAGGACCTCGATGCGTTCCTGGGCGCTCGGCGCCGTCAGGATGGCGCGCACGAACCCGCCGACCGGCCGCACCAGCCCACTGCCGAACTGCTCGGCCGTGCCGAACACCCATGCCCCGGCAGCGCGCAGCGGACGCAGCGGCGAGCTCTCGCCGGTGCGGTGGTCGATGGTCAGGATGACCAGAGCCGCCGTCAGCAGCGCTCCGAGGATCAGCCGGGCCCGGCGCGAGTCTCTCATCAGTGTCGCGACTCCGGCACCAGGACGTCTTGGAGCGCCTCGAACTCCTCGGCGCACTTGCCCGAGCCGATGGCCACCGAGTCGAGTGCGTTGTCGACGAGGTGCACCGGCATGCCCGTCTCGGCCTTGACCCGCTCCTCCAGCCCCTTGAGCAGGGCGCCTCCGCCGGTGAGCGCGATGCCGCGGTCCATGATATCGCCGGACAACTCGGGCGGGCACTTGTCGAGCGTGCTCTTCACCGCGTCCACGATCGCGTTGACCGGCTCCTCGATGGCCTTCCTGATCTCCTCACCGGACACGATGATCGTCTTGGGCAGCCCGCTGACCAGGTCGCGGCCGCGGATCTCCGCGTGCGCCTCCTCACCGTTGGGGCAGGCCGAGCCGATGGCCATCTTGATCTCCTCGGCGGTGCGCTCGCCGAGCATCAGGGAGAACTCCTTCTTGGCGAACGCGATCACCGCCTGGTCGAGCTCGTCGCCGCCGATCCTGATCGACTGGCTGGTGACCACGCCGCCCATCGAGATGATCGCCACCTCAGTGGTGCCGCCACCGATGTCGACGACCATGTTGCCGGTGGGCTCGTGCACGGGCAGCCCCGCCCCGATGGCGGCGGCCATGGGCTCCTCGACGATGTAGACCTTCCGGGCGCCCGCCTGGTAGCCGGCCTCCTTCACCGCGCGCTGCTCGACGCTGGTGATGCCGCTGGGCACGGCGATGATGATGCGCGGCTTGGCGAAATGCCGACGCCTATGCACCCTTTGGATGAAATATCGCAACATACGCTCGGTGACGTCGAAGTCGGCGATCACACCGTCCTTGAGCGGGCGGACCGCGATGATGTTGCCGGGCGTGCGACCGATCATCCGCTTGGCCTCGATGCCAACTGCAACGATCTTGCCCGTAGTGGTGTTGATCGCCACGACTGACGGCTCGTTGAGCACGATGCCCCGGCCGCGCACGTAGACCAACGTGTTGGCGGTGCCCAGGTCGACCGCCATGTCACGGCCGAGGAACGCGAGCTTGCTGCCCATGGGGAACGGAGCCCTCCGTAACGTCGTTCGCGAGTGACTACGGAATGAATTCGAATCGTAACGTGACGTACCCGCCGATGGGTGCGATCAGGCCCCGCGCTCCTCAAAAATCTCCAGCCTCAACCTCAACCGCAATTTTGCCCGGATTGCACCACAACATCCGGCCAGTAGCTGGAACGTTCCAAAGGCCTGGACGACGCACCGCCGACACTGCGCCACAGCGTACGGGAGCCTGCCGACAGAAACCTCGCCGCCCCGCCCAGCCAAAAACCACGCGCCCGCGCAGCTGGACAGCTGACACGGGCGCGGGCGGAGCGCGAAGCGGCTAGAACCGGTCCGGGAAGAAGATCTTGATCTCCCTGGCGGCGGACTCGGGGGAGTCGGAGCCGTGCACGACGTTCTCGCCGATCTCGAGCGCGTGGTCGCCGCGGATCGTGCCGGGCGCCGACTTCACCGGGTCGGTGGCACCGGCCAGCGCGCGGAAGGCCTCGACGGCGCGCGGGCCCTCGAGCACCATGGCCACGAGCGGGCCCGACGTGATGAACTCGACGAGCTCGCCGAAGAACGGCCGCTCGGCGTGCTCGGCGTAGTGGACCTTGGCGGTGTCGGCGTCGAGGGTGCGCAGGTCCATCGCCACGACCTTGAGGCCCTTGCGCTCCACACGGGCGATCACGTCACCGATGAGGCCACGCTTCACCCCGTCGGGCTTGATCAGGACAAGAGTGCGCTCGGACACTTGAAGTTCTCCTTCGAACAGATTGGGGTCGCGGCTATCGGCGCCGGCCGCACCGCGAGGACGCGTCACGGGGGCATCGGCCCGCGCGTCGCCGTAGCTGGGCCCTCAGCTTACCGCCCCGCGCCGTACCCTCGTTTCCCGTGCGGATCTCGGCGGCCTATGGGGATGTGGTGTCTTCAGGCGATTGCCCTGGCGGCGGCACAGCAGGCACCGCTCCCTCAGAACCGGGCGCCTCGTCGCCGTCGCGCCGCGATTCCCCCTTGTCGAAGGCTCCCTGAGACGACGCGGGCGCCACGACCCGCGGCACGATCCCGGTCGGCCCGTCCTCGTCGTCGCCTGCTTGGTCCTCGCTCCCGCCAGGCACGACCTCGCCGCTGTCGTCGTCGCTCTGCGAGGCGTCCCCCCACTTACGCCTGCCGCCCTCGCTGCCTCCGCTGGACGCCTCCGCCACCCCGACGACCGTCCGGGCATTCTGCGACGGGCCCGCACCGTCTCCAGCCGGCACCTCTCCATCATCGCCATGCTCTGGTCCCGCACCCGAGGGTGGCGGATCACCCTCCACCCGGATCAGCGTCTCCGCGCCGGGCCGCCGCACCATCACAGCCGCGAGCACGATGATCGCCACCAGAAGGAAGCCGCCGACCAACGCCCACCACCGCAGCGCCCCGACATAGTTGTCGACCAGCTCCTGAGCCGACCGTACGCCGTCCAGCATGACCATCTGCACACCCGTGCCCAGCAGGAAACCGGCCAGCACGCCGGCGAAGCACAGCGACAACCCGAACGCCGCCGTCCCGTACCCAACCTCCTGCAGCGTGGCCGTCAACGCCACCGCCGCCCCCACGGCGAGCAGCGTGAACGGCACCGCCAAGACAACACCGTCGGCCGACGGCACCACCAGCCGCACCGAAGACAGCCCCCCGACCATGGACAACAGCCCCAGTGGCGCCAGCCACCGTCCAGCGGCGCACGCGAACCGCCACACCACGACCGACGCGCCGACCGCCAGCACTCCGGCGACCGCGAAGGGGATCCAGAGCCCACGCAGCCCGGGGCCGCCGAGGCCGCCCATCTCCACCAGCGTGACCTGCGCCGCGCTCGGCACCAGCACGACACCGACCGCCACCATCGAGTACGCCAGCGTGCGGCTCTCGCCCGTGCCGATCGAGGCCAACGCCAGCAGCCCGACGATCGCCGTGGCCGCCAGCATGATCACCGGGACGGCCCGCCACCCTTCGGTCGCGGTGCTGATCGCCACGACCGCGATGCCCGCCGCGGGCACGGCGGCCAGCAGCAGCCGGCTGCGCTCCCGTAGGTGGAGGCGAGGCTCGGCGGGACGGCCGAGGAGCGTCCAAACGAGCAGATAGACGGCTGCCAGACCCAGCGCCACCCCCGTCACCAGCGGGTACGGCTGCAACGTCACCTTCCAGTTGCTCACCTCGTCGAGCGGCCAGAGCGCGAGCGCCTGGGCGGCGAGCAGGCTCAAGCTGAACACTCCCACCCACAAGCCCCGCAGCATCGCCACGCGGCCCCAGACGGCCGCGAGAGTGGCCGGCACGATGACCCCGGCCCCAATGCCGCGCAGCACGCGAACGGCTCCGACGACGAGCTCAGAGGCGGCGTATCCGCCTGCGGCGTCGGAAAGGGCCACCAAGGCCAGGCCGCCGAGCATGAGATGGGCCGCCTTGACTCGCCGCAGCACCACGGCCGCGAGCGGGACGGTCAGCATGAGCGCGGGCAGGGCGAGCCCGTGCGTACGCATCAAGCCGACCTGATCGATGTCGCCGGGCAGCAGCTTGGCGACGACGGAGAGCGTGTTGGGGATCGTGATGATCGCCAGTGGCAGCGCAGCCACGACGAGCAGCCCGAGCACCGTGTCGAGCAGCCACGGGTGCCTGGGGCCGGCCGGACGGGGCGACCGCTGGATCGGGGGGACGGCCATGTAGGCCGACTTTAGCGGTTAGTGACGCCCTCGACACGACGAGCGACGATAATCGCCGTGATCCACAGTGCTGCGAAGATCGATCCGAGGAAGAACATCGCTGTCACCAGGAAACCCGTGCAGATCGCCAGCACCTGTACGACGCTGCCGAGGACATAGCCGAAGGGCCTCTTGAGCAGGCCCGCGGCGACCACGCACAACACGGCCAGCCCGATGCCGACGCTCACGGCCAGCGCGGGCGCGACCCCGCCCACGGTGATCGCCACGGGTGTGATCAGTCCCGCGACAATGGCCTCCATGCCGAGCACGCTGGCGCCGAGGCGGCGCATCCCGGGCGTGACTTGGAAGTCCTTCATCGCGAACCACCCACTTTGCGACATGCCGACCATTAGGCGCCATCCACGTTCAGGAGCCGTCGCGCGTCGCCGGCTGTGACGACGGACCCGGTGATCAGCACCCCTGTGCCGCTGAACTCGCCTTCCGCGTCGGCGATGCCGATCCCCTTGTCGATGGCGTCGTCGAGCCGGTCCTCGATGTGCACCCGGTCCTCGCCGAAGAGCGGCTCCGCCAGCGACGCCAGCTCGTCGGGCGACATCGACCGAGGAGACGAGTTACGGGTGACAACGATCTCGTCGAGGACCGGCTCCAGCAGGTCGAGCAAGGTGTGGACGTCCTTGTCGCGCATGACCGCGACCACCCCGATGACCTTGGCGAAGTCGAACGCCTCATGCAGCCCTTCGAGGGTGGCCTGCATGCCGCCGGGGTTGTGCGCGGCGTCGATCACCACCGTCGGCGTGCGGCGCACGACCTCCATGCGCCCTGGAGAGGACGCCTGGGCGAACGCCTGCCGTACGAGCTCGACGTCGAGGGGGTCATCACCAGCGGTCAACGCCTCGACGGCGGCCAGCGCGCAAACCGCGTTGCTTGCCTGGTGAGCACCGTAGAGCGGTAGGTAGACCTCATCGTATACACCCTTGAGCCCGCGCAGCGTGAGCAGTTGGCCGCCCATCGCGACCTCGCGGCTCATCACCCCGAACTCCAGCCCTTCCCGCGCCACGACGGCACCCACCTCGGCCGCCCGCCGCATCAGCACCTCCGCCGCGGCCAGCTCCTGCTGGGCCAGCACTGTCGTCGCGCCGGGCTTGATGATGCCGGCCTTTTCTGAGGCGATGCTCGGGATGTCCGGCCCGAGCCGATCGGTGTGGTCAAGGGAGATAGGCGTGATGACCGACACGATGCCGTCCGCCACATTGGTGGCGTCCCACGATCCGCCCATCCCGGCCTCCACGACCGCGACATCGACTGGGGTGTCGGAGAACGCCGCGAAGGCCATCGCAGTCAGCAGTTCGAAGAACTGGATACGCCGCCCCTGAGCATCAGTGAGCTCTACATATGGGGCGATCTCTTCGTATACCTCAGCGAACCGCTCCTCGCTCAGCGGCTCTCCGTCCACCGTGATCCGCTCGCGCATGGAGATGAGGTGAGGGCTGGTGAACCGGCCCACCCGCAAGTTGCGCTCCCGTAGCAGCGCCTCCGTGAGCCGCGCCGTGCTCGTTTTTCCGTTGGTGCCGGCGATGTGTATCACCGGGTATGCCCGCTGCGGAGAGCCGAGCACATCCAGGAGGGCCGCGATCCTGTCGAGCGTCGGCTCGAAATCCCACTCGACGCCGCGCTCCATGATCGCGCGTTCAACCGCACGATAATCCACAACTCAACCCTACTGACTGCCCGCGGCAGTCCGTACTCGCCCTCGCCCCCGAGGGCACAACGCAAGAAGGGCCCGCGACCATGCCTGGTCCGGGCCCTTCCTATAAAGATTGTCCGGCGGTGACCTACTCTCCCACACCCTCCCGAGTGCAGTACCATCGGCGCGGGGAAGCTTAACTTCCGGGTTCGGAATGTAACCGGGTGTTTCCTTCCCGCCATAACCGCCGTAACCCTGAGAAACAGCCTGTTTGCTGTCTCAGAATTGCGTAGTGGACGCGAGCAACGACTAGAAAAAGTCTGCTTTGTGGTCAAGTCCTCGGCCTATTAGTACCGGTCAGCTCCACGCGTTACCGCGCTTCCACCTCCGGCCTATCAACCCGGTCGTCTACCGGGGGCCTTACCCACTCTCATGGTGGGAGACCTCA